>CAYLTY010000228.1:0-13661 GCA_964386705.1 uncultured Planctomycetaceae bacterium
CGATGTTCGGACCGCGCACGCCGTCGTGTTCGAACATCTTTTAGAACGGCTTCACGCCCATTTCGCGAACGCGGCCCTGCACCAGTTCGCCGATGCCGTAGTTGACCATCGCGGTGCAGACGCCGGTCTTCAGACCGAAGCAGTCCGACAGATTGGCGGAGACGTTGTACTCGCCACCGGAAACATGAATGTCGAGCGACCGCGCCTTGCGGAAGGGGATGATTCCGGGATCCAGACGATGCACAAGAGCGCCCAACGACAAGAAGTCCAGTTCACACGCATCCTGACGCACGGTTAGTCCACTCATTTGATTTCCTCACAACGAATAAAGGGTTGATCCTGTTCTTCTTCAAGCCGTCATTCCACAGGGTCGAGTCGCATGTTACCGAAACCAAAGTCGGGGGGAATTGAGTGCCCGCAGAGCGACTTCCCAACCGCTTACTTCGCCGACAAACATGAGCGCGATTCGAAAAGCTGCCGAACTCGCATTTGAAGCTGTCGCGAATTCTAGCCAGTGCAGCCGAATCTTCATCAGCGACGGTCAACGCGACTCATATCGAATAGCATTGATGCACGTGCAGGGGGCTGAGGGAACGACTCGTCAGCGAACCGGTGCTAGCTGGCTGAACTGACCTTGGTTTCGGGCTGAGTCAGCAATTTTAACAGCTGCAAACTTGTAACGATCAGCATCACCACGAACGCTACGAAGCCTACCGGACCCCAGCCGAGACAAATCCACCAGGTGGCTGCCAGCACCAGTCCCGATCCCAAGGGCCATTGAGCCAACCGGTCGCCGGTCTGCAGTTTCACCAGAGTGGCGAACGTCGGCAGGGTGATCAAGGCGATCAGGACCGTCAGCAAGATCAACGAGGCACGACGATCCACCACCCAGAAACGCACGGACTGACCCGGTAAGACCGCGATCTGCTGCGTTTCAGATGAGTTTCTTGGAATGGACTCCTTCAACTGATCGAGCAGGAATTCCAGAGCTGTCGCATCGCGGATGCGTTGCCGGGTCGGATCTGATTGCCAGCGTTGCAAGGCACTCTGCCAGGCCGATTGCGTTACTTCGTTTGCGGGCGGCGCATCTAGCAGGATCTCGCGGCTGCGAGACCCGGACACTGCGAATCGCAGTACGGTTTCACGGTCAGTACGAACCTGTGGGAGCAGAATTTCCCGCCGTGAAATCCGCAGCGGTTCTGAACCGTCGACGTGCTGCCAAACCACGTGAGCCACGGTCACAGGGCTCCGGCGATCAATTGGAAGTGGTTCGTTCAATGACCATTGATCCTCGTCCGATATCGAGCGGTTATTGATCGCCAGCCCGGTGATCTTGAGAGCCGGCGCCAACTCCAGCGAAACGGTTGCGGAACTCGGAAACATGATCGTCGTCATGCCGAGTGTTTCGTCTCGATGCCCCATGCGGAGTTCATGCGAAACCATCACCGGCAGGGCAAGACCGCTCGCGGGAACTTCTGTCGGATGAGTCATCGGCAGCGGTGTGGCGCTCCAGTTCACAACGACGTCGCCCAGGCTTTCCATGGATACGAGGTTTCGCTGACGCAGTTCCGCTTCGACAACTTCGCTGACCAGCATATCGGGAATTTCAGCCGCAGCGGTGACCGTCTGCAGCCAGGCGGTTACTTGATGAGCCACGCCATCCAGCATGGGTGCTGGCAACGATCGGGCCTTCATGTCGTCGTCCATGTTCTCAAGTTCAATGAGCGGTACAACGATGCGCGCTGCGAACTGGCGGGCGATCGGCTTGTCGAAACGCATGCTCCAGGCGTGGGAGTCCCCTTCGACCCGCGCGAGTACAATGGATTGTTCCGACTCCACAGACGGTTCTTCGTCCAACGCCACCGGCCAATCGGTCAGACGCAAAACGGTCGTTTCGGCCACGCCGGGCTCGAACACGAAGTTCAGCACTGCCGCCGCCTTCGTTTCGTCGACGATGATCGAGCCCACGCACCAACTGCTGGCTTCAAGTCGCGCGGGAGTAGCGACAATCTTCGGCTCAGCTTCTTCCGGAAAGCGGAAGAAACCGGCTCTTAACTGGTCAGTGTCAGACAGACTCGTCGCCGTCGTGGGAGTCGCGATGCGTTCCAGGCCGCTGACCTGGACTTCCACGGTCCGCGAATGCACGACATCCAGCGTTCGCTCCTGCAAACGCGCGGACGGCAGTTCAACGACTGGCCAGCGCAGGGCCTGCCCGGTGGTAAATGGCTCGCGGGCCGTGATGCGAATCGACTGGCGGCCGGAAGAACGATCGCGGAGATGCAACGTCAGCCGATCAGCTCGCCGCGACCAGTGGCTCAATCGTTCAACGTCATCTTCCATGATCGAGACGCTTTCGATCGGAAGAGTCGGATCGAGTTGCAGGTCATGCTGAAACGTCGGGGCGCCCGTGATGTCGAGATCGCCTTCGATCGACCATTCCACTTGATCGCGATCAATCTCAATCTGCGTCTGCCAGATAATGCTGCGTTGCGTTGACTGCGCGATCAAGCCGTAGGATGTGGGCGTTGTCGTCTTGAGGTCCACGACCGCAACCGGGCGGCGCGGTGGGTTTGCCGCCGTCCATCCTGCGAGGAACTCTTCTTCGGCTTCCGCTGATGAAGTCATCGGCTGATCGGAGTTCAATGTCCACCCGGGACCGGGCGAGATACCGGCCAGATGATGCGTCACGACGACCAGCCGCTCAGGACTTTGCGGCGCCACGGGTGCTTCCCACGTGATGTTGTAGCGCTCGCTGCTCCGCTCCGAAGTGCGAGGTCCGCTGAGTTCGCTCGCCACCAGCCACGGGATAACGACGTCAAAGTCCGTCGTGTGCGGCGGGCTGAATTCCAGCGACAGGTAGGTGCCCGTCGTATCCGCGCGGAGTTGAGTCGCCGTCAGCCGCGGCGCCTGCAAGCGGTCGAGTTGCACGACTGCACCTGCAGGCAGACGCCATGTCACAATGTCGACTTCGCCGCGCGGCACGACGTAGTGCGCGAACGATTGATGACGCCGTGAGGCTTCATACAGTTCGCAGAACGATCGCAGATTAACCTTGTAAGACGCCCCGCGCGGTGCGGTGTCATTGAGCGTTTCCAACTTCAGAGATGTGGCAGGACCGAAGTTGCCCTTGAGTTCAAGTTGAGCTGTCGGATCTTTGCTGCCGCCGGTTGCCTGTTCTTCTCCATGCGGCAGCCAGGGACCATTGATCAGCAGGCCGGCCGCGATGGCTTCTGAAACCGCCAGATTCAGTTTCCACCGCGTACAGCGAGGCAGGGGGCAGTTCCACAAAGGGGTATCGCCGATTCGTACCAGCGGCACGCGCAGTGGAATGGTGACAGTCACCGCGCGCCATCTCAGCACAAGAGGCCGCGATCGATCCTCGGCCAGCGGCGGCGGAGTGGCCTTGTTGGTCGGATCGGTCAAAGCCGGGATGGTCAGTTGCACGCCCGCGCCATCTGCTGTGGGCGTCACGACTGCCGGCAGGCCTGCTACCAGGCACGCGTCGCGATTCGAGATAAATCGCGCGGGGATTTGCACCGTAAAGCTGTTATCGCCGGATGATCTTGAAGGATCATCGGCGCGCGGAACCCACACATCGAATTTTGCCTCTCCGGAGAGCAAATCATCTTTGAGGGAACCCGTCAGTTCGCCGCTCCAAACCAGCGGTGAGACACGCGGCGTGACCGTCGGAGTGAAGTTCTTGACGAGCTGTTCCAACTGCTTTGCCGGGAGAAACACCAAGCCAGTCTTCAACGGGGCTTTGAAGGCTTCGCCCTCAAACTCGATCAAGACATCAATCGTTTCAAGCGGTGTCGCCGAATCCTGAGACTGCGTTGTTTGAGTCAGCACGACCGCCAGCAGGATCGCGATCGGGAGTTTGCGGATTGTGACCGTTGACGCCATCCATCGATCTGCCGAGTTGCCCGTTGGCACGACTTCGCGACGCACGAACCGTCGCGGCACCAGACAGACGATGATGCAGCCTACGATCGTCGCACCGATCAACTCGGCATACGCGTCTGGAATCAGCACGGTCGCGGACACGCACGTCGCCAGCCAGACTGCGGCGATGCTCGTACGGCGTTCCATCTGCAAAACTCGAAGCATCACTCCGATGCACAGCGTGCCGACGAGAATCAACCAGGCAAATGCTGCCAGACGCAGGCGATCGCAGACTTCGAAGGTCAGCGAAGCGGGCATCGTTGATGCCTCGCCGTGAAAGAACGACCAGCCGGTCGCCGAACCACTTTCGTCGGGCTGACCATCGTACTCGCGGATGATCGGCACCCAGCTGTCAGCCGAAAACGGATTGAAGAAGGATTCGTCATTGCCGCGAGCCATCGGGCCAAAGAGCCAACGCAGCCAGTTCTCTGGCTCGTGTGTCGCCGCAGTGAATTCCGATCCGAAGTTCACAATCGAAAAGCGGCTAGGCAGACGCACTTCCCATGTCACACCCAACACCGGCGCCTTAATCGAGGGCAGCTCGGCGCGATAAGTCTCACGGAGAAAGATTCGTTCTGATGGCAGCAGGTAGTGAATCGTCAATTCATCACCGACGTCCGGTGACGTCATCGGTACTGAATACACCTTCGAGTCCGTCGTTGCGGCGACGCGCTGGCCGTTCCATTCGACATGTTGCAGTTGCGCGAGCGTCGGCAAGCTGAACCGCAGCAGTCCATCATGAGTTGCGTACTTCAATCGCAGCGACAGTCGGTGATGATCCTTGCCCCCCGCGCTCGGCGAGATATCGGATCGCAGCCGCGCATCGAAGATCGGCGACACGACGGCAGGATCAACAGCCTTTTCGGTTTTCACGCCGGGGTTGGTTGCCGCAGGCCTAACAGCCTCCGGCTTCGAGGCAGTTGGTTCCGCGGTTGCGACTTGAGCGCGGATGCGCGTTTCGCGTACAGCGCCGGGTTGAGTCCAGACATGAGCCGTCCAGACGCGCGCTTTGGCGTCCTCGGATAATGCCGCCAGTTGAGTCCAGCGACGTTGCTCCGGCAGCAAGTGATCCCGGTTCGGCTGAAAGCGACCATTGACCAGTCCGAAGTTTGGCCCGTTTGGCGGTGAAATCACACTGACGATGACCTCGGTGGGTGTTGCCGGTTCCAGCAACGCCGCAGGGACGGCAAAATCATTGGCCTGAGCTACTCCGGCGTACTGCCCTTGAATTCGCAGGGTCAACGGGCTGTTCTCGGGAAGCCCGTCCGGGAAAGTCATCAACAGGCGATGCTGCTCGGCATCGACATTCTCAATCGTCCATTCCACGCGCCGTGAAACAGATCCCGTCTGAAAGACTTCGCTGACTTCCCAGACGCGAGGCACCACGGCTCGCAGTTGGAACGTACCGCCGGACTGCGATGCAATGACCAGATCGGCATGAAACTTCGCTGGCGTGTTCTCCAGATCGATGAGCACGAACTGGCGAGCAGCCAGACGTTGAGTTTTCTCACGTTCGTCCCAGCGCAGCGCAAGTGAAACCGACTTGCGTTCCTGTTCGAAGATGAGCCGCTGCGTGCCTTCTTCAAACCGAACGTCAACTTGCCGCAAGCCTGAACTCTCATGGTTGGTGAGGCTGAACGACGACGCCACTCGGACTTCAACACGACCGTCCATCAGGATCGATTGCGGGTTCGAGACTGCTGGAATCGCGATACTCGTCTCGCTTGCGGCTGGCAGTGTCTGGCTGAGCCGAATTGCGACGGGCAGCGGCGATGCTCCCATGGGGCTCGGCAACTTGATGCTCAAAATTCGCTGACTTCCTGCCACACTTTCGGTGAACTCGGATGTCGTCGCAGCACGACCAGAAATCAATAACGCGTCGACGTGTACTTCACTCGGCAGCGTCACCAGCATCGGCGAATTCGCGTTCGACTGCGGATCAATCGTCAGATCGAGATTGCCTTCGAGTCTGCCGCGGCTCAGCGTCCAAAGCAGCGACTGCTGATAGACGAGGCTCGGGTTACCTTTGCCGACGAGGCTCTTCTCATCATCGAAGACTGCCATCAACCGCACATTGGTTTGTTGCCCGAAGGCCACGATCCAGGAGGCGGTGCCATTGACAACGGCGTCCTTGGTCACGATCCCGGTGTTCGACGACAGGGTCCAGCCTAAGGGGGCCAGAACGGTCAGTTGAGATGATGAGGCCCGCGGGACTTTCAAATCGAACTCGACGCCCGATAGCCGTCGATTGCCTGCAAGCTGCCATTCCATTTGCAGTTCACTGCTCGGAGCGGGTACGGCGACCTGCAACTGCGCGGCGTCGTCAAATCCGATGACAGGGCGTTCCGCCGTCGGATCAGCCCAGCGTGCTGCAGACCACGTCACATTGCAGGGGGAGATCGATATGAATCGGTCAGTCGGCACTTGCGAAGAGAACTGCAACTGTCCCGTACCGTTGACGAGCGCCAGCTTTTGCGGATTGAGTTCCGCACGATACTCCGCACGATCGATCTGCACGATCTTTGGTGCGGGGCGCGACTGATTCGCCAGCAGTTCATCCAGTCTCGCGGACGAGATGGGAACCCAATCGCCTTCAGGCCACGTTTCAGGTTTTCCCGCAGGTACGAAGACACGATTCAGTTTGATGTTCTTGGCCGACTGCGCGTGGCAGTCGAGAGAGAGCAAACTGAACAGTGCCAGGCCGCAGCAGAGCAACGTCAGCAGCCGACACGACAGACACAATGCGGCAACTGCAATGCGGCATCGCCGCATTGTGTGTTCCGCTGTCAGTGTGTCGTGAACTGCCATCATGCCCTGCACCTGAAAGACATCTCGCCGCCCAGCATGTCGCCCGAGTCTCACTCATCGGACGTCACCCTGATGCATTTATTCTGTTCCCATCACAGCGTCGCTGGTTTGGGGCGACAGTCGTTGCTCGCGCGATGATCCGCCTACTCCGAGCTCACTCGGTGCCGACAACGTGACAAAGGCGAGCTGTTGATTGCGCTTGATGCGCGATTCCAGTAACGACGCCACGACAGCGAGACCGATTCCAATCAGTGCCGGTTGCAGCAGGAGTTGCACGGGCTCGAAGTGCCAGATGCCGACGAGCGCCATCGCGACGCCCAGCAGCAGCAACGTCAGTACGTGACGCGTGGCCGGGATGCGCACCAGCACGAAGGCGATCATTAACGCCAGACCGGCACCAGACAGCACGATGCTCGGCTGACTCATCGTTTGAAATTCGATGCGGTTTTGTCGCCCGAACGAACTGAAGACATAACTGTTGCCGGGGCTCTGACCGCTGAATGTTTCGGGAATCAGATCGCCCTCTCGACTTTCAGGACGCTCGGATTCGTCACCCAGAACCCAGTTGGGAAATCCATGCCGCGAAGCTGAACCCTGGCGACTCCAGACCAGACCGCTCCGCAGCCAGCGAAAGCGCGGAGTCAAACCGGACGGATACACAAACAGGTGCTGGTCGAACGGCAGCACCAGTTCCCAGAGTGACTCTGCCACCCACACGTCGGACGCGAAACGGGGAGTCGCGGATCGCAAGACATTGTGCAGACTGAACTGCGGCGCATCTTCGGTTGCGTACTCAATCGCCAGCACATGCCACGAAGCACGACTCAACGCAGAAAGATCGAACCGCACCTGATTCTGTTCTGACCCTGCCTGAACTTGATCGCGGGCGAGTTCATGACCATCCCACCACGACCGTAAGCCCGTGCGAACAACGCGCTGCGGCAATTCCATCGAGAGGTAAGCGACGTCGCCTTCGATCCAGTAGACCGCTTGCGTTTGAGTCACTCCTTGATCGACTCGCACACGGAACGCGGCACGGCGCACCGTGAATTCTTCGCTGGCCTGGCCGGGACTGACTCGCAGTTGCAAGTTGACCGTCGACTGCGAACCTTCCGCACCCCAGGTCGGAAATCGTTCCAGCGCGACTTCAGGACGCCAGGCTGCCGTTTCCACTCGCACGGTGAAGTTATCGGGCGATCGTACTTGCAACTGCGATGCTTTCGGTGCGCCATCAACCGCCGTCAGTAAAGGCACTTCAACGTTCTGTGCTTCGGTGCCCTGCAACGCTGTTGTGAGCGGCACAGTATATTGAGCCGCTACGCGGAAGCGGCCCCAGCTTGGAGTAGGTAGCGGGACGCGCAGCTGCCGTCCGTCAGTTCCGGCCGTAGCCACCAGGGTGGGTGTCAGGTGCTCGCTGTTGGCGCCTTCCACATTCCATAGCACATCTTCGGTCGACTTGACGAACAGGAACTGAGCACCCAAGCCGCCGCTGCGTTCTGTCAACACCGTCGGAACGACAAGTCGCACTTGGCTGAGTCGTTCGTACTGCACGTTGTAATCAAAGATCTGAGTCACGCGCACGCGGTCGACTTCGACCACCAACGTCGTGCGCGGGACACAGGTAACGTTCTGCAGCAGAGTTGTCACTTTGCCGACGAAGGCGGCATTTTCTGAAGGTAGTTCATAGCGGCGCGGTCGTTGGTTTTCCGGCACGTCAAACGTGTCCGACTTCCTGCCCGGTACGTCGTTGCCGGTGAGTCGCAGTAAAGTCCCCGTTTGAGGAGTGATGGAGCTTTCGACGTTGCCCGCGTTGCGAACCAAGAGTGTCGGTAATGAACGGCTCGGAGCCAGCAGCGTGGGCAGATTGATCGGGAAGTCGACGCCGACTTTCTCAATCGGTCGCCGTGCGCGCACGTGAATTTCAGTGGGTTCAGACAACCGGCTGATGGGCTGCCCGAACCTCAACGAAACGTCGTCACCCGATGCACCGACTTCAGGCAGGACAAAAATGTCGGACTCGACGTCCATCTGCCAGCCTTCGGCACGCGAGTTCTGCCACTTCAGCGTCAGCGAATCCACTGCACCGCGGAAGACCTGCACTTGAAATGTCGCGTCCAGTTCCAGATTGTCGCCGTTGAAACGCAGCTCATAGCGGGGGCTGACACGGTAGCGAGCGACGTCACGTTCCAGCTGGAACACGGCGCGGAACTGACCGTCGAATGAGAACGCTTGCGAAACGACCGCGTCTGACCGCTTCAACGCCTGCTCGACAAAGCGGCGGAAGGTGACCGCGCCAACGCGATCCACCTGCTTCGACTCGGTATCCACAGCACGCAACGAATAACCTTCGGGAGCAATCACGCCCAGCATGCCGTCCTGCCGCAACGCCTCTTCCACGTTGAGTGGTGTCAGGTCTACCTTTGCGCCGCCGCTGAGTCCCCCCGTCAGTTGCCAGATCAGTTCCACCGGCCCGCTGGTTTCGCCGCTCAGCGTGACGCTTGCGCGTCCGTCCGTCGTCGTGACGACCTGCAGCGGAGTACCTCCCTTGTCGGTGACCTCGTCAACCTTGAAGCCCGTCGGCAATCGCACGGTCACGGAACTGAACGTGCCCTGAGTTGCTCGAATGGTCTGGCCTACTTGCAAGAGCACACCGTCCGGCAAGACTTCGGCGAGGATCAGCGTCCGCGCTTGTAATTCTCGCTTCGTGGGTTGCGAATCACGAGCACCCTGCCAGCTGAGATCCAGAATCGAACCGAAGCCGTGTGCGACGATGCGCGAGCGGCTCGCGTCGATGGCTTCAGTCACCACATCGGTTGAGTCGTTCGTCTTGTTGACTGTTAATCGCGACTGGGGAACTTCCAGACTGAGGCGGCTTTGAACATTGGCCGGCAGTGAAAGCTGCAACCGCTGCGTTGCGGCAGTGCGTTTCAGCGGCACCGCCAGCTTCAGTTTGATCAGATGCCTGCCTTCGCCGTTCAACCAGACGACGAGCCCGGTGGTCTTGTCTGTTGCTTCAAAAGTGAGTTTGCCTGTGCCGACATAATTGTGAGCTCGCAAAGTCGCTTCATTCATACGCAGCGGAATGCGTGCTTGAGGTTTCCCCGTGCGGACTTGAACTTCCAGAGTCGCATCCAGTTCGACACTCTCACGTTCGATGTCCGCTTTGCCTTCCAGCAAGATCGCCGTGATCTGAGAATCCGGCAGGGCGACCTGCGGCTTGGAGCTGCGCTCGAGTTCTTCCAGCACACGTTTCAGTGTGGCTCCCGCTTTCAGCGTATGAACCTTGCCGTCTTCACCCAGCAGGCGGATGACGTCGGTATCTTCCGGCGCCAGCAGTTCCGCGCCCTTAGCGGGCGGTTTCTTGGCTTCGCCGTTCACGTCCGTCATCGGGCGTGGAGTTTCTTGAGACCACGCGCTCACGCCGAATGACAACAGGCAGGCAACGGCCAGCATGCCACATCGCCAACTGGCGACTCGGCACAGAATCTGTCCGAAGGTCTGAAGTGTGTTCGGCATGATGAAACAGTAGCGGATGACGAATCCCGCATTCGATGAACGGCGACACCGGGTGAACTGTCACGAAATGCAGATTGCAGGGAATTGGTCGTAGTCCGCGCACAGGTTGTGCGCAACGCCGAATCCTACGTCGTGTCCGCACTCATCGACAGCACGAAGCGGCCGGATGTCACGAGATGCGGCGCGAGTCAACGAATCCACATGCATCGAAACTTCTCGTCAGGTCACGAAGGTTTGACAGGAGTCAGCGATCGTTTCGGAGAGTCACACTTTGTGTCTCACAAAACGAGTTCTTTCACGCAGCGCGGAATGAAAAATCCTAGATTTCGTAGACACGTCCGCGCTCGGGAACGATCGGGTGCTCGTCGCAGAATTCGTCCAGCAGCTTGGTTTGGGCCAGCAAGGCTTCACCTTCGCCGTGCACGAGGAATGCCTGTCCGATGTGCGAAGTCGCGTGCATCCGTTCAAACCACCACCGGAAGTCGTTGGTGTCTGCGTGAGCTGACAGGCCGCTGAGGTTCTCAACGTGGCAACGCAGCAGGTAGTCGCGATCAAAGATTCGAATGCGCTCATGCCGTTCCGCGATGCGACGTCCCAGCGTGTGCTCAGCCTGAAAGCCCATGATGACGACGGTGTTCTCCGGCCTTGAGATCGCATGCTTGAGGTGGTGCACCACGCGACCGCTTTCGCACATACCACTGGAAGCGATGACCACGAATGCGCCTTCACGGCGATTGAGGGCCATGCTCTCCTGGGGGTTCTCGATGTATGTCAGCTTGTTGAAGCCGAACGGGTCGGTATCGTTGCGCAGCGTCTCCTGCACGGCCTCGTCCATGACATCGAAGTGACGCCGATAAGCCTGAGTAACCCGGCGAGAGAGCGGGCTGTCCACGAAGACCGGAATCGGCGGCAGACGTTGCTCGTTCGAAAGTTCATTGAGGAAGTACACGATCAACTGCGTGCGACCGAGACTGAAGGCCGGAATGATGACTCGGCCACCGACTTGATACGCCTCACGCAGAATTCGTTCCAGTTCGGCTTTGATGTCCGAAGCCGACGGATGAAACTTGCCCGCATAGGTTGATTCGGTGATCAACACGTCGCAGCCTTCGACGAGTTCAGGATCTCTCAGCAGCGGCAGTCCGCGCCGTCCCAGGTCGCCGGTGAACACGATGCGTCGCATCTGACCGTTCTCGTGCGCTTCGATCTCCGTAATGGCTGAACCGAGAATGTGACCGGCATCAGAGAAACGAATCCGGACGTCATCCGCTAACTGGTACCATTTGTGATACAGGCACGGGTCCAGCAGCCGGCGCAAACGTTTGACGTCGTCGAGATCGTAAAGAGGTTCGATGGAAGGATGTCCGGAATGAAGGTGCCGCGCCAGGTACTTCACGTCTTCCATCTGGATACGGGCGCTGTCTTCGAGCATCAGTTCAGCGACGTCGGCAGTAGCTTCGGTACAGAAGACTGGACCGTCGAATCCGGATCTGACAAGTCTGGGCAAATTACCTGAGTGATCGATGTGCGCATGCGACAGGATAACGGCGTCCAGATCTTGAGGACGGCACAGGAACTTTTCGTTTTTGGATCGCGTTTCCGAACGTCGTCCTTGAAACAAACCGCAATCGAGGAGGATGCGATGGCCGCCGATTTCCAGCAGATGCTGGCTACCCGTTACTTCACCCGCAGCTCCGTAGAACGTCAGCTTCATGAGATCTCTTCAAAAAACGTAGAGAGTCCGTGAGGAAACGCCGCAAGGTCATCCAGGATCAGGATGGTGTTGCCATGATGCCGGTTCTGCAATCAGCAACGTCAGACGCGTGGACAATCACCGAAGATGAGAAACCGTCGCAGCGAGTTGAGAACGGATTCGAATCTGTGAATCGGTGGTTCAGAATCGTGAGGCTACGCTGCGTCCTCGCGTTCGTGTAAATCACGCGCTGCGGGCCGGTTCCCGCAGTACGCAACCGTTTGAGAATGAGTCAGCAACCAAGAAGCTCACAGAACCTATGGCTAAGGACTACTACGAAGTTCTCGGTGTGAACCGCAGTGCTTCTCCGGACGAAATCAAAAAGGCGTATCGCAAGCTGTCGCGCCAATTTCACCCGGACGTGAAGCCGGGCGACAAGGAGGCCGAGGCGCGCTTCAAGGAAGTGCAAGAGGCTTATGCCGTCGTCGGCGATGTCGACAAGCGGAAGAAGTACGACCAGTTCGGACACGCCTTTGAACATGCGGGTGGCGGGCCGGGCGGATTCAACTGGGGTGGTGCCGGAGCCGGTGGTCAGCAGTTTGATTTCGAGCAGATGTTCGGCGGTGGGGGGATCGATCTGGGTGACCTCTTTGGCGGCGGAGCATTTGGTCGTGGTGGGCGCGGTGGCAAAGCTCGCCAGCAGAAGGGCCAGGACGTCGAAGCCACGATACAGGTCCCATTCACGGTGGCGGCCGAAGGTGGCAATCACGATCTGAGTATCTCCTCCAACGGGAAGACCGAACGGCTGACCGTGAAAGTTCCGCCAGGTGTTGATACAGGCAGCGTCATCCGTCTGGCGGGTCAGGGACAGCCGGGAAGGGGCGGTGGACCGAACGGGGACCTGCTGGTGCGCATTCAAGTCGCCTCGCATCCGTACTTCCGACGCGACGGGGCCAATATCCTGGTTGACGTGCCTCTTTCGATCGCTGAGGCGGCTCTGGGCGCCAAAGTTGATGTGCCTACATTGTCCGAAGGTCTGGTGAGCCTCACTGTGCCTGCCGGTTCGTCCAGTGGCACCAAGTTGCGTCTGCGCGGAAAGGGCATTCTGGACGCTAAAACAAAGGCTCGCGGTGATCAGTTCGCAATCTTGAAAGTCGTCGTTCCGAAGAACCTGGACGATACCAGCCGCGAGTTGCTGCAACAGTTCGCCGCCCGCAACTCAGGTGACCCGAGAGCTGGACTCTGGTAATGCGGCGCCCGTTTGTGCCTCAATTCGCCCACATCGATTCATAAGAGTATTTTTCGAGCGGGCGATGACCACATGTGGTTTGGTGTTGAAAGTCGGACCGCCCGTCGCATACACCAGTATTGTTCCGAAGCCCTGACCAAGCTTCCGAGAGCACTACACCTACGATTACGACCGCTTTTGAACGTGCAGGTTCAATGGCGGTCAGCCGCCAGCCGGGAGACGTTCATGCTTCCAGGGCCTATTCGAGTTATGCTCGTTGACGACCACCAGATGGTATTGGAGGCACTGAAGACTCTGATTGAGTTACATGCGGACATTGAAATTGTGGGCACTGCGTCGACCGCACAGGCAGGCGCACAGATGCTGCTCGACACGCAGCCGGACGTTGCGATCTTCGACATCGACTTCCCCGGCGTCGATGCCTTCGACGTGCTCGCCAACTTTGCTGACAGG
>CAYLTY010000229.1:0-13643 GCA_964386705.1 uncultured Planctomycetaceae bacterium
TTCATCTCTCAGAATAAGAGAATGACCTGTCCCTGAAACCGTCAGCACCTCAGTTTGCGATGGGGGGCGAAGATGTGAAGGAGAGACGAGCCGGCGAAGTATGGCCATCGTCAATCAATCGATTAGGCACCGCACTAATTTATGGTAGAGCTTGACCGTCAGGACCTTGATTCAGCGAGCCAATCGAAGATCACGCGGAATAAGGCGACAGGCGATTTTGGGCAGGCAGAGTTTGTCCGCTATTTTGCCGCTTGTGCCGCCTTATCGGCATCAATCCGGCCGGGCAGAACATCTCGCGTAGCTGCTTCTCAATTGTTGGGAGTGGCACGACTTCCTAAAGAACGTCCCTAAGTGACGCGAGGAGAAAACCATGTCTTTGGCCGCACAGTTGAAACAGAAGCGAATGGCAAGTGGATTGTCACAGAAGGCCGTGGCAACTGCGTTGAACACAAGCGACCGTCAAGTTCGGCGAATGGAAACGCCTGAGGAGTGTCCTGGTCCCGACGACGAACTGGTTGTGGAGTACCGAAAGTTCCTCGACGCTCTGATGCTCAGCGCTGAACTGCCAATCCCAGAAGACCAAGTTGCCCATGCCGTCGAGGTAGTCCGCGCCGCGGTCTCGGATTGCATGAACGTAGCAATCAAAGTTCTGCGACGTCCTCACGTTGCAGGGCACGTGAAGACTAAGACCACGAAGATCACGGATCAGCCATTGTCAAAAGATAAGACTAAGGCTGTAGATCATGCGACCTCCGAAGCGTTCAAAGCGTCGTTACGCCTTGCGCTGAACGATCCAAATGGACCATTCAAGAATCTGACCGTGATCTTGATCGACGAAGAGGGAGAAAGAACTGTGCTGCGTGACGGTGGTCCGGGCACGCTGCGGCTAGTGCTCTTCGTCGACTCCTGCGACGACACGAGCGCCGCGGTGCGTCATATCGGGGGCATGGTGCTTGTATCCCTGTACTTGGAAAGTGTGGGGTTCATTGGTTCGGTAGCAGGAGACTTGGTGAGGTTTACCCAATACTGGCGAGTTCTCAGCCAGCCATCGCAAGCGATGTACTTGGACCGCGCCCCGTTAGCGGTCAGTGACATCGTCAATCGAAATGAGCGAGGAGAGAACTACGAACCAAAGGGGACCAATCTCAACCTGATCCCTGATATCCATTTCGAACGTGATGCAATTTCACTGTGCACCTACATGGGCAAGCCTTATCGCATCAAGACGGCCGCTCTCGAATCTGGATCGTTGTTTGCCCCATATGATGCCGAAACAGACGATGTTTGTGTGTCCGAGGTACTCTCACTCGGAGGAAGCAGAGGATGCACTTTCGTAGCTGAAGGACTGCTTCACGCCAGCGTGGAGATTAAGAAGGGCTTTCGCTTGATACTTGATGCCTTTCCTGGGATCGACATTTGCCAGGGCGCGGGCGGGACGGTTCTCGATCTAGATACCGGACTGGAAATCGACAGACATCCTCACCCGGCGATTGAGGAAGCCATCAAAAACGATTTCGCTTCGACCGACTTCTACGAATCTTCGCGCATCCGCTTTGTGGCTGCCAGCACGAGCGAATTAGCTCACCGCCTGCGTGATAAGATTCTTGAGAGGGATCGCGTGTGACCATGCAGTACGTCGGGGCCGCGAAGCTGCGATATGTCGTGGCTTCGCGGGCAAGTTTCAATCAAGCAGCCATGTGTTAAGCGTTGTTTCACATGTGAAATTGCTTCTCCGAGTCATGGAGCGTAGCCTCTGATCGCTCTTGTGGTCGTCTGGGCAAAACATGGACGACCACTCGTCGCCGGCTCAACTCGTCAGAGCCCGCCAAAGTCGAGCATTCCAGATCGGAGAAGCCTGTGAGATTCCGCCTTTTGCTTGCCGTTTGGGCGATCACTGGATTGGCGTCGTTGGGGTCTGCTGCCCAAAGCCCTGAAAACTGGACATCGGCGGCGATTCATCTCGCCGCTTACAATCATGTCATCCGGGCGGTCCCTTGACGGGCAGTTAATACGTTGATCGCGAGTTCGAAGAGGGTCCCTTCCGTTCGACCACCCCTACCGGGTACGTGGAAAACTCGAAAGGACGACGCCAAAGCAGGTTGCGTCAAATCGACGCCCCCGAAAAAGGCGCGCATTGTTTCGAAGAAGGTCCCTTCCGGGGAGATGGAAGGCGTCCGCATTGAAGAGCGTGGCCGGCGACGATTACGGACCTGGTATCTCTGTCGAGCCAGCTCCGAAGTCCGGCGGGCAATCCCAAAAAGCACGACAATAGAAGGCTGCCCATTGAGGCATCGCGCCGTCTTCGTCGCCCGGCTGAAGCTCTCTGTTTGCTTCCTGTTCGAGGCGGCCCTCTCGAGGCTCGCCGCTCTGCGCCGTGGCGAGACCTTCATGAGGCTCACGCTTTCAAAGAACATCCACGCTTAATCGGTCTTGAACTTCCATGCCATCAAAATCTCCTCTCGCTCTCACATCGAGGTTGTCTCAAGCTCTTGAGGATTAGCTCGGAAGACAGCAATCTGTACACTTCATCGTTCTGCAGATTCTATGGTTTCTGCCAGAACTCCACGCGAAGAACGAATTCCATTGCAAGCTGGGCCGATGCGAAGGGAATACGATTGAATGCCACTCCTGTCAGCCTGCTGCAGAGAGTTTGCTCAGGCAATGATCCCGTCGCCTGGCGGGAGTTCGTAGACTTGCTGCTGCCATTGATGTGGCAATGGGTCGGACGCCTCAAGCTCGCGGAGCAAGATGCTGGTGATCTAATCCAAGATGTGTTTCTTGTCCTGTACAAGGAACTGCCGCGTTTCAAATACGACCCTCAGCGCAGCTTTCGAGCCTGGTTGTGGACCATTCTCAAACGCCGAGCCCTCGACCAGAAGCGCCGCCGTCAGCCCGTAAGTCTCGACTCGAATATCTCGCTCGTTGCGCCGGATTTGCCGCTCTTAGACGATGCCGAGTATCGCGCCTCACTTACGGCTCGCGCCCTGGAAATCGTTCGATCTGAATTCTCCGATCAGACCTGGGGTGCTTTTTGGGAGCACTTCATCAACGGCCGTCCCGTAGCCGATGTGGCCACAGAATTAGGTCTTGCTCCAGGATCGGTATATGTTGCGAAAGGACGGGTCTTGCGGCTTCTTAAGGAGAGGCTTTCAGACTTTTTGGACTGAGTTGCGGAGCAACTTCCGGAATTCTGACACGATTTGGATAGAAGCGAGGCACCTAGCCCGTAAGACATCCACAACGATCTGCAGTCCTCAATCGAATGGGAATTACCAAGATTGCAACGCGGCGGTTCCAACCTGCGCGGTCCGCGGAAGTTCAGGCTTACAATGCTCCGTCCGATGCAGCCCAGTTGCGTAGTGGAAAAGCAAAGGAATCTCTGACTGATCAACCTCAAGGAACTTTCATGCCCCAACGTCGATGCCCGTCCGCCCAACAACTGGCATTGTTGGTTCACGGAGAGCTCCAGGACCCGTTGGCCGATGAAATCGCAGAACACCTGGCGGAGTGTGATTCGTGTGTGCATCTGCTCGAAGTTCTGCCCGCCGATGACTCCTTTTCCTCATCCGTCCGGCAAGCGGCTCACCAGGCTGTGCCGTTGCCTGAGGCACTGAGACGAATTCAGGACAAGCTCGCAAGTTTGCCGGTCCGCGTCGCCACGATCAGCGGTTCAGCAGACTGCACTCAGGTCCCACAGTTACCTGCCGTCGATGGGTTTCATGACTTTCGCCGACTTCTGACTCCACCCACGGCGCCGAAGGAACTGGGCTCTTTGGGGCCATACCGGATCTTGAAACTGCTGGGACAAGGCGGGATGGGTGTCGTCTTGTTGGCAGAGGATGCTTCGTTGGGACGAAAGTTCGCCTTGAAGCTGATGCGTCCCGAGTATGCGAGTCATCCCGAAGTTGCGGCCCGATTTCAACGTGAAGCACGAGCCACTGCCGCAGTGCGATCTGATCATGTCGTCTCGATCTTCGCGATTGGAGAAGTGCAGACCCCAATGGGGCTCATACCGTATATGGCGATGGAATGCTTGCGGGGTGAATCGTTAGAACGGCGTCTTAAACGGGGGCCGTTCTCAATTGAAGAGGTGCTGCATCTCTCGCGTCAGATTGCGACGGGGTTAGCAGCGGTACATGCTAAAGCTCTAGTCCATCGAGATATCAAACCCGGCAATCTGTGGCTCGAAAAACTGAAGCCGTCCTCGGCAGCAGATTCTGCCACGAACACCGTGCGAGCGAAGCTGCTGGACTTTGGACTCGCTCATACAGGCGAATCCGCGACGGTGTTAACTCAATTTGGAGCACTCGTCGGCACGCCAGCCTATATGTCACCCGAGCAAGCCTCCGGGCAGGAAGTGGATGCGCGAAGCGACCTCTTTAGTCTCGGCGCTGTCATGTACGAGATGGTGACCTTACAGCAGCCATTTCGCGGTTCGAACACGATGGCGATTCTGATGTCGCTGGCCCGCGACATTCCGGCAGACCCAAGCACGCTGGTTCCGGTGATCCCGGCCCGGCTTTCTCGGTTCATCATGTCTTTGTTAATGAAAGACGCAGCGCTTCGTCCGCCCACCGCGCTGGATGTCATTCAAGAACTTCGCGCGATCAAAAGTGAGCTGCGTCAACCTCCAAGTGATTCGGAAGCAAGGGACTCAACGGCCACGGCCAACTCTGACAGCTGCGATGGGAGCGCTGCTGTCGCAGACAGCACTTCCGACCTGATGCCTCCAGATTTGAGTCGGCCGTCGCCGGAGAATGAGCACGCGAACGACAGTAACTTGACCCAAACTTTGCCAACTTCGCTTCGGCGAGTCTCGCCGCTAACAGGCCGCTCACGCCACATCTTGGCAATAGTGGGTATTATCCTCGGACTTATCGGTTTGGGAGCCGGGCTGAATTCGCTGCGGGTACGCGTCGACACGGCCCGAGGCACGCTGCTTATCGAGACCGACGACGAGAACGTCGAACTACGCGTCACGCGGAACGGTGCCACAATTCTTGATCGAACCAAGGATCGTGAACTGCAGCTTGAGGTCGGCGACTACGGCATTGAGTTGGTCAATAAGAGGAACGGCCTCAAGCTCTCCGCCGAAAAATTCACAATTTCCCGTCCGGGCCAGCCGCCGATTCGCATCACCGTTGAGAAGACGGTGGCGATGAACGAATCGCCAAGACCTCCTGAGAGCAAGACGGGACTCAATCAGGGACCACCCGTGGCGAGCGATGACGCCTCTCGACGGTTTGCGGCTTGGGTTCACTCGCTCGAAGGACTCGTGCTTCCGCCGGGCGGCGGAGAGCCCATCAAGTCTGCGAGTTCCCTCCCCATAGGAGCGATTCCAAACATCGTGTCTTTTAATCTGAGTGGCACGAGTCAAAAGTCGCTGAGCGATGGCGATGTAGACGGCTTCAAAGACTTTCCGGGAGTGGAGAACGCGATTTACATCCGATTGTCGCCGCTCACAGCGACGGGCTTAATGCGAATTGGAGAACTGATCAAAGGCAAGCGCATCGGGCAACTGGGCCTGCTCGACATGCCGATCGGTGGGAGCGCGTTCAAAAATCCTGGCGGCTTTGCGGATGTTGTTTCACTGAATCTGCAAAACGTCGAACTGAAAAATGAAGAGTTAGCACATCTCAAAAACCTCACCAAGCTCCGAACGCTGGGTCTGACATACAACAACATCACCGATCAGGGGCTGACCCACCTAGCCGAAATTAAGACACTCCGGCATGTGAACTTGAAGCACACCAATGTTACTGGTGCTGGCATCGCCAAGCTGTTGGCAGCCCTGCCAGATTGCGAGATTGAAACCTCGCTTCCGAAGACGCCGCCCATGGCATCAAAGGCGAAGGCGGAAGGTGAAGGCTCCTGGCGGATTGAAAACGAGACGCTGGTTTGCCAATCGCCCGGTGCTGGATACCAAGTCCGTTTTGGGGAGGCAGAATGGAATGATCTCGACTTTCAGGTTGAATGCCTGCAAGAAGAAGGTCGAGGGGACGTATTCTTGTACTACCACTGCGTCGACAAGCAAAACACTCGACAAATCACTCTGGGCTCATTTGGGAATGGGTATTTAGGTGCGGACCTGTGGACCAACGGTGTCTGGAGCGGGCTCGCTGGAGTGCCGTGGGCCATGCCTCAGAAGGAGTGGGTTTCCGTTCGAATTCGCGTCCGAGGTGATCGGGCTGACGTCTTCATCAACGACCAGGCGCGCCTAACCGGAGCGACCGGCACCCATCCACGCGGCGGGGTCGGAGTGGGAATCGGTGCTGGCCGCGCTCGCTTTCGCAACTTCAAGGTTACCGCCCCCGATGGCAAGGTACTGTGGGAAGGACTGCCTGCACCGATGGCCGCAACCGAGGGGAAATCGCCAGCGCAGTAGCGGGTCTCAAGGCTACGAACGGACGCTGACCGCTGTCAGGTTGCCACTCCTGCAGCAGGGGTGGCACCCAACCAAGGCGCAAGTTCCTAGTGGCAGCATCTGCGTGTCATTAAGCCCATTCTGGGAACGGCAACAACTTGTCTCAGCACAGGGCGCGGGCGGCTGGCGATCGAAAAACGTAGGCATCCACAGAAACTTTCACGATTCCGTTAGATTCCGAAGGCTCCCGGCGAAAGAGAAGACGCACTTGCCATTGGGCAAGCACGAGTCCTTTTTACCAGAGGGAGCGAAACCCAATGTCCCGCAGCCAGTTCCTCGTTAGTCTCCTTGCGATCGTGACCTCATTCTTCGCAACTTCGGTCGCACGAGCGGCGGACTTCTACGGGGCCGAAGAGCTCGCGATCCTCAAGCAATTGAGCTCATTTCATCGTTCGGGAAAGACGAACGTAATGCCCAGCGCGACCGATGCCATCCAACTGGATCGGTTCGTTCAGACCGGGCCGGAAGACATTGGACCCGCAGTTCGGCTCCATTTGATGGCGACCGCGCTTGGCGTCTTGTCCGACAAGTCCAACTCGATCACCTGGCAAGTCGCTAAAGCCGAAGGAAAGCCGGATCTCTTTGATGTGTGGTTTAGCGAAGCAATCCGCGAACTACCCAAGCACGAGTTCCCCTTTAGTACGAAGGACCTTACCAAACTGCGTCCGACGTCTAATGACTTCGTTACTAACTTGCAGATTGATGAACAGCTGAAATGGCAGTTCGGCGGCATGTTCACCGCGTTGGGGAACAAGAAGCTGCAATCGCTCCGAGATGGCCTCAAGACGCGTGCAGAGGCGCGCCAGATTTCCAAAGCTGATCCCGTTGCAGATCAGCGCTTACTTTGTGAAGTAATTGAAGATGGTGCGATTGAATTCAATCGCATCACGAATCGCGGGCCGACCGAACTCAGGAATCTGGTAATTATTGCGCACCTCGACGTCGATGCTCCAGAAGTGAAGATCCATCCCAACTACCGAACCCTGTCTGCTTTGAACTCTGGAGTAAATGCGATCACGGGTATTGGCAATGCCCGGTCGCAGAACGATCAAGGCGCGGCGAACCTGGTTTACATGCAGTGGTACGAAGCCTTCGATCAGTGGACCATGAACGTCATCCCGAAACTCGGGGCACGCCAATCGGTTTTGCTTCCCATCGCCCCCAGTGGCCGCTTGCAGTACGGAAAGCGCCTGCAGGCAGTCGTTTTTGGCGAAGACTTTTGGATGGAGGATCTCCCCGTCTTGAAGTTGGCAGACTATCAGAAGAAGCGTGTCCAACAAGAGACTCGCCGTGGGGCCACGTGGCTGAATGGAGATAAGCCGCACGTTGTGGCTGATGAGCAGTTTGAGAAGGACTTCGCAAAGCGTCGCACCGAAGCCGCGAAAAACAAAATGTCCGCCAAATCCAAGTGAGCGCACTGGCCAGCGAGCAATCATCGAACATCCCGTTGAGGGCCATGAACTGCCGGATCCTCAAGGTTCGAGCGTCATTCAAAGACCCGCATGCGACTGGCCAGACCCTGGGCCTAGAGCCGCTTCCTTCCAAAGCTACACCCGTCTGACTCTTGGGTGAGCTTCGAGCTAGAAACGAACAACCGCCATGAAACGCAACTACGTGTCGTTCTTGTTTGGTCTACTAGTACTCCAGTCGGTGGCCACTCACGCTGCTGACGGCCCGCGTGTGATACAGCGCAAGTCACACACCATGCACCGGCCCAGCGCTGGCGGCAATTTGAATCCTATTTCTTGGCAACATCTGACCCTCAATGACGACGGGACTCAACTAGCCGCTGTTGGCACGCAGCGTGACGCTCAACAAGGGTTGTTTGGGGGTAGTACGCTTCATCAAAATGGTTCCGTCATTGCGGTGTGGACGCTCAAAACGGGCAAGACACTCAGAGCCGATCGATCAGAGCATGTATTGGATGCCGTTGCCTTCGCGCCAAACAACAAGAGCCTTGTCGGCTGGGGAGCGCGATACGAATTCGTCCCGTCAAATGGGATCAGTACATTCTCACCGATCGCCTACTGGGACTTTGCCAAGCCCAACATTCAGACATTGCACGTGGCGCTGGGCAAACCGGAATCCGTCCTTGCTTGTGGCTTCGCTGACACAGGTAAGTCCTTGTCGTTGATCGTGGCCTCTCCGCGTGTCACGCAATCGCTGGCCTACAAGTTTGAGCCGCCGAAACTGAAACCTAGGCCAAAAGTGGAGACCGTTCTTCTCCCGACATCGAGCTCCGAACTACCTCGGTCAACAACTCGGGACTGGCTGGAACCTGTGGTTTTCTCACGCAATGGTACAACGCTGGCCGTCAATACGGGGCGCAACGTGCAAGTGCTGGATGCGGCTCAAGGTACCGTAATCAGCACCTGCGAGGCTCGGTTGGGGAATTCCGAACTCCGCTTACCACTCGCGATCTCCAAGGATGGAAGCAGAATCGCCTTCGCGGTGCAGCCAGCCGCGGAGAATGAACCGACATCCATCGTGGTTGCCGACGCGAAGTCCGGCCAGACGATCGTCACGTGTCAGGGGCAGAAGTCTGCCGTCGTACGGCTTGTGACGACTCCCGACGGAGCTCGCGTCAGCGCCGTCGGCGTGGATAAGAACGCTCATGTCTGGGAAGCCGCAACCGGCCGCGAACTGGCCACCGTCACGAACTTGCCTGATGGAATCACAGCACTCGCTCTCACGCCAGACGGCAGCCAGCTTGTTACGGCGGCAGGAGGAGATATTGACGTTTGGACCATTAGTGATCCCGCTTCTAAAGAAAATAAAAGTGTAACTCCCGCTGCGACTACCGAGATCGCAAAGCTGACAGCACCAGTCCTTCCACCTCTGAGCATTCCGCGACAAGAGTTCAATCCAACAGATTTCACAAAGCCAGAAGAATCGCTGTATCTCACCTTTGCGGCGCGACGACTCCTGGATCACGCGGTGACACTCGCCGAGTTCCCGGCCGACTCCGCCGAAGTGCAATCACTGATTTCAGAATGCGCAGCCAAGCGCGAGCATGCACGCGCGATGGGCGCTGAAGCCAGTACAGTCGAGGCGTTCGACAACATTCCCAGACTGTGGAAGACGCTTTCGGACGAGGCAACCAAACGGAATCAGGCGTTGCGGGAAAACGCGAAACTGATGCGGGATGTCGCTGCTGCGGAAAAGGCCAACGAAAACAGTATGCAGCTCGGCTGGTTTGTGGGGCTGATGACTATGGTGGTTGGCGAGCTACCCATGTATTCAAACCAATACGATCCCATTTCGCGCACCACCAAGACCAGCGAGACTGGCGTGCTTAGCCCCGCAATGTCCGAGTTCGGTATGAATACCGCCATTAACTCATTGTTTGTGGGTATCACGCTGCAGCAGCAATTAGCGGAAGCAGAAGGGATCGGTAACGAAGTGTTACGCCGCGTAACGAGTAATTCGTTGCAGCGTCAAGCCACGGCGATCTCTGCAGCGCGGCAGTCATTGGACGCGGCACTGGCCAAACACCTCGGAGCCTCCCTAATAGAACTCCCCAACGAGGATCCCCGCAAGGTCCGCAAATCGGCCAAAGACTATCAGGCAGTGCTCACGGCAACGCAGGATCGTGCCGTGCAACTCAGGAAGCTGTTGAACCGCGACGAACCGTTTGCCGCAGCAAATGTGATTGCAGTGAAGAGTCTGACTTCAGTGCCCCCCACGCAACGCGCCACTGAGTGGTTTACGCTGGCAAGCGAGATGATGCTCCTCACACAGCAGGTGCCACCGGGAGCAGTGTATGACAAAGATCGAGCGGCGCTCTTGGGTATGGCAACTGACCTTGGCTTGCGAGCAATCGTTATTGAGCGTGGTACGAAGAGTTGGGAGAAGAGTGACAACAAGAAGGCGTTGGTTTTGCTGTCGTGGCTTGAAGCCGCATTGCGATTCGATCCTCAGGATCGCACCGGCATGTTGCGTGAGCAAAAGGCATGGGCTCTGTGTGAGTATGGCCGGATGCGAGACGGTTACCTGCTGGCTCAGGAAATCAAGCCGATTCGTGGGCATTCGCCACGTTTCCGAATTCAGCTCGCACGGGCTGCTCACTGTGTGGGCCGTTCGAATGAGGCTCTTGAGGAAGTAGCCATCGCAATTGAACGACTCGGTCTAGCGGACCTGAAAACTGTGCGAACATCCCCTGATCTCCCTAAGGGTGAAGCACGATTCAAGGAACTCACGACCATTCAACTGGAAGTCGTCTCAGAGACGGCCCTTCGCGGGGGGAAGGCTCGCATTGTCAATCGTTCGAGCTTCCCGCTGTCGAATGCGCGCTTCGAAATGACGTTTCCTGCGGGCCGAAGCACCGCTACCACCAAGCTCTACGTGGCGTTCTTGCCGCCAGGTGAAGAATGCAGAATTCCGTATAACGACAATTATACACCAAACCTGGGCGGGGTTTCCAAAGGTCCTGAAAATAGGGGGACCGTGAAGCTGATTTCGTCCGATCAAGGCGCACTGACAGTGGCCGTGAAGTAACGATGTTGCTGAATCATGCCCCGTAACATTTGAAGGAGCATCTTTCATGAAACCAAAACGAACTATTGGATCGACCTCGTTCTTGTTCCCGCTGATAAGTTTGCTTTGGACGCTGGTGAGCACACAGCATGCGGCTGCACAGGAGGTCGCCGCACGTCCCCATGCCGAAGAACTCGCTCCATTGTTAAGCCACTATGGAGTGATGCAAGGCGCGAACGAGCGTGTCTTCTATAGCGTCGACAATGACCAGTACCGTGATATCGCGAATCGACTTAGCAAACAGGCCGCGAGTTCCGATCTACGTGAGGTGGCACAGAACTGCATTGTCATCGCCGCGAAACTCGACAAGTCGCACGCAGTCTATGACGAACTTACGAAGGATCGCCCTGGGCCAGGCAAGAACATCGTGCAAATGATGTCCTGGGTCATGGATCAGTCGGCAAAAGGAGCGTTTCAATGGGAAACAACGACGGTCCGACAAGAGCACGGGTGGACGATCACCGAACGAGGAGTGAAGGATCATACTCTCGAAGCTGCTGCCTTTTACGGCTCCATTGGCATGCTCATGAATCGGGAAGCCGAGAGAAAGCATCAATTGGCCGTATTCAAACTCAGGCAGGCTGCTGCGCGCGAACTCATGAAGATCGAAGATGACGTCGAACAACTGCGGCTCAAGGCGGCAGCAAAGCTGACGGAGAAGGGCTTCGCACCTTTCGCTGGTGCGATCCAAGCCGAACCACGCCTGGAAGTGAAACTGGGGCGTGAAGAGTTTGAGTCATCGTTTATCGACAAGTTCATTGATGAGAAACAACGCCTGGCCGCTGCCGCTGAGCGAGAGAAAGAGCGCATGGAGCGTTTGAAACGCGGAGAACCGGATATTCCTTCAGCCCCCACGCGTCCCAATCTCAGCTTGCGCAATCCCGGCGCGACGTTGCATCGAGTCGGATTGACAATCGACTACTACCACTACCGCTTGCCAGAGGCCGCAATCGGGCGGCAGTTCTTCTGGCTGCCGGAGTGGAAAACGAACGAGGTCTTTTCTATTACCGAAGCGCTGCGATTGAACCTCGAAAACCGCGCCATGGCGGGCCTGCGCGACGATGTGAATGGAGCCAATAACCTCTTCGGACACCAAGTATTTCCGCAGTTCTCTGGGCTCGTACGTCTAAAGTATTCACTGCTGAGCGATGAACTGCGACAAGACAATGTGGTTATCGATTTCACCGACAACCGTGCATTGATTCGCGACACGTTGCTGCATAATTCAGAGGACTTGGCTACGAAGTTATTGAGTGCCATGTCGTCCGGTGGTGCCTGGTCGAAGCTGACAGTCGCAGACAAGAACTTGCGCACTCAATTGGCAACTCAAACTATCAAGGAGTTTGCAGCGAGTGCGAGTGCGAACGCTTCCGATGGCTGGGAGGGCGAAGCGCGGGCTAAGGCCCTGCTGAAAGATCACAAGGCAGTCACCAAACAGGTCGAAGCTGTTCGCAGTGATATACTCGGAGCATGCCAAGCAGGTTCCGTCTATCGGGGAACTAGAAGCAGCAGGATGTCTGAGTTCACGCGCTCCAGTGGTACATACGAGTTGGAGTTCACGAGCGCGAAGTCGGCTCAGAGAATTGAAGTCACAATTACTCGCACCGGCAACGATCCCATTGATCCTCCGATTCAGCGATACATCGGCAAAGTGGTTCCGAGTCGCGAACGAGGGGCGGATCTCGTACTGTCCTTGTCGCCGGTACCCGACAGCGAGGCCACACGGAAAAGTACAGCTCCCTTGAGAAAAGAACCCGGCGCAAAACCCGCAGCCGGCAAGGCCGCTCCCGCAGGAACGGCAGCATCCACCCCGCCTCAGCAATATGGTAGCAGCAGGCCGCCATTGGTAGCTGCCATGCCGTGGGAGCTGACTTGGAAGAAGGACCGCTGGGTTTGCACTGCTGATCAGACGGAGTTCGCGTTTGTAACTCGGAAGCCTGCCGAGGAAATCGGAAAGCCGAGCCAACCGCAGTTCGACCAGAAATTTGCCAGCGACTCTAACAACGGTCCAGCGTCCTTCGCGCCTAACGCCACATGGGAAGGCACGCGAGTCTTCACCGACGATAAAGGGACTGTTTTGTCGCAACAGAAACTGAAGTTCGTAATTCGCGACTATCCGGGGGTCATAGCCAACGGAAGCCCGATCACCGAGCTGATTCGCTTTGGAGAGTTCTTCGTTGACGACAAACCTGTGGGGGCCAGTACCCGGATCGAAATCTATAAGCCCCGAGCTGGTGTGGTGCGGGTTCGGCTATCGGCGTCATCACAGCCCCTCAGGTCGAAAACACCTGGCCAGCAAGTTGATTCCCTGGAAGGCGAATTAAAGAATGGTGTCTTGGGTGGTGCTGTGCAGCGTTTCAATGGTCCCATGAACATTCCGAACCATTACGCTTGGGAGATGAAACTAAAGAAGTGAGCACATACTTGCTGCCTAAATCAAACGAGCAAGCACAATAGTGGGCGGAGTTCAACTGGCTTCGTTCAAAGACCCGTCATCGCAAGCATTCCTGATCCCCTATTCAGCGACCCGCGATATGGAAAGTGATCGCACTTGCCGCGCTTGGATCACGTCGCCCTCTCGTCTCGCAGCGAGATCGTCAGCTGGCGTGGGTGCTGGTCGATTCCCCTATACTTCGTCGTGTTGCTGCCCATCGGCTGAGGCAACGCGAATTCTCTCGCCCAA
>CAYLTY010000230.1:0-13624 GCA_964386705.1 uncultured Planctomycetaceae bacterium
AAACGTCTGGTCGATGCGCTCCACAATGAGTTCAGCCACCTCGCCCGGGGCCAGATTCAACAGAAAAGAATCGTCATCATTAGAGCCGATTTCTCCAGAGACGGAGTTACCCAGGACCAGTTCCGTGATACCGGGAAGGTCGTCTGGCCGTGGCTGACTGATCGACAGCGCGTACTCGCCGACTCCAAAACCGTTGCCCTGAACCACAATCAGGTAGTACTGACCTGCGAGTGCATCAGCCAGCTCGATATTCAGATCGAGACCAAAGTCACGGACCTGGTGTCCCGCGTACTCGAATTCGTCACCCACCAGAAAAGCAGACAGCATCCAATCCACGGTGGAGAAGATATCGGTTTGGCGTGCGTCGATACTGACTGGACCAGACTGTGATACGTAAATCAGGAACTGGTCAACATCGTCCGGCGTATCAATCCGCTCGGAGAAGGTGCGGGAAGTCTGCTGACCTGTTTCAAACGTCGTCGTCTGCAGCGATCGATTTCTGAAGGCCACTCCCAGTCCGTAGGCTCCAGTTGCTTGACCATATCTTTCGCTGGATTCCGACGAATAGACGCTGGCCCGAATGTAATACATCTTCCCTTGCTCGACTTCAAACTCCAGCTCTGAGTTGAAGTGAGGGCTGGCAGGCACTGTCGATCTGGAGATCGTGCGGTGCTCTGGTGAGTCATCGAAGATTGTCAGATAGCCCGCCATCGGATCGTCGACACTGCGATGCGTGACAATCACCGTGCCGTTAGCGGGTGCCGTGAATTGATAAACATCCTGATCAGCGGCATAGTCGATTGATACACGCTCGAGCGCAAACCCGTCGTTGAGTGGAATCGGCTGGGCCGTTGAAAACGTGTTTCCGACACTATCAGTAATGCTCTGATCAAACTGCTCCACAATCAGAGTATACTCGCCAGTTCGATCTCCCACGGGAAACGCAGTAACAATATCAAACGGACGCACTTCGATCGTATATCGTTCACCTTGCCGGGCATTGAATTCGACGAGGCTTCCGGTGGCGGCCAGTGGAATCCGGTCATCGTTGATTGCAATTATCTCACCGGACTGATTCCGGACAGCAACCAGGGAGTCGAGGAGATTAAATCCATCGCGCTGATCCACAGAGACGCGGATCAGGCCATCACTCGGAGCGATAATACTGAAAAAATCGCGATCAAATCCGGACGGGACCGCACCCAATTCGGAATCGACCGTGCCGATGCCGGCAACAATCGGTAATGGCTTAGCCGTTTCGGGCGTGTCGCCAATATCCTGCTGCTGGACAACACGCAGTCGATAGTCGCCAATTGCCGTTCTGAACCCCGCGGCGATGATCGAAACCGACTGATGCGCGGCGACCGTGATGTTGAGTCGGCTGTTCAATCCATCGCCGTCGTCGTTGAATCCGAGTTGTTCCCCAGTGGTTCGATCCACCACCGTAAGCACCGGATCAAGGAACAGATCTTCGGCATCGAGAGAGATCAGCAGTGTGGAGTTAACATCAGGCTGCAGATGAAACACATCCGTTTCCGCTTCAGCCTGAATCGATCCGAGAAACTCGAACAGGCCAGCGTCGTTCGGAGTTACGTCGAGACCGGCCGGGCCAACATCATCTGTCCGGGACTCAATGATCAGCTCGTAGTCGCCTTCAGATTCGATCGGGCTGACATGCAGGAACAGCGGCTGATTCGGGACCCCACGCACGGTGAGCGGTGTGCTGGAGAGAAGCTGCAGCGGGGCCACTTCGGTGCCGTCTTCCGCCAGAACGTTAGCCACCAGCCCGATGGAAGAATTGGGACTCTGGGCAACTCGGATAAATCCATCAGCGGCCACCTGGAGCCGGTATGAGTCTTCGTCACCGATATCGGCAAGTGTGCCGGTCACGGTGACGGGCTGGTCGGGAGGCAGTTCGATCACCGGAATGGGAGGATCGGACGGCTCCTGCGAGCCACCATCGGCAGACAACACCAGACGTGACTCGAGTGCCTCAATCTTGGCGCTGAAGTGAACAGGCTGTCTGTTTTCTGTTCGAAAACGCTTACTTGTGCGCATTTCGGACTTTCGAAGATCGAATCAAACGTCGTGCCTGTAGCTTTTAGAGCATTTGATCGGCGAAGCCAGTTGCCAGTGTGAGCAACGTCGCAGTTTTTGAACTGCCGAATCAAATGTTTCCAGCTTGGATCCCAAGGCCAAGTAGCGCCCGGGCAATCCAGGTGATGCAGGTTGCGGAACTCGTCTTGGGAGCGTGAAAAGGGTTTTCCTGCACTGGCGAGGACTGTACCTGCTGCTCTGGATGACGCAGCATCAACACGCGGGCGGCTTTACGCCAACGTCTGGATCAAAAATCTACCGCGCTGCCCCACGATGCGATGGCACCGGGCTCAAGCAGTAGCCTCATCCTGACGGCGGCGGGAAAACCAGGAAGCGATCAGGAACACGGCGACGACTCCGCATAGGGGCATTGCAGCCGCAATCGAAACGGTGGCCCAGAACGGGAGTGGTACCGAAAAACGAACGAAGCCGCATAAGACCTGTGTGGAAGGCGGGATCGTATCAGGATCGCGTGAATCAACCTGATGCATCGTCCAGTCTTGAAAGCCCACTTGATGCGGCGCACGTCCGATCGTCCAGTCTGTGGCAACCGCCGAAGTCGCGCACCCCATGCAGACGATCACTGCCGCCAGAACCAGCTTCCTGAGCGTTGTTGATGCGTGCATGGCCACCAGCTTTGAGATCGGGGCTCAGCTTGAATGAGAGACGAAGCATTCCCGCGATTGTGCAAGGGCTGAATGTGGAGCGTCAAGAAGCGGTAGCAGCTTCAGTGGCCGGTGAAGGCAGGTGAGGGACCTGCTGCGGCGCCCTGGTTGATTCTCGCCGCAGCCTCCGGTTAACCGCCGTTGATGATCTCAAAATCAATCTGCCCAGTGACGATCTCATCACGTTGCACCGGTTCGCCGTCTTGCGGACTCACGACGTTGATCCAGACCGAATGCGTCAGTTTGTATTGGCCTGCAGCGGGGGTCTTGAAATACGGATGCCAGTGCTGTTGACCGGGGCGCGGGTTCTCACCGAGTCCGAAGCCGAGGTAGAACGGGCCAAGTGCTTCACCCGGTTCAAGCTTCTCGTGGTAGTGCGGGATGCGTCCCAGCAGCGGGATGTTTTCCAACGCGATCGGCTCGCCCTGGGCGTTGACAACCTTCGGCACGTTGCCAAAGAAGTCGGGAGCCGTATTGAACTTGATGGGCTTGTCGCTGGTGTTGCGAAAGAAGACGACCAGCGGCACTCGTTCGCCGCTGCGGAACTGGCGCTGAGGCTTCGTCAACGCGATCCCATATTGGAGGCCGTGCTTCGTGTCGCCCCAGACAGGCTTGAACTTGTCGATGAACTCGGCCGCGGTCTTGCCGACGTAGTGACCGTTCTCTTCGACTCGATCTTGCCGCGAATGAGGTCCAGGTCCGGCGGTTTGTTCAACGTTGGCCGCATCGCCACTCAACGTCCACACTGAGAGAGCCTGCTGCATGTCAGAGAACACAACGGCCAGGCGTTGGCCATCGTCAGAGAACGCGGCGTCATTGGCTTCAGTGTGCAGCTCGAAAAGTCTCGCGCCGGTTCGCGTCGACCAGACCGGCACGACATAGCGGTGCTTGTCCCCATCAACACCAACTTTCTCCTGCGTGCCGAGCCGCGCGAGCCACTGGCCATCTTTCGAGAGGACCAAACCCGGACTCCCACTACTGCTGTAGCGATACGGTCCTTCGAGTTGTTGCAGCAGCTTGCCCGAAGTCGTGTCCAACAACTTCACGCCCAGGATGTCGCCCATCGCGACCTGCTGGCCATCGGGCGAGAACTGCACGCTCCAAACATGGCTGGTGTACTGGCTGGAGACATCAGGCTCAGAGTGCTTTCGGCCCGTGTTGTCATTCGGAATAGAACGCAGCAACTGACCGGTGCTCGTCTCCCAAATCTTCGCTCCACCGCCGTTGGTCGTGACGAGTCGTTTCCCATCCGTCGACAGATCAATGGCCTTCAAGTCCGTTGCACCTTTGTCGATGACGGTTTGCAAGACGTTGCCAGTGGCTCCATCCCAAACAAGGACGTGCGCGTCGTAAGACAGTGTTAGGCGTCCGACCTGTGCTCGATGCCCGACGATCAACGACAGATCCGCAGTGCAATCCAGCTGGTCGATCTCACAGGTATAGATGCCGTCCTTGGGCGCGAACGGCAGTTGCTTGAGCAGCTTGCCGGTTGTCGCGTCCCAAATACCGACATAAGCATTCGTCGCCCCGACGACTTGCCGCCGATCGCCCGACAACTTGAACGTCCTCGGATGAACCGCTCGCCCATGCTTGTCGCCTTGCAGCTTGATCTCACTGATCAACTTCATGCCGACAATGTCCCACCGCCGAATTGTGATGAAGCTCTGATTGGAAGCCGTCACCAGTTCTTTCCCACCGTTATCAAACCCGACCGCCTGCATGATCCAATGATCCGGCAACAGCACCGCCGGCTTCTTCAAGGTTCGTAGCTCAGCATGCCCATTAAACTCGCTCGGTTTTTCGAGGACCGGGATGACGTCGTCACCCTCAACGATCTTGTTGGCTGCGTTTTGTTTGATGATGCGAACTTCCGACCTGTTCTGCTCGACATGGACAACTTCGACGATCCCCTTCACGACTGGCTGAACTGCTGAATTGCGAACCAATGCTTTTGCACGGACTTCAAACCTCAAGAAGTTTTTGACGGTATCCGCTTCACCAAGGCTGATCACTGCGAGGCCGCGATTCTCGTCAACGGAAAGAACTACGCCCTGAATTGCTGCGACGTCTTCGGGAGTCTTCTTCTCCCCACGCACTCGTTGAATGCCGCTGCACTTCCCTTCTTTGTCGAACACGACGAGCAGCGTGTGATCGTCACCGAGTCCGATGTGATGCGTGACCTTCTGGCCGGAGACCGTCTTGCGAGTCTTCAACTCCTGCTGCTTGATGATCTCCAAAAGCTGCGGCTCGGTCATGTTGAGCGACAAGCCATGCAGCTTCGGATAGGGCCTCAGAAATTCGAGGCCGTCGGGTAGAGAGCTCGCCGCTGGGTCCTTGTCGGGCTTCGGCGCTGCTTTCTGTTGCTTCCACCAGGCGAGCCACGGTTCAGGTTTGCCTTCAAACGTCTCGCCGGTAAGACGACGGAGGTGCTGGTAGACCATGCCGCCGACATCGTTGCCGACATCGAGTTCACTCATCAGCAGCGGCAAGGCGTCTTTCCCTCCCATGCTGGCGAGGGCCGAGACCGCGTAGCCCTGCACCTTCTTGTCTCGCAGATGCGGCACCAGGCGTTTCATCGACTCGGGATGATCCAAGTTGGCGATCGACCCGAGCGCTTCGATCCGTACCTGCTCGTTGGGATCGTCGGCCAGTTGGAACAGGATGTCGGCGAATTTGGGATCGGGCTTATCTCGCAGTGCGTAGGCGCATTCCTTGCGGATATCGACAGACTGGTCTTGAGACAGCCTGAGCAGTTCCGGATTGAGCAGCTTCACCGCTTTGCCTCGCAAGCTACGGACGGCTCGGTTGCGAAGCTTCTCGTTCTCGTGACGGGTCAGTTCGACAAGACGTTCAAACGCGGCTCGCGTTTCGTCGTTGAGCTGGATCGGAATCCAGTCCATCAATGCGGCGCAGTCGCTCACAATCTCAGGACGATCCGACAGCATGCCGTTGGTGACTTCCTTCACGACGAACGGCGTTTGGAAGCGACACATCGCGAAGGCGATTTCAGGTCGGACCTTTTCATCGGCGTCCACCAGCCAGGCATCTCGCAGAGCGACGATCAGTGTTTCGGGCTTGGCCGTACTGCAAAAGCCGATGGCGGCGGCGAGCTTGGCTGCCGAACTCCGCCTTTCGACGCGATCGTCTTTCAATGCCACCAAGAGGATCGGAACCGCACTCTCAATTTCGCCAGCAGGATCCTCGGCAGGTACGACTTTGTTCCAATGAGCATTGTTGGACCAGCCACCGAGATTGGGCGGCGAGATCTTGCTGAAACGGCGGCAATACGCCGCATAGATTTCCAGCGGCCACTTGATGTGCTTCATATGCGAAGCAACATTTCCCTGACTGTCCGCTTCCAGAAAAACCGAGCAGTAATCGGCGAAGGAGCAATGGCTGAGAGCACGGCACAGCGCGTCCTCGTCGATGGGATACATTCCGGCATAGGTGCCATCGTCCGAAAATCGTTGTGTGAAGTAGTCGCGACGCAGCTTCGCTGGCAGCTTGTCAGTCGCTCCCAATTCGTCGATGACCCACGCCAATCGTTTCGATTGCGGCGACAACTTGGCCGCATCCAACGTGGCGGAGTCCAATGGCGGCTTGGGGAGTTCCGTTGCCAGCAGCGTCAGCAAATGCGGCAACGCGGCAGGTCCGAGCGAGATCAGCCGCTCGCGTGCGGCCACTTCGTTGGTCGCCAGATCGTTCGCCAACGAGTTGACTCGTTCCAGCGTGACGCCCGACACAAACTCTGGACGCTGGCGCTCGCGCGGAACGACGAAGTCCGGTTTGACGGACTGCCACCACTTCTCCCATTGGTCCGGCGTGAAGACATGTTTGCGGCCAGTCAGCTTCCATAGCGCCGACGTCGCGGCGACCTGCGTGACGCTCGCCTGAAAGTTTTTCTGAAACGCATCGATATTCTGCGTTCCATCGTTCGGCGCAGTCGGACTGGTCTTCAGCAACATGATCAGCGCCGGGACGGACTCGGTCGTCCCGGCCGATCGCAGCACGAGCGTCAAGTGCGTCGCCAAGGCATCCGATGCTGCTAAACCGTTCAAGCGTTGAAGAACTCGCAGAGCGGCGCGGTCTCCTAACTCAATCAATCGGCGGATGCGTGGATCGAGCTTGTCATTGCCAGCGTATTGGTTTTCCCAAAGGCTGACATACATCGCTTGTGGCGGTGCTCCGTCTTGCTGAAAGAAGCCACCACCAGACTGCGGCGCCAGACTAGGCAACGGGGCTTTCGCCAGCTGATCGAGCAACACATCGGGATCATCGACCTTCGAGAAATCGCCCACGACCGGCAGCGGGTTCAACTGAATCACCGCACCAATCACCGGCGGCTTCTCCTGCTCTTCGCCGCGAATTCGTTGAATACCTCTGCAAGTGCCGTCATTGCGAAACATAACGATCAGCGTGAGTCCATCACCGAGTCCCATGTGATACGCGGTCGTGTCTCCTTCCCCGGTCTTGCGAGTCTTCAACTCCTGCTGCTTGACGATCTCCAGGAACTGCGGCTCGGTCATGTCGAGCGACAAGCCATGCAGTTTTGGATACGGCGCGAGGAACTCCAGTCCCTTCGGCGGTGCGCTGGTGGCTGCCGGCTGCGCAGCTGGCTTGGTTGGATCGACAGTGGCCTTCTCAGGATCGACCGCCGCGCCTGGCTGTACTTTGCCGGCTTCCATCTTGTTCTGAGCCAACTGCCAGATGACGACGTCGCCCTGCTGCGTAGTGCAGGCCAGGTTCAGCCCGTCAGGGGAGAAGGTCAGATGGCGCAGGCCGCCTCCTGGAGCATCCTTGACCAACGCGGCATTGGGAGACTGCAGCTTCACAATGACCCCTGAATGAGCCACATCCCAGATGCCGATGTTTCCATCAGGAGCAATGCTTGCAATCGTCCGTAGATCTGCGGAAATCGCGGGGATGCTCGCAAACTTGATCCCGCCTGGTTGAGGACCGCTACGAGATTGATCCTCGTCATCAGGGTGCCGTGACAGCAGTTCCTCGGGGGCCTGCACAACCTTGGGCTGACTCCCTCGCTCTGCCGCGATGAGCGTCACACTTCCCCAACCACTAACGGCTAATTGCTTGCTGTCTCGCGACCAGAAGACCGAGCAGTCTTCGCCCGCAATCTTCGGCCACTGGGCTAATGGCTTTCCTTCGGGCATGGTCCACAGCGCGACATACCCATAGCGATCCATGGCGGCCAGCATCTTGCCATCGGGCGAGAACGCGAGGCTCGCCATACGTGCGTTGTCCGGCTCGGCCAGACGCATGATCGGTCGCTGTGTCTCTCGATCAAAGACAGACACCGTCCCGTTAGTCCCACACGCCGCGACCAGTTTGTCATCCGCCGAAATCGCGACCGCGTACACGCTGTATTCTGGACTCGGCCGGAAGAGTTGCAGCCGCTTTTGAGTCGTCGCATCCCAAACTTCGGCAGATCCCAGATTGGTCCCGACGACCATCAAGGGTGACTTCTGGGATGCCGCGATCGAATTCTTGAACGATTCACGATCCAGCGTCGTTGGCTTCCAACCGGATTCGCTGCGCTTCCAAACCGTGAGCTTCTGAAAACTCCCGGTTGCATAGAGTTGCTGCGAATCGTGTGACCAGGCCACCTGATCAGCCTGCTGGCCGGTCAACACTTCCGAGAAGTTCTTCGTCAATTGCGGAACGACAGGTTGCGACTCAATGGACGCGTCCGATTCGACCTTAATGGTGACATCGGTCAACTCGTCGCGTTGCAATGAGACGTTCTCAAACGTGACCCAGTGCTGATACAGGCGGGTGCGGTACTCGAAGCCTGCGACTCGCGAGATGGGCACGTCGAAGACGAACGTCCCACGATTGATTTGCTGCCGACGCGCCTCGTCCGTCTCGAAGTAACTTCCTCGCCCAGCCGGTTGGTGAGCCTTGCCGTCGACGTCAATCAATGTCAGGTCCAGATCGAACGTCCTAAGACTCTTGGGAGCCGACCACAAGACCTGCGTTTGGACTCGCCGCTGATCGTTCTCTTTCTTTTGCTCAGCCGTTTCAGGCTGCTCTTGCCCATTCGATTTCGAGATCCACAACGCAGGCAACCCCACGCTGTCGAACTTGATGCCGCCAGCAGCGGGAGATCCATCTGCAGCACCACCCTTGGCATCCAGTCGCCGCACGGCAGACTGTGGTTGCGTTGCGATACCGACCTCGATGCGCCCCGTCTTCTCGCCCAGCAAGTAGGAATAGCCACCGTCCAATCGCACGAATGGTCCGTCCGCATCCTGATCGTCCCGCCGGCGAAGTGTGCTCATGCCCTGTGAGGCGACATCCAGGTAGCTCAGCTTGCCGTGCACGCGGATCAAGACGCGGCGCATTTTGCGTCCGCTGACGCTGGATGTGGCATTATCGTGCGCGGGGACTTCGTTGAGCGGTGAACCGTCCGGCTTCCACCAGTTCTTCGCGTCGGGTTCCATCGCCGCAAGCCCGACGAACTCGACTCGCATGCCGTTGGCGAGTGCCGCGACGTACGACTCTGGTCGCGGAGTTAGATCCTTCGCTACCTCAGCTTCTTGGGGCTTGTCAGGCAGGGCGTTCGAGGCCCCCGATTGCAGTGACGCGAGCAGCGCTATGACCGGCGCGCACAGTGCGAACATCAGCACGCGCGGGCTGAGGCGCAACGACGGCGTGGCCGATTCACCCAACAAGCGTGCGATGCGCTGCCGCAGATTCGACGGCTTGTCGCCCGTCGCCAACAGACTGATGGCCGAGATCGAACGCCCCAACCGCGACGCCCGGCTGAGCTCCGCGACGCGCAACAATGACTTCGCATAGTCCAGCGGCATCGCACCGCACGCGATCACCAGATCGTCGCAGCAATGTTCACGCTCTTCGCGAACTCGATGCGAAACCCACCAGACGGCGGGATGAAAGAACAGCAGCGACTCAATCACGCGCTGCAGCAGATTGACGAGATGGTCATAGCGCCGCAGATGTGCGAGCTCGTGAGCCAGTACCGATTCAATCTGCTCAGGCGACAACCCGCTGGCGATCGAAACCGGCAACAAGATCATCGGCTTGAGCACACCCACAACGGTCGGCACAGTGACGCGTTCACAATAGGCCAACAGCGGTTGCAGCTTCAGTCCCAGCGCATCGCTTTGACGCTGCAGCGCACTGAGTAGTGAACCATCCGTTACGGGAATCGCCCGGCGACATAACCGCCGTCCACCCCACAGGCCGACGGCCAGCCGCAACAACATCAAACCCACACCGCTGGCGTAAGCAGTGGTCAGTTGCGGAGCGAATCGTTGCCACCAACTGCGCTGATCAACCGGCATCGAGGTGGCAGCCTCCGGCACGACAGCGGGAATGCTCGGAGAGGATTCGACCTCGATCGGCATTGGCAGGTCCGGGGCGTCGGGACCTGAGAGCGATTGGGTGACGAGCGGAGTTGGCTCCAGCGGCTCTGCAATGACATCCACGACCTCAGGGATTTCTACAGGCGACGCGGGTTCTGCGAGCCAAGCCAGCGTCGCCACCGGGCAGGCCGCCATCAGCAGCAACGCCGACAGCGACAGCCAGTAACGCACAGCCACGTTCTTCGTCGCTTTCAGTACGACAGCCAGCAGTGCGGCCAGCAAAACGCCTTGCCACAGAAAATGCCCCAAGGCGAGCACCAACGACGAGCACCAGTCATATCGAAGCCAGGCAGCCATATCGAATCTCCTGGATCAGTCAGCTTGTCAGAACGCAATCTCACTTGCGTTCGCGAGTCTTACGATTGATCAACGAACGGATCTGTTTCAGTTCGTCGTCGTCGATCTCCGATGTCTCCAGCAGATGTTGCATGACGGCAGTTGTTGATCCGCCAAAGACACGGTCAACCACATCCTGCAGCAAGTTGCGGCTCGCCTTCTGCTCGCGATAGATGGCTTCGTAGACATAGCTACGACCGTCCTTCTCACGCTTCAGATAGCCCTTGTCGGCCATGATGGACATCATGGTCATCACCGTCGTGTAGGCCAGATCCCGGACGTTCGCGAGCGCGTCGCGAACTTGACGCACGCTGGCCGGTTCGATCTGCCAGAGAACCTTGAGAATCTCAAGTTCCAATTCCGTCGGATGTTTTGAAGGCGGGCGAGCCATAGTTCTCCTCTTCAGCAAAGCAGCGACTGATCGCATGGATCAGCTGGTTGCCCCATCATGTACTAATTCATTAGCAGAAGCGTAGCGGCTCAGACGGAGCTGGCAATACTAAATATTTAGTAGATCCAGTTCTGGCTCTTCGTCCGGTTCAAGGAGCTTGCCTCACGCCCCGCGACTCAAACCGTTCTCGCGACCAATCGGACAGCGGGAACCTCTCTCCTGGTAGCCAGTCGCTGGCCTTCTCTTCGATGAAGTGAAACTCCCGATCCTCGCAGGGCCATTCCACAGCGATCGCTCGCTTCGCTGCGTCTTCATCAGTCGCTTGAACGCATACGAAGAGCACATCTCCGTCTTCGTCGTAGCCGGGGCACCACCAGCCAAGAATCGCTTCATGGGGTGGAAACGCGAGCGGCCTGAAATCGTCGGATTCTTCAGTCCAACTGCACCAGAAACGCCTCAATGCGCTCATGGAGTCACTCCTGACTTTAGGAACTCGTTCGGATCACGGGGTGATCCGCGACAGTCTTGGCCGCCGCTCACGGTACCGGGGCGTCAGTTTCGTCGCCGAGTCCAGCACACCGGCAATTCGTCAGTTCCGTGTAACGATACCGGATTGCAAGCGAGTAATCTGGTAGGAAACGAATATGACGATAGCTCCCACAACCCGTGCCAGCTTGCTGCTGCGGCTTCGCGATCCTGCAGATCACGACGCCTGGGTGGAGTTTGTCTCCATTTACGAGCCAGTCATCTACCGCGTGTTGCGCAGAAGTGGGTTGCAGGACGCCGACGCCCTTGAGGTTATGCAGGATCTGTTGTTGGCCGTGAGTCGAAAAGTTGAAAGCTGGCAGCACGGGTCAGAACACGGATCATTTCGGGGGTGGTTGCGACAGGTGGCGCGGAACCTGGTGGTGTCCTGGGTTCGGCGGCAACGGCGACAACTCACAACCTCGCCCCTCGATCTCGACTCGTTGCTGGAGTCGACTCCGGCCAACGATGGCGTCGAGACGGATGAATTCGATCGGGAACTGCGGCGCTCGCTCTTCCACAGGGCGTCGGAGCAGGTCCGGGCCGAAGTACGTCCGATGACATGGCAGGCATTCTGGAACGTCGCGGTATCGGGCCTCTCTGTCACCGAAACGGCAGGCAAACTCGGGATGACAACCGGGGCAGTGCGTGTTGCCAAATGTCGGATTGTGTCGCGGCTCACGGCCCTCGTTGCGGAACTGGAGAAAGCCACATGAACAGCCTCTGCTCACACGAACGGCTGGAACTCGCGCTGGCGGGATTGCTCACTGCCGACGATGAGTCGACGCTGCAGCTCCATCTGGATGAATGCGAATTGTGTTCTGCGGAAATGGAGCGGCTTTCGGGGGGCGACCCAGCGACTCAAGAAATCGCTGCGATGCTGAGTCCCGATGACCTGGACGATGTCTTGCCGCCGCGCGAGGAATGTTCCACCGCCGATTTTGTTGTCGAGCACCTGGAACCGTCCGACGATCCTACGGTCTTGGGGCGTCTGGGATCTTATGACGTGCTCGATGTCATCGGCCGCGGCGGCATGGGCGTGGTCCTCAAGGGCTTCGACCGAGAACTCAAGCGATACGTGGCAATCAAGGCGCTCGCTCCACACCTCGCCCACAGCGCGTTGGCGAGAAAGCGATTTGCCCGTGAGGCCCAAGCGGCAGCAGCGGTGGTCAACCTGCACGTCATTGCCATTCATCAGGTGCAACCTAACGGGCAACTGCCGTTCCTCGTCATGCCACTGCTTACCGGAGAATCGCTCGCTCAGCGGCTGAAAGCGCGCGGAGCGTTGGAACTGACAGAGGTGCTGCGCATCGGGATGCAGGCTGCAGAAGGACTCGCGGCGGCTCACGGACAAGGTCTCATCCACCGTGATGTCAAACCGGCGAACATTCTGCTCGAAAAGGGAGTCGAGCGTGCCGTGCTCACGGACTTCGGATTGGCACGAGCCGCTGACGATGTCTCAATGACGCGTTGGGGCATCATCGCAGGGACTCCGGAGTACATGTCACCGGAGCAGGCTCGCGGTGAGGCACTTGATGGCCGCTCCGATCTCTTCAGCCTCGGCTGCGTGCTGTACGAGATGGCGACGGGCGTTTCGCCGTTTCGAGCGGACTCGACGATGGCCACGTTGCGACGGATCGTCGATGACAAGCCCGCCGCGATGACGTCGCTCGTCCCCGATCTGCCACCGTGGTTCAAGGGAATCGTCGAGCGATTGCTGGCGAAAGATCCGGCTCAGCGCTTTGCGTCTGCGAGTGAAGTCAACCAGTTGCTGGAGCAGTGCCTGTCGCATCTGCAGCAGCCCGGTTCCGTGCCTCTGCCTGCTTCCCTTGAGCCGCGCAACACTGACGGCCGATCGATTCTTGAGATCACTCGAAAACGAGTGATCGCCTTGCTTGGACTCTTTGGTTTCGCGTTGCTGGGGATAGTCCTGTGGCAGGTGTCGCAAACCCCCGACAACCCGCGAGTCGACAAGTTTGCGGAACTCGACACCGATCACGACGGTCGGCTGAGCCTGACCGAGTTTAGCGTCGATCGGACTCCGAAGTTCGCGGCGAAATGGTTCGAACGTCGCGACGCCGATCGCGATGGCTTTGTCAGCTTGGCGGAGTTCGTCCCGCAGTCGGCTTCATCAGGCAGCAAGCAGCCTGAAGAGAAACCGAGCGACAAAAGTCTTCAGGCTGTCCCAAGCGGTGTGAATGCGACTC
>CAYLTY010000231.1:0-13480 GCA_964386705.1 uncultured Planctomycetaceae bacterium
GGTGTTTTCCCCCAGACCGCGTATCCCTATTTCATGCCCGTGCCCGTCGCGACAGAGTCGCAACCAACAGGTCGCGATTGGAATCGCAACCTACGACTACTCGGACGGATTCCTAGCCGAAGACACTCGTGACCGGCTTGCCTGATGAGATCTGGTGCGGACGTTGAACGCGGTCGTGCAGCACGGCGTTTTCGGGAATGCCGAGTCCATGAAAGATCGTCGCGGCGAAGTCCGCAGGTGAGACCGGGTTTGTCGCGGGATAGGCGGCGTGTTGGTCGCTCGACCCATACACCTGACCGCCGCGAATGCCGCCGCCGGCCAGCAGGCCTGAATAGCAGTTGGGCCAGTGCTCGCGACCGGCGTTGCCCGCCGAGATCGTGGGGCGACGTCCGAACTCACCCACCCAGGCGACCAACGTTTCCTCCAGTAGACCGCGTTCAGACAGGTCGTCGAGTAATGCGCACAATGCCCGGTCAGACGGAGGGATCAAGTCGTTCTTCAGCCGGTTAAAATTGTTGCCGTGAGTGTCCCAGAAGTTCTGGCCATCGTTGTGCCAGTTCACGGTGACGACAGGCACGCCGTGTTCTACCAGTCGCCGCGCCATCAGCACGGACTGGCCGTGAATGTGTCGACCGTAACGCTCGCGAACGGCGGCGGGCTCCTCTCGGATGTCGAACGCGCTCCGCACGCCGGGTGAAGTGAGGAGTTCAACGGCCCGCAGTTGTTGAGCTGACAGCGTGCCTGCCTGTGCTGAATCCGCCAGCGCGGCTCGCTGTTGATCGAGCGACGTCAGCAAGGACTGACGATTGCGCAAGCGGTCCGCAGTTACTCCATCCAGCAGCCGCAAGGCGGGAACTTCCCAGCGCCAGTTCGAAGGATCGCCTTGAATAAGGAACGGATCCCAGCCGCGTCCGAGCCAACCACCATGCTGGCCACCGGCCTGACCGCCGGGAGCCGAGGGATGCGAGACGGCCCACGGCAAGGCGACGAACGATGGCAGGCTTTGACCGATCTGCGGACGTTGCCAGATGCCGGATTGCTGCAGGAACGAGAGAGACGAACCGATGTGCGGTGTGTCCTTTTCGCTCGGCGGGTCATTGTCGCTCGGCCAGACCGGGGCTTTCTCGCCGGTCAGCGTCGCGTGAGCACTCGAAAGATGCGCGGGGTCGTTGTGAGTCAGCGACCGAAAGATGGCCACGTGCTGCGTGCGCTGCGCGAGCAGCTTGAAGTGTTCGCTGATGAAAATGTCCGGCACGGATGTCGGAATGGCTTTGAAATCGCCACGTACCTCGGCGGGCGCATCGACTTTTGGATCCAGAGTATCCAACTGCGAAGGTCCGCCCCACATGAACAGAAAGATCAGAGAGCGGGCTCGTTTGCGAGCAGTAACAGCACCGGCTCCTACTGGCAGAACTTCCGCACTCAAAGCCGCCTGATTGAGCATCCACTGCGAGCCCAGTGTGGCGGCGCTCGCCTGCAACAAGACTCGGCGTCCGAAGCGTGATTGCGAAGCGAACGGCATCGTTGGCGAGGAGGTGGTCAGCGAGGCGGGGGGCATAGGCGAGGCTTCCGAAGAGCATGACTCGGCGGGGAATTACGAATGCTGCAGTGCTGCTATTCAGGCTGTCAATGTGTGATATCGGTCTCCACTGATGGATGGCTGAAAAAGGATTGTCGATACCGGTTCGACCCGCGAGTCCGGTTCGGACACGCCGCGACTCGCGAGACTTCGTTTCGTCGGCTCAGGCGCTGATGTACTGGATCACATAAAAGATAACGCCTTGCGGCGATTTGATGCCGCAGAAGCGGCCGATTTCGGGAATGTCCTGCGGTGGGATACAGAGGCTGGCTCCGAGTTCCGTCGCCAGCTTCGCGGTTTCATCCGCGTTGTTGACGGTGAAATAAACTCCCCAATGCGGCGGCAGAGGTCCCATGTCGGGGGTAATCTGCATCATACCCGCGACGGGTTCGGCACCGAGCAGAAACGTCGTGTAGCTGAATCCTGGCATCTGGTTGACCTGTGGTGTCCAGCCAAACAGCGAGGTGTAGAACTCGGTTGCGCGATCGGCATCGGACGTCAGCGTCTCGAACCAGCTCGGAGCACCGTGCAAAGAGCTGTCGACGTCGGTGCCCTTTTGCTTCTTCGGTTCCCAGACGTCGAACTGGGCGCCGAGGGGATCAAAGCAGACGGTCATACGTCCGGAGTCCATGACGTCGAACGTTGGCTGAGCATTGCCACCCAGCGCCTTCACTTTGTCGAACATGGCGTCGGCGCTCTCGACCTTCACCATCACGCCGATCATCGGCGGCAGGCCGGGTGGCGTGTTGGGGCCGTTCAGGTCAAACAGCCCGCCGATGCTCTTTCCATCCACTTCGATGGAATGTCCCATGCCGGGAATGTCAGAGTACTTCCAGCGGAGCAGTTTGCCGAAGAAATCCCGCGCGAGTGTGGGCTGCGGGGTCAGCATGTTGATCCAACAGAACTCGCCGGGTTTGCGTAAGCCTGCCGCCATGAGTGATCTCCGATATTCAACAGAAGTCGTCAGAGGTGACTGTGGAGTTCTGGTCGAGCGCGGTTGCTACGCGCCACCACCAGCAATCTACCGTTTCACTGCGGTGGTGACAGAGAACGACCGCGAGCCCCGTGAATCAGGCTGGCGGTTGGCCTAAGCTCCGCAGCGTGACGAGTCAGCGTGCGGTAGTCGCATTCAAAATGCATGAAGATCAGTGCTCGATTGGAAGGAACATCGCAGTGCGAACCTGTTTACTCGTGTTGCTGTTGTTGGGAAATGTCGTTGCCCAGGCTGCCGATGACGTGGCGGCTATCACGTTGCGCAGTCCGGTGCCTCATCAGGTCGTGCAGCGGGAATGGTTCGTTCCTCAAAAGGCTGCCACAGAGCAACCGATCGGCAATCGAGGCTTCGCGAGTGTTCTCATTCATTCCGACAAGCCGGCTGAAGGTATTTATGAGTATCGGTTCGTAGGTCTCAATGCGGGCGATGTTCGCGAAACCACTTGGGCTTCACTTGATGTGAAAGCAGGCAGCGCTGTTGTGGAAGGCTCGCCTAAGGTGACTTCGGGTGGCTGGTACCGTTTGGAAGTGCGCTGTCGGTCGGGCGAGAAGATCGTCGCTCGCGGTGCTGTGGAGCCGGTTGGAGTCGGTGAAGTGTTCCTCGTTGCTGGTCAGTCCTATGCGACGAATTCCAACGATGAACAGTTGAAGGTGACGGAACCATCCGCGCGCGTCGTGGCCTTCGATGTCGCGAAAGGAACATGGGCTGTTGCACATGATCCGCAGCCAACTCCGGATGGCAGCAAGGGCGGCTCAATCTGGCCGCCGCTGGGAGATGCTCTCAGCAAAGAGCTAAGAGTGCCGATCGCCTTTGTGAATGTCGCGTGGGGTGGTACGTCGTCTCACCAGTGGATGCCGAACGGCCAATTGCATCAACGCTTGATTCAGGCTGGCAAGACGATTGGTCGATTCCGCGCCGTGCTGTGGCAACAGGGTGAGTCCGATGTGATCGCCAAGACGCCTACTGAGACTTACGTCGAGAACTTGCGAACCATCCGCGAAACGGCGGTAAAGGCGTGGGGCTTCGAACCACCGTGGCTGTTGGCGAAGTCGACCTTGCACCCCACCGTCTACAACGACGCGGCTGGCGAAGGACGCATTCGTGCGGCGATCAACCAACTCAGCAGCATGCGTGGCTTTCGACCCGGACCGGATACGGATCAACTGGCGGGAGAGAACCGTGGCGGTCCGAAGTCAATGCGGCACTTCTCTGCGGTTGGTCAACGCAACGCCGCTCAGATGTGGCTGGCAGTTTTGCAACGTGAGTTGAGTGCACCGTCTCGCGGCCTGGTCATGGCATCGCTGCCTGAACTTCACTTACTGGAGCCGGTCTGGTCGTCGCCTGTCGTGCATCGCGAAAGCAGCGTCCTGCTGCAGAAGGATGGCAACAGCCCCGTGACGGCTCGACTGGCGTTTCCGGCGGAAGAGATCATCGAGATCAGCACGGCGAACCGCGAGCACCGTTACGCGATTGGAGCGGATGTCGTGCTCTCTGCGGACAAGCAGGTGCTGACCTTCGCGAAGCCTCAGCCCGTGCAACCGCTGGCAGAAAGTGACTTGTATCCCCCGAAAGATGCACCCAATAGCTACCGGCATCGAGCCCGCAATCCCGAGCAGAATCTGATGTACCGACCGGGCAGTTGGTTTCATGAACACAACGTCGAGATCACCTATCGGCGTGCCTCTGCTCCTCAGCAAACGTCAATGGTGACGAACCTGCTTCCCAAAACTTTGGCGCGCCTCAAAGCAGGTGAACCGCTCACGTTGGGCATCAGCGGAGACAGCATTTCCACGGGGCTGGATGCCTCTGGCCTGTTCCAGACGGCTCCTTATCAGCCCGGCTACCCGGATCTGGTAGCTGCTCAATTGCAGGCGACATTCAAGTCTGAGATTGCCCTGCACAACCGAGCTGTTTCGGGCTGGAGCATCGCCAATGGTTTGAGCGATCTCGACAAGCTGCTGGCCTACAAACCGCAGTTGATCATCGTGGCCTACGGCATGAACGACGTTGGCCGCCGCGATCCGAAGTGGTTCAGTGACCGCACGCGCGAATTCGTTCAGCGCGTCAAAGCGGCTGATCCTGAGATCGAGCTGATTCTGGTTTCGCCGATGCTGGGCAACTCTGAATGGGTGCATACTCCGCGTGAGATGTTCGCGAAATACCGCGATGAGCTGCAGGCGTTGACGGGGCCGGGAGTGGCCCTCGCGGACGTCACTCAAGTGTGGGACTTACTCCTCAAGCACAAGCACGACCTTGATATCACCGGCAACGGCTTGAACCATCCCAATGACTTTGGCCACCGGTTGTATGCTCAGACGGTGCTTTCGCTGCTCGTTTCCGGAAAGTGAGGCTCGCTGAGGGCGGTGCTTAATCGGCTGTGCGTTGCAGGTGAGTGACGACGGCTTCAGCGGTCGCTCGATTGGTCGCCAGTGGCACTTTATGCACATCGCAGACACGCATCAGGGCCGAGACGTCGGGCTCATGCGGTTGGGCAGTAAGCGGATCGCGGAAGAAGAACACCGCTTCGACATGCTTCTCCGCGACCCGGCCGCCGATGATCAGGTCGCCGCCGTCAGGGCCGTGGGTCACGCATTCGACGTCGAGACCCAGTTGCTCGACGAGGCGTCGTCCGGTCTGGCCGGTCGCCACGAGCTTTCGTGTGCGGAAGAACTCGACGTGCTTGCCCGCGAATTCCAGCATCTCCGCTTTCTTCGCGTCGTGAGCAATCAGGGCGATCATGGAAGCCTCGGGAAATGGAGTCGGGCCGAACTCGCTTACGCCGCATGTCATGATGCAGCACACTGCGAGACGGTGGTTTCGAAGTACACAGGTTCGGTGCTGTCACAAGTTCATCAAGTTCAACCGTCGGTGTGAAGCAGGTTGCCGTTCATGCAGGAGTCTTATCGAGAGATCGTCGAGCGTCTGCGCGGAACCTTTCTGCTGGGAGGATCTGCTCAGGACGCGAACATGCACGAAACGCTCGATGGCGTGCTCGCTCACATGCGCGATTCTCACTCGGTTGTTTTTGATAAACCGGAGCCGGTCGACTTCGCGGCAGCTCAGCAGCAGCGGTGCGGGGACTCAACCCGGCACGCTGCTGACGTCATCGCCGAACTGCGATCGCGTTTGTCCGGTTGTCCGATCGCGGGGCATCCGCAGTCTCAGATGAATGTCATTCCGCCGCCGACCATGGCCAGTGTTGTGGGTGGTCTATTGCCCAGCCTGCTCAATGCGAATCTGGCGAGCGAAGAGTCTGCCGGTCGTTTGGCGCAGGTGGAGCTTGAGGTTGTGTCCATGACGGCCGACCTTGTGGGCTATGAACCGTCGGCTGCGCGGGGTGCCTTCACCTTTGGCGGAACGGGCACGCTGCTCTACGCGGTGAAGATCGGCATCGAGAAGGCATTCCCGGGCAGTTCGCGAATGGGGCTGAAGGAATTGCCCGTGATCGTGTCTTCGGAACGAGCGCACTATGCCTGCAAGACCGCCGCGGCGTGGTTGGGGCTTGGCGAAGACAACGTGATTGAGATTCCCGCCGGTCCCGATTATTCGATCCGTCCCTGTTTGCTGGAGTCGATGTGCCGCGACCTGCTGCGGGAAGGCCGCAAGATCGCCGCGATCATTGCCACGGTCGGAACGACAGATGCCTTCGGTCTGGACGATCTGGCCGCCATCGCTGATGTCCGCGAACGGCTCGTGGATGAGTTCTCGCTCGACTACGTTCCGCATCTGCACGCGGACGCCGTGATTGGTTGGGCCTGGTCAGTCTTCAATGACTACGACTTCACGATCAACCCTTTGCAATTCGACGCGGCTACGGCGGCTCATCTCGCGGCGACTCAACGCCGAGTGCGGCATCTGGCGCTGGCGGATTCGCTGGGCATCGACTTTCACAAGACAGGTTTCACTGCGTACTCGTCGAGCTTGTTTCTCAGTCGAAGCTCAGACGACCTGAAAGGTCTCCAGCGCGATCCGTCCGCGATTCCGTATCTTTTTCAGTCGGGAACTTACCATCCGGCTCTGTTCACGTTGGAAACGTCGCGGAGTGCCGCGGGGCCAATAGCGGCGTTTGCGAATCTGCTGCTCTTTGGAAAGGACGGTCTGTGCGCGCTGCTCGGCAACGCGGTGTCGCTTGCAGCCGACGTGAGACTGCGACTGAAAGAGCATCCGCGCGTGCGGATCATGAATCCCGATAATCATGGGCCGGTGACACTGTTTCGTGTCTATCCGCCGGATGCGAATCTTCAGGCCGTGTTGCGGGGCGAGTTCTCAAGTTCCGATCTGCGTGAGCAGTTTCAGTTCGTCAACGAATTCAACAAACGTCTGTTCGGACTGTTGCAGCAAGAGGCGAGAGATGGGCGAGGCATCGCTTTGTCATTGACCGAATGCTGCGCCGAGACCGACTTCGGCGAACCGATTCTGGCGATCAAGTCCTACGTACTGAGCCCCTTCGCGCCGGATGGCTCTGCTGAGCTGCTCATCGCCATGCTGGACCGTTGTTTGGCTGCGTGCTGAGTTCGCGGGTCGCAGCCTTCGCAGGTCTATTAGTCCCGAGTTCTGGCCGCGCGGTCGAGTTGGTCCATCCAGGACTGCACCTGCAACGCGTCGAAATACGTCGCTCCGTAGGGTACCTTTGCTTGCCCGCGTACGACTCGGCAGAAGCAACGCAACTCTTCGGCCATCATGCCGGTTGGTCCGGTTAAGTCGGCGCGGATTTCCAAGGCCATCGGCCACCGAGCCTGCTCGTCCCACAGTTCAATCGGGCGCGGGTTAGGACTGATGCGAGCTGCCCAGTTCGTTCCAAACACTTCCATGCGATCAAACCCCCGCGGAGCCATGCCGCCGGGAGTGAGATATGACGCAGCAAACGAAGCCAGTGGTCCGCCATCCCACTGCAACTGTGCGAGCGCGAGATCGATCTCGCCAGTCGACGTGCGATGATATTGAGCGGAGAACCGCTGCGGTTCCGCTCCGCGCATCAGCACCTGGACGGAATACAGATCATGCACCATGGCCGCGTGCAACGGATTCTCGCCGGGGAAGTCTCGCACGATCGTCGCGGGGCGATGTCGCACGCAGTCGATGAAGCTGATGGAGCCGCGTCGCGGTGCTTCCTCTTGGAGTGCGCGGAACTCGCTGTTGAACAGCAAAATGTGCCCAATCATCAGGTTCGATGAGTCCGGCTTCACGAATGCCTCGAGGCTGCGGGCATCCTCCAGCGATTCCGAAATGGGCTTCTCCAGCAGCACGGCCTTACCCGCCTGCAACAGTTGCCTAGTTGTGTAAATGTGCTCAGAAGTGGTGCAGGCGACGATCCACGCCTCTGCACCCGATTCTTCAATGGCTTGAGTGAGGTTCGTCCAACCGCGTACTCCGGGCAGTTCGGTCTGCAGCTTCGTCAGACTTTCCGGACGCCGGGCTACGATCGCGACGAGTTCAGCCTCAGCCAACTTGGATAGGGTGAGGGAGTGCAGCCGCCCGAATCGGCCGAGACCGATGACTCCGATCTTCACGGGCCCATGCGATGCTGTCATCTGATTGCCGATCTCATTCTGAACCCGCTGGCAGCGGTACTTGCTTGGTCGTGGCCAGATATCCGACGAGGTCGCGGATATCATCTTTGGACAAGGGCGTCAGTTGCCCTTCGGGCATCATCGACAACGGGGATTCCTTGATCTCATCAATGTCGGCGCGGTCCAGGACGACTCGTTCCGTAGCAGTTTGCAGCGTGATTCGAGTCGGTGTGGTTTCCACCTGCATGCCGGTGAGGACACGTCCGTCATTGGTCACCACAATGGACATGCGGAAGTCACGGCTGATCTCCGCGCTGGGATCAATGACGTTCCCGAGGATGTAGTCCAGATTGGCGCGATTGGAACCCGTCAGATCAGGACCGATCGAATTGCCTTCGCCGAAAAGTTTGTGACATTGCTGGCAGGATTTCTTGTAGAGCAGTCTGCCATTCGACAGGTCGGCGTTCTTGAGTGCGTTTGCCGTCAGTTGGCTCTTGTACTTGGCGATGAGCTGTTGCTTATCGGGCGTCGAATCACGGACATCTCCCCAGACCTGACGCAATCGCTCCGAGAGTTTTGAATCCCCCAACGCATGCAATTGCCGAGCAGCGTAGGCTGAAACATCGGCTCTTGGCACGACTTTCTTCTCAATGGCCTCGAGTAAGACAAACGCGAATTCTTTACGGGACGTGAGAGTAGAAACAGCGTCTTGCTTCTCTTCTGGATTGAACTCGCCGTAGAGCGCGATGAGCTTGCCGGGAGTTTCAGCATGGGGAGCGGACGCCAATCCGCGAATCGCTGCTCGGCGCAGATTTTTGTCTTCAAGTAGGCCATGTAATAGAAGCGGGAGGTTGGGTTGCGCCAAACCAACTAGTGAATCGAGTGCCGCGGATCGCTCCTTTGCGGTGGCTGTTGTGGACATGACGATCAGGCGCAAGTCCGAGATGGCTTCCTGATCGCCGAACTGGACCGCGATGGATAACGCGAGTTCGCGGACCTCAGGATTGTCGCTGCGTTTGAGCTTAGTGTAGGCCAGCGACCAGTTCGTTGGGCCGGCTACCTTTTTGCGACCACGCAGGGCTTCTCGCATTCCCCTGAGTATGTCGCGACGTGTCGTGTCGTCGGTGTCACTTAGTCTGTCACGCACGGGATCAAGTGGCAGCACCTTACTTTGACTCAAGGCGTGTTCGACGAACCGCCGAGCACCGAATTCGCGGATTTTGGCGAGATAACTACCGGCAGTCAGCTTCAAGAAACGCTCGTAATTCGCTTCAACTAGAGGCTCAATCCCATACCACAACATGAGCTGCATGTTTTGGTCGTCCGCTTTTGTCGTTGTATCCAGGAGGGCTTTAGCGAGTTCCCAACGATACCTGCCAGATACCTCCAACCGCTGAAGGGCGGCTGCCAGGTAGAGTCGTACCAGCGGTGACTTCTCATCGCGCGCCAGTCGAACGAAATGCTCGGCATTGGGGAGCTTGGGAACCTTCTCTTCAGGTCGCCGAAAGCGGTTTCGACCGATGAACTCAGGCTCGGCTCCGGTGGTGAGAGGCGTATCGAGGAGCTGAATGGTCCACGCGCGAATGTGCTCATGACGATCGTTGAGGTACTCCAAGAGGTCGACCCGGCGAAATGCCTGAGTGACGTACAAAGCCCAGAAGGCTCTCAGGCGGCGATCGACCGACAGTTCTTTTTTCGCGAGCATCTCATGCAACACCTTGTGAGTCGCATCTCGATCAAGCTGCTTCTCTGAACTGCGTTCCTGCAGCAGGCGGCGTGAGTGCCGGACGTACCAATCATTGGGGTGCAACTGGAGCTTGGCCAAATCGACGTCAGATAACTCACTCAGGCTGGTTTGAGGACTGCCCTCGGCGTTCTTGAAGACGTCGGGCAGATTCAACTTCCATTCACTCGCTGCCGGCTGCGGGCCGTCGTAACTGATCTTGTAGATGCGCCCTGATCGGCGGTCGGGTTTGTAAGTGTGGCACTCGCCGGTATCGGACCAGTCCGAGACATAGACGCTGCCTTCGGGGCCAGTTTTCAACGTGACGCCCATGAACCACGGGTCTCCGGAGATCATGAAGTCCGGCCCATGATTGGCGACATAGCTTGGTCCCGAACGCTTCAGGATGTCATTGTTGATCCGTCGGCCATGCACGTTGCACATAAAGACGCTATTGCGATATCGCTCAGGGAATGTACCGCCCAAGTAGATCAGCGTTCCGCAGTGAGCATGACCGCCGCCCATTGCGAGCGTTTCTTGAGTCTCACCGCGCATGGCCTTGGGTTGATCGCTGGGATAGTGCAGATGATCGGCGATCGTCGGGATGCGTTCGTAGGCATAGAGGCTCGACGGTCGATTGCGCCACGGTTCGTAATGAGCCCCTTGAATCACGTGAAACAGATGAGGGTTCACGCAATTGGAAACGAAGCATTGGCCGTAGTCATCGAAATCGACGCCCCAAGGATTGGTGGTGCCGTCGGCGAAGTTTTCAAACTCCAACCTCGTCGGATGAATGCGACAGACTCCGCCATCGCAGTGGATGCGCTGCTCCTTTGGTGTGTCTGGACGACCCACATCAGAGGGGCTGGTGCGACCGTGCCCAAAGTAGAGCCATCCATCGGGTCCCCAGGTGAATCCATTCGCCAGATTGTGGCGACTTTCCTTGTAGCCGAAGCCGTCGAACATGACCTCAGGCTCGCCGTCCGGCACATCGTCACCGTTGCGGTCGGGGATAAAGTACAGATTCGGTACCGACATCACCCACACGCCGCCGAAGCCGAATTCAATGCCAGTGACATAGTTCAAGCCCTCGAAGAACACCTTCCTGGTCTCTGCGCGACCGTCACCGTCCTTGTCTTCCAGAATGATAATTCGGTCTGAACCGGTGGCCTGCCATTCGCCGTAATTCAGCGCTTCGGCAACGAACAGGCGGCCGCGATCATCGAAGCAGTACGATACCGGCTGGATGACGTCTGGCTCAGCGGCGACGAGCGTCACCTTGAAGCCTTCGGGCACCACCATGTTCTTGACGGCTTGCTCAGGCGGCAGCGGGGCGGGCGTTCGATCCGCTGCAAAAATACCAGCGGCGAACAAGCAGACCGCAATCGACAGAACCCATCGCATGCTGGTGACTCCCGAGCATTCCTCACCTTGCTTGGCCAAACCGTCGCGAGTGGCAACCTCTGCGAAACTTCAGCGATTCAGAATCTCGTGTGCCGCGTGGGAGTCTTCAACTCTGGCGGCTCAGGTCATTCGTCGTAGTCGTCGAGAGATCCCGGCTGCGGGGTGTCCTGCATGACTTCGACCTGCTCGGGGTCGAGCGGTTCCACAATCGCGTAACTGCCTTTGCACCATCGCAGGAGGTCCACGTCGCGACAACGCTCGCTGCAGAACGGGAACGTGGCTGATTCGGATGCCGTGGCCGGTAGTGCCTGACGGCAGATTGGGCAGGTGATTTGTCGCACGAAGGTCTCTCAATCTGGGCACGGGACGATTTGCGTCAGGGAAGTTTTTAATGGGGTTGCGGTTGTGAACTGGCCTGAGCGAACTGGAACAAGCGGGCAGCAGCTAGTTCCGCACTGTCGATGCAGTCCGGCAAACCAACTCCGGTGTAGGCGTTTCCGGCGAGTTCAATGCCCGGAATGCCTCGCAGCAATTCGTTGATTCGTCGAACTCGTTCCAGATGGCCGACATAATACTGCGGCATGGAATGATTGTGTCGCGCGACGATCATGAAGTCAGGCGTACCTTTGACGCCCAGCATGCTGCGCAGCTCGTCTCGGACGATCGCTTCAATCCGCTCATCGGGATGTACCAGTTGCTCGGGTTGCATCGCTCCACCGACGAAGGTGCGCAGGATGACTCGGCCCTCGGGAGCGCGTCCGGCAAACTTGCGGCTGGAGAATGACACCGCCAGCACCCGACGTCGCTCGATGGCCGGAATCACGAGACCGAAAGAATCGAGCGGATGTTCGATATCGGATAGCTTATGCCCACTGAGGACGATCGCCGTGGATGCGTACTCGATCTCTTTCAGTGCGGTGCTGATCGCCGCTGAGTTGGGTGATGAAGTCGACTCCAGCAGTGCCGCGGCAAGAAACGCGGGCACGGCGAGGATGACTCCATCAAACTCTCCGCAACTGCCCGTTTGGTTGAAGAGTTCCACGTCGCCATTGCTCAGGTGCTGGATGCGGTCGATGCGGGTTTGTTTGCGGAGTTGCCCGCTGGATTCCACTCGGGTAGCGAGCGTGTTGAACAGGTCCGACATGCCATCCTTGAAAGTGGCGAACAGACTGTAACGAGCACCTCCGCCCTTCGCGTTGGGGGCTTGTTGGGACTTGCTCGATACTTCGTGTCGTGAGGCTCGAATCAAGCTGCCGAATCGCTGCTCTTGCTCAATGAATCGCGGCAGCGTGGCCTTCAGGCTGAGCCGTTCTGGGTCGGACGTGTAGATGCCGCCGACCAATGGCTGCACCAAGCGGTCAAGTGCTTCGCGGCCAAAGCGGCGGCGCACGAAATCCGCCAGGCTCTCATCATCGGACTGAGAAACAGTTCGCTTGGGAATAAAAAACTCCAAGCCCATGCGAGCTTTACCCCAAGGCGAGAAGATCGACGAGGTCAGGATCGGCCAAGTCTTCGCCGGGCTAAGGAGCATGAAGCCCTCGGGCACGGGCAGAGGGCGGCCTTTACGTAAGACCAGAGAGCCTCGGTAAGCCTCCTCAGTTTTGATCAGCCGGTCCGTGATGCCGAGCCGTTCGGTCAGCCGAACGCACGCGGGCTTGTTGGTGATGAAGCTGTCGGCACCCGTCTCAACGAGGTAGTCCCCCACACGAATCGTGCCCGCGACGCCACCGACTCGGTCTGAGCCCTCGAACTGCACAATCTGCGCAGGTCGGCCGGCTTCGCGACTTAGCTCAATCAAACGATGAGCGGCTGCGAGTCCGGTGATGCCTCCGCCGATCACGGCGAAACGCAGGGGAGCGGATTGAACTGCCTCAGGCATGGGATGTCCGCTCCAGGGGATTCCCAAGTGTTGAGTTCGGCCGACCGCGCCGTGATCGAATAGATGGTGGATTCAGACAAACGATGTGCATGTGATGCAGTTTAGAGGACGTGGCGGGCGGTTGCATTATTCAATGACGACTTCCGTCCGCACCGAGTTCGCGATGAAGCATTCTTCGTGCGCATGATGGTGCAGGTGCTGGAGTTCTTCGGGGGTTGGAAGTTTATCACCACTCCAGGCGATGGCCGGCTTGAGCGTCACGCGATTGACCCACATGGCTCCGCGCTCGTTCGCGGCCATCGTGCCGACGGCGGCATCGTGATAGCTGTCGCACTGAAAGCCCTGCTTCGCGGCGAGATATAAGAAGGTCAGCATGTGACAACTGGAGATC
>CAYLTY010000232.1:0-8579 GCA_964386705.1 uncultured Planctomycetaceae bacterium
TTACCCAACCCGAACTCTCATAAACCCTGGAACTAAAATTGGGGGCAAGTCAAAGACCCTCGCCAGCGAACTGGCGGAACGAAAGGATGAAGCCGCATGATCACCATCGAACGGAACGTGCATTTCGGACACGGGAGACGCACGCGGAAGGAACTGCGCCAGGGCGATGCACCGAGTCAAGCCCCCGTCGGGCGTATCCCCCGCGTTTCGCGGCTGATGGCCCTGGCCATTCGGTTCGACCAGTTGATCCGAGATGGGGTTGTGGCCGACCAGGCTGACTTGGCCCGACTCGGACACGTCACACGAGCGCGGCTCACGCAGATCATGAATCTGTTGAGCCTTGCGCCGGACATCCAAGAAGCGATCCTATACCTGCCGGCCACAGAGCGCGGCCGAGAGTCGATTGCGGAGCGCGATCTTAGGCCAATCGCGGCACTGGCGGATTGGCGAATTCAGCGAGTTCTTTGGCAGAATGTGATCGGGAATTCGCCGACGCCACCAACAAGACAGCGGGCGAGTTCTATACGCCACGCAGCGTGGTGAGCCTGATGATGCGGATCTTGATCCGCGCGAGGGCGATACCATCTACGACCCCGCCTGCGCTCCAGGCCCACACGCTCTCAACACAAACCTCACTCTCACTACGCTGGTACAGAACCCACCAGCAGGCCAAGCCACGGCAGGCCAGGACCGACCATTTAAGTGTTAGGAGTGCAGTTTACTGCACCCCAGTTCCTAATCCTCCGCGATCGTACACGGCAGAACCTGGCGCCACTGGCATAAGACGATAATTGAATCCAAGTTCAAGTGCTTGGTCACGGAAGTATTGGAACGAATCGAATGAATCGGGACGGACGATTGGCGAGAGATAGCACCGGCTTGGATCGAACTGTCGAAGAAGTCGTCGCACTGCACTCTTCGAGAACTCAGACTCATCGAGAGGGATACCACCCGAGGGTTTGGGGGTTGTAACGAGTCCGCCACTTTCCTCGCCGACGATCACGAAATCACGAGTATTCAATCCGACTCGATCATTAACGCTATCGTACTCGTGCCACAAATAAAGGCGGTCGTACTGCACAATGAAGCCAATCTCGCGTTTGAAGTCCTTGCTGCGAACTTGTGGGAGTCGAGCTTCTGTTACTCGGGTCTTTCTGTCCGCATCAAGTTGAGTTTCTGCATCCCGCTTCGCACTTTTGGCTTTCTCTAGGTTCTTTTGAACTTCTCGATTATCAGCCTCGATCTTTCCTACGTCAGCCGCTCGTTTTGCATTCTCCAACAACAGGGCGTCGACTTGAGCTTGAAGTCGATCTCTCTGCGACTCCAGATCTTTCTTTTGAGCGATCAGCTCTTGAGTTTCATCGCTCGCGAACCGGCTCACTGTGGCGAGTTGACTTTCGCTATTCGCTCTCAACCTTGTTAATTCGTTGATCAAGCTGGTTAGATGCTGGCTTTGAGCCATGAGCTCATCTTCGGCAATCTCCGCAATCAACGGTTCAACGTTACCTCCACCTGCCTGCTGTAGCAAAAGAACAACGAGGATCGCGATAAACAGCACTCCTCCGAACGTGTTGCAAATTGTGTCCAACAACAGCTCTAAGCTGTCTTGCCTTACTGAGCGACGTCGGGTCATTAGATTCCTGCTCCTCGCTCTGGGTGCAGGATAGCTTGATCGTCATCGATGACATCAAACCCGAATGCGACACCTTTGGAATGGAGCACACCTTCAAGGGTGTCGAAGGTGCGACACCCGCTAGGTCGTACAAGAACTAAAAAGTATGCAGATCGCTGGTGCTCACGATCAATCCAATTCGACACTTCATCGGCAGCGGAGGTGTTTAGAAACAGGCCCTTCGACGCCTCAAATATCTGGGGTTTGGAAACCCGACCTAACTGTGCCAGAGAAATTCGGTCATTCTCTACGACTGCAAGCCAACCGCTTTTTGTAAAGCCCCGAGGCAGCGCAAAGATAACTCGACCTTCTTGGCGTTCAGCTTCCAGTAACTCGGCAAGCGACTGCGCCTCTTGAACGGTTTGTTTCGCAAGTTTTCGAGTAGGCTCAAGGTCGAACTTTTCAGCGTTTGCAATCAGCTCCTTGGCCTTCAAATCGCGATCCGCCTGAACTTGGCGGCGTTGCATGTCTAGGAGATTCTTAATCGTGATCTCACGCTGCGCGATTTCTGCACGAAGCTCGGCGGGTGAAAAGATCGCAGCTCCTTGTACCACCTCGTTCGCACGATCGGTTTCTTGACGAAGCCTCGTAATTTCGATCTGCAAGGCGTCAATTCGCTCACGAATGGCATGAGTTAGTGCAGAAGCTGACTCGGACGCGCTGGTCTGCTTTCGCTGTGCTAAGTCAAGGGCCAAGCACAGCACAACGACAATAATAATCGCAGTCACGGACGTGATGATGTCCTGGAACGCGAACAATGAGATGGCGGGGGCCGTTCTTCCACGTCGTGACATCAGTCATCCTCACGCATTTCAAATGGCATGAGTCGTAGTCGTCCAACTATGTGCTTTGTGCAGTACTCGCCGCAGCCATCAAGAAACTCCTCTTCCGATTTCTTGAGGGCAGTGATCGCTAGCTGGATGACGAGTGCCGCTACGAGGCCTTGCATCGTGGTCTCGAAAGCAATGGAGAGCCCGCTCGTGACCCCCTTTAGTGCATCCTTGACTTGGCTGAAATCATCAGCCGACGAGAGTACGTTTCCGAACCCGCCAATTGCGATTGAAAGCCCCTCCACGGTTCCAATGAAACCTAGTACTGGAATCGCCCAGACGAAACCTTGCAGTAGCGAATAGCTGGTTTCCATCGACGACTCGTCAGTCTCTGCTTGTGATCGCAGAATCTCATCAACATCCGTTACTCGTCCAAGATTTCGCAGATTAGCCAAAGCTGTCGAAATGCGATTAAAGACCAAGAAGTAGCGGACATCGTCGACCGCTTCATACATTCGACGATAAACTTCATCCACGGACGTTGGCGTTAGGACAAAGCTCGGATCATCCGGAATAACAACGAAGTCTAAGGCGCGTTTCTGAAGACGAAGCTTTACCCATTTTAGCCATAGAATCGCAATCGACCAAAACGAGAAGAACGCGATCAGATACGGAATCTCGCCACGCTGAGTAAAGCTTGCGGCAATCATGCTTTCAGAGACAGGAACCAATGCCAAGTAGAAACCAACTGTAAGTATCGTGCCGATAACGAGAGCACACCAAGAGTTAACTCGTGTGAATCGGGCTCCCTTGAACATGAGTCGCTGCTCGGGATCGCTTTGAATCCAGCTCAACGGCTCCGCGCTCTTGGTGGTTTCTTGCCTAGTGGCTCTCATTCGGCTGACTTTGCTGATTGTGGAAGCAGAAGCGTGGTCATTCTGATTTCAGCACTAGGCAATTTGCTAACTTGTCATGTAGGCACTGCTGCCGAATCGACCAGACACACATTAAGTAACCCAGCCCGAACGGAACGAGACACGTAACTATTCGAGCGAAATACCGGCCAGTAGCCTGACCGAAGGAAATCTTTCGGCCGCTCATGTCTGTTACAACTAACCCACAAGCCATCTTCCCGAGAGTTCCACCGCGGGACGAGCTTTCCATCATGGCATAGTAGCACCAAAACGTGAGACCATTCGATGTTACGAGCAACAGGACCCAGACAACGGTCGCGAGGAACGCTGTGAAAGAATTCTCTCGCACAGAGGTCGGATCAATTGCCAATGCACCGTAGACAGCTGGTACTGCCAGCAGCGTCAAGAACGTTATGAGCGCATTTGCCGGTGACAGGACCAGTGCGTCGATCAGATAGGCTAAGAATCTCCACCAGAACCCGGCATGCTTTGCAGTAGAAATGTCGAAATCTACTGCTTTGAGGTCTTCCGCATTGACTGACGGAACTGCCGATGAGGTGGCTAGTTCTCGGATGTCGCAGGCAGCCTTCCAATCGGGAAATCCTTCTCTCCACACCAGGTCGCTGGCAGCAAGAGCTCCTGTTGTGGAAAGGTTCTTCAGTTCCAAAAGAGTTACTGGACCGGCTTGCTCGGTTCCGATGGTGTAGTACCAAACTGGAGTTAACAGATCGCTGCGATTTGGTGGAGCGGGCGCAGGATTCTGAACAACGTCCGGTGCTTCATCGACAGGCGCCGATTGAGATCTCGATAGTCGCCGTGACGCAGCAAATACATCTTCCAATACCGCCGCAGATTGCCAAACGACCTGATCTGATGAGATTTCGTTGGCGCGGCTGAATTTGCCTCGTTCACGAAGCTTCTTCAGTTGCTCGATATCGAAAGGGCCTTGAACGCGGCCACGCACCCGGATGTAGTAGTGGGATGGTGAATCGTCTGACATATGAGCTATTTCTATCTGCGAGTACCGAGTGATTTAATCTCCCTCGGCCGTTCGTCGTTCCTTCCGGCAAAGACATGGAGTGAGGCCGCGAGCTTCATTTATGCTGCGGTGGCGCGTGTTCCGGTTCAAAAGCGAAAACGATTGTGCCGTCTGAGAAAGGAGCATCTCGCACTGGGTCGATTTCCAGTTTTTGTGGTTTGGCATTTCCTGCCTTCAGCCATTGGAGGGGTTCGTCGGATGTCTCGCCTTTTAATGCGACGTAAAGAACGAATTCGCGATCAGGATTCCAGGAGCTGCGTAACATCCAGCGGCGATCTGATTCTCGATCCAGCCAGCCAACGGCAACTGGTTGAGCCAGTATCTTTTGTGAAAGCGACTGCTTCTCCTTCTCAGCTTGCTCCCATGCCTCTGCCAAGTGTTCACTTCGAAGGTCTGACAACGCCTCTTTGGCTAGCTCCCTTGCTTGATTCCCGGCCTGGTCGTCTGGGTCCATCCAGGAAACGGAGAGATCGATTTTATGCTTTTCAAGCTCCGTCAGATACTTGGATAGATGCTGTTCAAGCAGAGCGTTTCCTAGTGAGGCGTTTTGAAGAGAGCGAACGAGCAGAAAATATCTAAGGAACGGGTCGATCGATTGCGCAGCGAGCAATTCTTTGGTGAGGTCTCGGTGGTATTGGTCCCATTCTTCATTCTTAACCTTTCGCACCTCTTTTGCGACGCGAGCTGCGATTTCTACTTGCGGCGGCACGACAGTTCGCGGCTGAACAAGATCTGAAAGCTTCAGTGTTTTACCGAGTGCCCTCGTCTGGTTCTGATAGCCACTAATGAGCTTGAAGGATAGCGGTTTGTCGTCCCCAAAAGTCTCTGGTTTCGCGAGGTAATACGTCTTTCCGTCCTTGAGAATTACCGCGTTGCCACTTCCGATCAGCGGAGTTGAAAACAACGTGGCGCAGAGCTCTTTAACTGACTCTTCGGTGACGTCATCGCTGCGTTCACGTCGACGTAAGGACTTCAGGACGGATTCATAGCGAGTTAATGTGGGGTGATCCGGGCAGAGTGGATGTGCTTTGAGGAATGCTTGGCATTCCAGCAGCCGTTGCTCGATCCGATCAGCGGTGCTCGGCCAAAGCTGCGACTGCCAGTTACTTACGAGGCGCTTTTTGGATTGCACCAGTTTGGGAGCGTCATTCTCCACAGCAGCTTTGAATCCGACTGTTCGAGCGTCGTTTGGGAATGCTGCCGCATAGTCTCTAAGTGCCTCGAAGTACTCGTCCGCCTTGTTGAATGATGCACCATCGGAACCAGAAATGAGTGATGTATTTGTCAACCTGGTGATTAGCTGCGATCGCCTCTTCATTTCTGCGTGCGTCTTCTCTGCGGACTTTAATCTGGACTCCAGCAAAGTAGCCTGAGATGCGAGGGTCGATGCGACCGTAGACTTTTGGGCGTTAAGGGCAGTGATATCTTTGGAGACCGTTTCGATCGCGGAGGCGATGTTGCTGTCGGGGGCTCCAGCGGCAAGTTGCTCATCAAGAGACTGAAGCCCGGTTGCCGCTGATGTAATCAAACTTCGAAACGCGGTTTCGCGTTTTGCGATCTCAGCATCGTGGGCAGACTGCCAATCACCTACCAGCTTGTTGACAGCAACCTTCTCCTCCGAAGTGCGAGTCAACTCGCGAGCGCGCTCAAGGTGAGGCGTTGCGGCGCCTCTGGAATTGGCGAGACGAGCGGCCTCGATTGCCGCAGCGAATTCTACTTCTCGAGCACGTTCCCTCTGCTCGGCATTCGCCAGCTTATTCTTGGCTGCCGGCCAGTTCTCGGATGTCGCTCGATCCTGATGTTTCTCGAACAGTGCATGAGCTTCGGTGAAGTTTTGATCCTCAATTAGGTTCTCAATGGCGGCGAGGATTTCCCGTGACTCTCGATTTCGATTCCCAACATAAATAAGGCTTCCGACAGCCCCGACGACGAACAATATGCCCACGACGATTGAGATCATCCTGAGGCGATGGTGCCGCAACTCAGTCAACTCCAGACTGCCCAGACGATTGCTGAAGCGATTCAGCAATGTTGCTGGTATCGCCCGACCATGCTTTTCAACATCGTCGCCAAGTTTTCTAAGTTCAGCGGATGCTAACGAGTCGTCCTCCAGGCCACGCTCGAGTGCCGCGATCGCGCGTTGAAACGATTTCTCGTCAGCTTCCCTTTGATCCTCATCCGCGATCCATTCAAGAACCGGCGCAACGTGCTCTGACAGCTCATCGGTTTTAGGAAGCTGCGCCGCCGCAATCGCATCCACCCATTGATCCCGAAGTTCCCGTGCGGTGACAAGATCAAGCGCCGAGAATGCATCGTGAAGTTGCGGGGCAAGTTCATCCAGCAACTGACGCGCTCCGGTGCGTTTCACCTGACCGCCGCGGAGCTTCAAATCGCGAACGAGCTTGGCTGGCGGCGTCTGCCGCCACGGTGTTGTCGTCAATTCGTTCATCAGTAGTTTCAAGACGCCCAGATCACCTTTGGCGGAAGCGGTGCGGCACGTCGACTCAATTTCCACAAAACGAGCTTGTTCCATCTCGCGAATATCTGAGTCCCAATGCGGAGACTCTGAATCAAGCTCTGCCAGTGATCTGAGCACTCCCAAACGCTGGGGGAATGGACTGCGAGCCAACGCGAAGAGACGATGCTGACAGAGAAGCGCCGCCAGCGGCTCATGAATGGCATAAGCTTCATTCAGTGAGCCAGCGACATCAACCAGCAGAGGTTCCGGCTTGGCCTGATTGTGGCGTTCGAGGATCTGGACCAGCTCATCACGTTCTGGAAAGTCAAGAGTTCCCAGCAAGTCCAGCAGGTTCGGAGTTGCATCGGCCAGGTGGAGTGCCTCTGAGCGCAACCCTTGTCGCAACGCATCGTCGCATTGGCGGAGCCTCAGATTGCAGCCGTTGCATAAGTCGGAATAGGTGGAAACAAGTGCCAAGAACGTGTCCGGTAACTCAATCACCTGTAACAAGATTTCGCCATCGCTTTGAATCGCAAAGCGCAACTCGTCAACAGATCGTTGATAATCACTCATTATTCTCACTCATCTTTCGACCTTGGCTCTCCGGTCTATCAATACGGACGATCTCGAGATCAAAACTGGCATCATCGTGGATTAACTCAAGCCAAAACGAAGCACTGACTTTGGATCTCGCCAAACTTTCGGCTTGTAGAATGGCGCTCGTGATGTCACGCCCAATGTCATCAATCTCCTTAAGTATATTTTCCTTCTCGGTGTCGAATTTCACCTTATCTTCTTTGGCGAGACCATCTCTCCTAAGCTTAGTCACGTATACTTTGGCCTTATCCCATTGTACCGAGTTCTTCTCCCTTTGGTCTCGACCGGCGAGAATCTGAATCCTTTCTTTGACCGCCTCCTTCCTGTCAGGGTATTGGTTTTCCGCGCAATGAAGCGCCACTTCGAAATCGTTGTTCGCCTGGCATTCGATCGTGGTTTTCCCATGTCTTAAGTTAAGCATGCCTACTAGTTCTGGTGAGAAACTGCTTTCGAACAGATTCAATCCACTCATTGAATTTAAAGTGAATTCACGCCATATCGCAGTCTTGCGCGAGTCTTCGGGAATGAAACTGCCAGTGACTTTTATTTTAAGGTTCGCTTGATACGCCTCGTTCAGTAACTTCGAACTGAATGAGGCCTTCCCCATAATCTCATTCCGAGCGGTTTGATACTTCAGGCTAACCGCCAATGTTTCTGGCTGTGCAAATCGGACGTCGAGGCATTGTTTTCCAGCCTGCAACCGCAGCATGCAGAAGCGTATTGATCTGAAGGCTTCAACTGCCGCGTCTTTCGGCTCAAACATAAGTTCGATCGTTCCTGCGGAGTTCTCGTGGAATGAGAATTTACCTACAACGGGTGGCTTTGGGGGAATATCGGCGCTTAGGCTGATTTCTGTTGCTGAACCTTTCGCCTTAAGCCTCTGAAGTTCCTTGGGAGCGTAAAACTGAAGAGCAATACTGTCTTTTTGTGCCGTTAGAATTCCAGTCTCCATTACCACGGGATTTTTCGTCGGCAACCCTTTTGCGTCAAACAGATCAAGGAATCGAGCACTGCTAACGGTCTTGATCGCATCGTCGCCGGTGTTGGCAGTGTCTTTGGGCTTCTCTCCTGTGCTGGCAGTGTCTTTGGGCTTCTCTCCCGTGCTGGCAGTGTCTTTGGGCTTCTCTCC
>CAYLTY010000232.1:8679-13460 GCA_964386705.1 uncultured Planctomycetaceae bacterium
TGGCAGTGTCTTTGGGCTTCTCTCCCGTGCTGGCAGTGTCTTTGGGCTTCTCTCCCGTGCTGGCAGTGTCTTTGGGCTTCTCTCCTGTGCTGGCAGTGTCTTTGGGCTTCTCTGCTGTGCTGGCAGTCTCCCTCTGTTCACCTCGAAGGTCCGACCCGACCTGCGGATTTTGGCTGAAATGCCATCCTACAGCGGCAGGAATTCCGATCAGCGCGGCGAGACCGGTTCCAAGAATCCATTTTCTGATTGAACTTCTGGAAGGCGATCCGGAGGACGACGAACTGGGCTGTCGCACTGCATACTTGAACGCAGATGGCGATAACCTCGGAGGCGCCCCAGCCGGGGCCGAATTGCTCGTTTCAATTTGGCCAGGTTCTTCACCTTCCATGAGCACAGCATCGACGTGTTCAACCTCGGCGAAGACAACGGGGGATGGTTCTGTGCGTTGGAGCGGTCTGGCGCCTGAAGTAGTTCTGCTCGACGAAGGTTGCTTGGGATAGCGAGGGGAGATGCCAGTCCTGGCGGAATCGACAAGCTTACCTCCTACCGCGTGGGGGTGCATCGCGTTTGTGAGATCCAGACGCAATGCGGAGGCGAAACGAATTGACTCGCTCGCCTCTTTCGATCCAGAAACAATGCATCGCCAAAGACAAGAATGTCCTTGGGGAAGTCCAGTGAAGTATGTGCTAAATGTCACTTCCCAACGGCGCTCGACCGGCAGCAATGAAATCGCCTCATCAATTAGGGGCAGCAGGTCTTGGCCTGGTTGGAAGAGCAGAATGACTGGGCGAGTTGGATTATCGAGAAAGCTTTCCGCCAGAGCACCGGCCCAGCCTGCATCGCCGGTCATGTCCTTCCAGTTCTGGCAAACTCCGGTTGGTGCAGTCGGCTCTTTTCGAAGTGGTTTTGGCGGCAGAATCTTCGGTTCACCATCCCAAGAATCCCGTAGTACTCCAGGCAAACGGGCAGTACTTGCCGGTCCGGCGGCCGGTAATTCATTGGTTTCTAGCACTATGTGATGTGCTAGTTTGTTTGTCCGTTGCGAATAGTCCAAACCATAGTCTGCCACCCGCGACAAAACACTCAGCGATTTCCCGACGACATTCAGCTTCAGATGTGAGTAATTAACCGGATTGTCACCAACACGTTTATCGCCAATCGGAAAGACAGGCCGATAGCCGCTCAGGCCCTCAAGTGCGTTCGCCAGAGGAGCAACCATGCTTTGCGTACTCAGGACCGTGCAAAAGCCACGACTTCCGGGTTTAAGTCCGCGGGGTGCTGAGGTGTAAAGTAATTCCTGCATATCGAGCCTCAAGCACCGTCAGGTGCGGTCATTGAGTATTGGTGTTGTTTCGGAATACTACTTGCGGACAAGTGCTGGAATCAGTCCTGGAACCGAACGGTACAACGCATACAAAAATGGAACGGTTGCCCAATACGGGCGAGCGTCTGCAGGCCGTATGGCAGGCGACTGACTCTCTGAATGCAATTCCACGTCCCAACCTACTGCGCTTACGGCTATATAGATCACTTCTTCCGCGAATCCCTCTGCTGCGGTAACGATTTCGGGAGTCGTTCGAAGCAGAATTTCCCGAAGAATTCGAGATTGGCGATCAATTAATGGCGTGTTGAGACCGTGCATCGCGGCAGTTGTTCCACGCGCATCTGGATCAGTGCCCTTCATTCGCACCATCGGTTCCTCAGGCGGGTCGCCCCCGAGAAGATTCCACCACGCATCAAATTTGGTGAGGATGACGATCAGAGGTCTTCGGTGCCGTTCGGATTGTCGAAGGCCAGAGTATCTGCGGATTCGCGATGCTGCCTCTTGCAGTATGGGCTCCTGACGCATTGTGCGAGCTTTAGGGGCCGCGGGAGAATCAATGTGCTTCTGAAACCGACTGTCTTGAGTCGGGTCGAATACGAACATCAAGGCCCTAGACTGAGCCATGTGACGAGTGACCGGATTTGCAGCCGAGTCCTTGCCGGGCTGGAATGACTCACCTGCGTTGTCATAGAGGGTGACGACGCGTGACATGGCCGCGGCTTTTGCAACCTTGGGATGGCCCGGTTGCGGTTGGAGAGTGAATAGAAACGGTTGTGGGTAGCTGACGATCTGATTCCCGAACGAAACTGTGTCGTACAAGTCGCCTTGCTCTTCTGTCTTGCGGATGAGATTCGCTAACGGGACCAGCTCATTTTCTGATCCTCCAGAGAAAACCGACTCCTCGTAGTCGTTCAAATTGCGGTTCAGTACCGGATCTGAGTCTGAAAATGACGTGCAGAATCCGAGCGGCAGAACTCGCCTCAGTTCCCAGGTCATCGCAGCCAGAAAGTAGGACTTGCCGCTAGCAGGTGCCCCGAAGATCGACAGAAATAGAGGTTCCATTTCCAGCAATGGACGCGGGACCGAAAGATGGCAGTTAGGGCAGGCAAGTTGGTGGCACGGAAACCCCTTGGAGTCGATGGCTTCTCCCTTGACCGTGAATCGTGTGGGCAAGAATCGTTGGGGTTGCTCCGGCCCTAGTCGATGATCTCCCAGCAAGTCCGAGTGCTCAGCCACCCACAATGTCTTTTCGGGGGGAAACTGCTCCCAACAATGTGGGCATGTAACTCGTTCGAGGATTCCGGCAGGTCGTGTGACTGCTGCAGTGTCTTGCATCTTCACCTTTCGAAAGTGCCATTCGCGCAGGCGTCTTGACCTCTTCAACCACATGGCGTGTTCAATCGGACGCGTCTTGGTTGAACGCACCTTCAAATCTCGAGGATTACTTCACGATCAGCGTCTTCGTCCGCAACTTGCTGCCGTCCACTTGAGCGTTAGCTTGGGCTCCCAGCTCGTCGAGTCGCTTCTCTAAGGTGGCTGCCATGTTGGAACAGGCAGTATCTTCTGGAAATTGATGAACCGACTCCCAGGCTGCCACTGCAAGCTGATAGGCGAGTCCAAAATCCTTCTTAGATGCCGCCCCTTCACTTCGCCTTTGCAGTTCTCGGGCCGACGCCAGAGCTGCAGCGGGATTTGCTGGCATGTTCGACCGCTGATGCTTCGATTCGGCACCGCCGGAGCCAACTCCATTACCTCGCACGCCACTGCCAATGCTAGGCAGTGTTGAACTTGCGGCGGTTCCCTCTGATGGCGATCCACCCGAGCCCGAGGCTCCTGAGTTGGGCGTTTCGTTCGGTCCACCAGTCTTCTCGCCGCGGGACGATCTGCGACCTGCAGGGTCAGCGTCTTCTGGCGCATCTGTTTCCGACGAGGGTGCCAGGCCGTCTTGTGGGCTTCCCTCCGCCACTGATGGAACCCCAACGTCAGCGGACGAATTCGCCTTCGTGGTCGACGCCTCACTCGTGGTTTTCGATTCGCAACCCGAACAGCCAGTAACCCCAAGAGAGCACATCAACAAAGCTGAGCAAGCGAAATCCAGCCAGCATCGTCTTGGACGCTTAGCTTCGTTCCGGCGAAAGCATTCAACGCTGTTGCGAGTCACGAAGGTCATATTCGGGGGGTCTGCTGATTTAATGGCCTGGTCAAGGGCTGGCGGCTCCGTCCCAGAATCTCCAAGGATCTATGATTGCTGATCCATCTGTGTATTCGCAAGCATGTCGAACTGTTTGTTCATGATATCGTTTGTTCCAAAATCAGGTGCAACAGTGATCGAGGACCATCCGCTACATGGTTGAAGTCAGAGGATGAGCGAACCTTGCGGTTCGTCAGCGCGATGAGTCAGCCAACATGCCGATCTGCAGTAAAAACCTCTCGTCATGAGTCGAGGCAGGAAGGATTCTGCGTCAGACGGAAGGTCGGTAGAACTCAAGTTTGCTGACACGTACGCTCACCGAGGAGATTGTTCGACCTAAAGAAGCGACATTCGATTGCCTGGTGAATTGCAAGATGCCTCCCTTCAAGCCGTTTTGGGTGTGATCGCTGGAACGCTCAAGCTGCCCAAAATAGGGACTTCCCATCTGCAGTGCACTTCGAGGAGCTACGTAAGGTGACCCATTGAGAAAAGGGGTGGGGGCGGAAAAAACTGGGGAATGCCGTGGCCAAGCTTCGGTCTTCGGCAAGGGCGGGCGTCGACCTCAATCACGACCATTCGGGCCATGTCGAGAGGCACCAAGAAAGATCTCAGGTCGAGTAGTTGTGGATCAGTATGCCTATGACGCTCCAATTGGACGTTCTCGGCCCGCAAGAGGCTGGCAGTGGCGACGTTCGAACACGTAGCACGCGAACGGATTCACTTATGAGACAGGGTCGCCTGCAACGATGACATTCCGGTATTCAGTGCGGCAAACGCTCGTAGCTTCCAATGATGGCAAGAACCGCAGCTTTCACCGCTTGGGGCAAGTTTGGCCAAGCGGCGATGGCCCTTGATGGGTCGCTGTCATGTGCTTCGATCGTCGGTGTGGTGTCTTGCGTTATCAGGCGCATGCTGGCGCATTCAGGACTCTGTAGTGCAACCATTGGTGCAACCGAACTGAGCTTCGAGTCGTAAGATCCTGTCTTCACGAGCATCCGGTGACGGTTCGATACGTGCGGGGGCCATACTCATTCGGAAACCGCCACCCCGGACGCAACCAAGTTGTTAACCCAAACGGGTCCGACGTGCCGAGAGCGCGAGAGTTCTGGAGAGGAGTGAGGCTAAGCAAGGGGCAGACGCCGTTCGCACGTGCCCGGTAGAGAACTCTCACAGGAGAGAGCGTCACCGCAAGTCGTTGCGGGACTGGCGGAAAACGACGAACGCCGAGAGCGTGAACTCTCGGCGTCGTGCGTTAACCGGGTGGTC
>CAYLTY010000233.1:0-13445 GCA_964386705.1 uncultured Planctomycetaceae bacterium
TTCCCGCTTCCCAGGCCCTCGTCATGATTGAGACCAAGGCCCCGCATCGTATCACAATTAGCGGCTCGGTTTCCGAGCGCATGTTCTACGGTCCCAAACTTGATCTGAGGACCGAGGTTTCATTTCTGCCCGGTGAAGAGTCCTTCCGGATTTCGGACTCAGTGACCAATGCGGGCGCGTTCGATCAAGAATTTCAGCTCATCTACCACGCTAACTATGGTGAACCACTACTGGAAGCCGGATCCAAATTTGCGGCGCCCATCAAGACGGTGACTCCGATGAACGATCAGGCGGCGAAGTCGGTGAGCGCTTACGCAACCTACAAAGGCCCGACGAAGGGTTTCGTTGAAGAAGTCTTCCTGCTGGAACCGCTCGCGGACAAGGGCGGCAAAACGACGGCTCTGCTATCAAACGCCGCCGGAGACTTGGGCACCTCTTTGACATGGTCTGTCAGCGAACTCCCTTATCTGACTCAGTGGAAGAACACCGCTGCCGAAGCTGACGGCTATGTGACGGGCATTGAGCCTGGGACCGGCTACCCCTTCAATCGGCGCGTCGAACGGCACTTTGGTCGAGTTCCCAAACTGGCTCCTAACGAGACGCGGTCCTTCACCCTGGACTTCGGCATTCATCATGGAGCCGAAGCCGTGAAGGCTGTTGAGAAGCGGATTGCGGCGCTTCAAGGCGACGTCAAAGTTGAAGTCCGCTCGGCTGCTCCAGTGGTCCCGAAAATCACGGAAGCGAAATAGCAGACCGTCCGAACTCAAACAAATTATGTAGGCCGGACAATCTTGTCCGGCTGTCGGACAGGATTGTCCGACCTACCTTCAGATGGAAGCCGGATCGATGACAGAGGAAGCACAGGCCCGTAAGCGACTGATTGTTGGTTGTGGCTATCTGGGGCGGCGAGTGGCAGAGCGGTGGCTGGCTGCTGGCGATGAGGTCTACGCGCTGACGCGATCGATTGATCGGGCTCAGGAACTGCACGCGCTGGGCATCGAACCGTTCATTGGAGATGTGACGCGGGCAGCGAGTCTCAATCAGTTGCCGGTAGTTGATTCCGTGCTGCACGCCGTCGGCTATGACCGTTTCGCGTCGCCATCGAAACGCGAAGTTTATGTGGACGGTCTGCAAAACGTACTGACGGCGTTGCAGAACCGCTGCCGACGCTTCGTGCAGGTCTCGAGCACCAGCGTCTATGCGCAGTGCGAAGGTGAGGTCGTGGACGAGACGTCCCCCTGCGAACCGACTGAGGAGTCCGGTTGCATCTGTCTGGATGCCGAACTTCTGGTGAATGCCGCCGCCGCCAGCTTCGACATCAACATCTTGCGACTGTCGGGGATCTATGGCCCCGGGCGACTGCTGTCGCGTGTCGATGCGTTGAAGTCCGGAACACCCCTGCCCGGTCCGCCGGACGCATGGCTGAACCTGATTCATGTCGATGACGCCGTGACTGCGGTCGTGAAATGCTCGGAGCGAGGTCTGCCCGGTCGCACGTACCTGATCAGCGATGACCGACCGGTGCCGCGCCGTGACTATTATTCTCTGCTGGCTCAACTGGTCGGCGCTGCGTCTCCGACATTCGCCACTGATGCCGTCGCGCGCCACATGCGCGGCATCAACAAACGCTGCAACAACCGCCTGATGCACGAGGAACTGCAGATCAACCTGGCATTCCCCACGATCGAAGTCGGTTTGCCAGCATCGGTGTAAGTCCTCCCGCAATGAGTTCATCTCTAACCGCTGGCCTTTAATTTTGGGGGTTCTGGAGCGCTCAGCACATTTCCGCCAATCGGAGGATTTGCGGTGCCGATCGAGCCCAACCGGGTGTCGAGGAAGGGCCTCGTGACTTACCCCTCAACTTGCCGTAATCGCTACAAATTAGCGGATAAGGACTCTGTCTCTGGATGTCATCGGATCGCCGAGATGCGATGCGATCGGGTGTTTCAAGACTGAAACAGGGGCGCCAACGAAACGTAGAACTTTGACAATTAGGAAAGACGGCCCATTTGCGACGGTTGCATGGACGTCCTAGACTGCGCACTCGGCGGGGACATTGACACCTGCTCGGCTTGTTCGTCGAGACTACGTAACTCGACCGTTGATTCCTTCGATGCGATCCAGCGCAGTTTGTGCCGCAATCTTTGGTTTCTACGGATTGAATGAGCTGAGGTGGTCGAACTTGATGCTCGGACTCCTGCTCGAGGATGACGAGCGTCGCCGGTTCTGCCTGCCGGACTGTTTCGCGAGTTCGGGCTTCGCGAATGGAGTTTCCCGCCTAACTGTGATTCACGGTTCAACGGCTTAAGTTTCAGAATGGAGTTGCTTCAAATGAAGTTCCCCAAGAGTTCATCGCGTTTCCTGAAGCGCGGTTTGTTGGCCCTCGGTCTCGGTGCTGGAATTGGCCTGGCTCAGTGGTCACCGAGTTTCTTTCTGAGTGCCCAGGAAGCGGCTCAGGCTCCAACCGGCTTGCGAGGCATCCTGCCAGCCCAGATTCCCGTGGGACTGATCGAAGACGATTTCGTTTCCAGTTTGGGCGAGTCATGGAGTGACTGGAGTAAGGGCACCGCCAAACTGGTCGCAGACCTCTACGAGAAGGAAGGTCTGGATGCGGCTGGCCAGCGTGAGATTCTGGGGTCGCTGAAAGTCAAACTCGGCACGATGGAGAAGGCGCTGGCTGACGGGAAGTATGCCGCGATTCTCGACAAGCTGGCTCAGCAACATGGTCGGCTGTCTCGTCGCGTTTGGGTGGCTCAGGGCGCGCTGGATACGCTGGAACTCAATCCCGAGACGGCTCGTGCGAATCGTTTGAAGACCGCGCAGGCGAACGCTGCGAAGGCCGCTCAGGAACTTGATGCGTATCTGAATGGAATCGAGAACGGTCAATCGTGGAAGGCATTTGCCAAGACGAGCGACGTCAGCAAGCTGACCAGTGGTGAAGTGGCTGCGGACGTGGTTACGACGGTGCAATCTCGGCTCACCAATCTGGACAAACTGCAGTCTGACGATCAACGCAAGTTCGTTCAGCGGCAAGCCTTCACTAAACTGAAAACGGCTCTCGACAGCTACGTCGCGGCGTTGAATGCACCTGCTACTGCTACAAATCAGCCAGCGCTGCGTGAGTCGCTGAAGAAGCTGGTCGAATCGCTGGAACGCTATGAAGAAGGCCGTTCCATCGAAGACGCTAAGGTTGCTCGCGCTACGTTTGCGGAGATTCGGAAGCTGGCCGCTGATGGTGGCGAGACCCTGGGCGACGCCCTGTCTGCCAGCTACTTCAACTACAACACGCGCGTGATCGCCTCTGAAACCTTCCTGACGAAGGTCATCGGCGAGCAGCAGAAAGAAACGGGGCCGGTGGATGACTTCGTCCTCGGGGCCAAGGTCGATGGAACTCAGTGGACGACCACCAGCGTGGGTGTGGATCTGCTGCCGAGCGGCAAGGACATTCGTTTCGCTCTGACGCTGACTGGCGTGTCGCAAACCAGCACACAGGGTGTGACGGATCAGGCGACGATCTTCACGTCGGGTTATCATCAGTTCTGGGCTCGCAAGCAGATCGCCTTCGATGGTGACCGCTTCACAACGGCTCCCGGCACGATCAACGTGCAGGCGAACAACACGACGACCGGAGCTCGCACTCGCGTGAGCGGTGTGCCGCTCTTGGGCGGCATTGCTGACAACTATGCGGTCGGCGAAGCTGGTAATCGTCGCGGAGCGTCGGAAGCGATTGCCGCTGACAAGCTGCGTAACCGCGTGTTGCCGCGCTTCGATCAGGAAGCGGACAGCAAGTTCGGCGAGTACAGCAAGCAGATTGAATCCGATGTCAACGAGAAGCTGCGCGTGAATGGCCTGTTCCCGTCTGCTCGCAGCTACCGCACGACGGATACCGATCTGGCGATCAGCACCCGGTTGATGGAGAACGGCGAACTCGGTGGTGATTCGACCCGCCTGACAGCAGGTTCCGCGGTTGGCGCGGCGGTCCATCTGCACGAGACAGCGATTAATAACGCTCTGGATCGTCTGGGTCTGGGTGGCAAGAGTTTGACTGAAGACGAACTCGCCGTTGAACTCGCGAATGCCGTCAAGACGCTGACCGGTAAGGTCATTAACCTGAAGAAGAAGGACAACGAGAAGCCGGACAACACCAAGTTCGTGTTCCCGGCTCAAGACGCGTTGCGAATTCGTCTGCAGGATGGGCAGGTGACGTTGATCTTCCGCATGGGACTCAAGCCGGAAGACAGCGAAGCCATCCCGACTCAGGAAATCGCTGTGCCAATCGCGATTTCGATTGCGGGCAGCGATGTGAAGCTGGAAGCCGGTCAGGTCACGGTGTCACCGGTTGAAATGGTGACGAATCCGGTTGAACAACGTGCTCGGGCCGCCGTGGTGACCACCAAGATCCAGAAGGCATTGCCCACACGCACCGCGGACCGCTTCATCGATATCAAGCGTGGCGAAGGCGCCGCCGTCAAAGTTGCAGTGACTCAGGTCAAGGCGAACGGTGGCTGGCTGAGCATTGTGCTCGAGTAACCTGCACGCAGATTGACTTTGTCCGAAGTCTGAGAAGCCCGCGAGTGAACAACTCGCGGGCTTTTTTCGTATTTCGAGCGGCGATTGATTTGCTGGCCGCCGGACGGATTCACCGCGGGCCGTTCCGTGGTATCCTCGACGTGTGGCTGGTGATTCAACGGCGTTGGAAGCTCGTTGAAACGGCTTGCTCAACACACGCTCGGAGCGATGGCCCCATGAGTGCGGATCAGTTTTTCGCGGAACTTCGACGGATCTATCCGGCCAAGCGGCTGCTGACGAACGCGGCTGAAGTGGCGCCGTACGAGTCCGACGGGCTCACTGCGTTTCGCGCAAAGCCTGCTGGAGTTGTGCTGCCGGAAACTCAGCAGGAAGTCATCGACACGGTCAAGCTGTGTCATCGTTACAACGTGCCGTTCATGGCTCGCGGCAGCGGTACCAGTTTGAGCGGCGGTTCGGTCCCGATTGAGGACGGACTGGTGCTGGCCTTGAACCGGATGAACAAGCTGCTGCGTTACGACGCGAAGCAACGCATCGCAGTCGTCGAACCGGGCATCATCAACCTGCGCGTTTCACAGCGAGCAGTGACTGACAAGCTGTACTACGCGCCTGACCCGTCCAGCGGCCCGGTCTGCACGATCGGTGGTAACGTCGCGTTCAATTCCGGCGGTGCCCACTGCCTGAAGTACGGCATGACTTCCAATCACGTGCTGGGTATCAAGGCGGTGCTGCCGGATGGTGAAGTCTGTGAGTTCGGCGGCGACAGCCTGGAAGGGTCCGGCCCGGACCTCACCGGAATGTTCATCGGTTGCGAGGGCCTGTTCGGCGTGGCTCTGGAGATCACGCTGCGTCTGCTGCCGAAGCCTGAGGTCTATCACACCGTGCAGGCTGCGTATGACTCGCTGGAGAAAGCCGGCAACGCGGTGGCGATGGTGGTGGCGTCGGGGCTATTGCCCGGCGCGATGGAGATCATGGATCGTCTGTCGATGGATGCCGCCAACGTGGCCGTGGCGGCGGGCTATCCGACCGATGCCAAAGCGATGCTGATTGTGGAACTCGAAGGCCCGGCCGAAGAGGTCGAGGCCGAGAAGCCGCGTTTGGATAAAGTGATTGCCGAGTCGGGAGCTTATCTCACTCAGGTGGCTCAGACCGACGCAGATCGGCTGCGCATCTGGACCGGTCGCAAGAGTGCATTCTCGGCAGTGGGCCGTTTGAGTCCTGACTTCATCGTTCAAGACGGCGTTGTCCCGCGATCGAAGCTGGGCTACGCATTGGCCGAGATCGAGAGGCTCAGCGCTGAATTCGGAGTTCGAGTCGCCAACGTCTTTCACGCTGGCGACGGCAATCTGCATCCCTTGATCATGTTCGATGGTCGCAAGGAAGGTGCCTTGCATCACGCTGAAGAGCTGGCCGGCGAGATTCTGCGGCTGTGTATCCGCCTTGGTGGTTCGATCACCGGCGAGCATGGTGTGGGGCTGGAGAAGCGGGCCTATATCACGGATCAGTTCGGCGAAAAGGACGTCGAGTTCATGCGTCGCATCCGCCGGGCGATTGATCCCGGAGAACTCGCCAATCGCGGCAAGATGCTGCCGGAGAAAGGTGCTCCCGCGCTGACGGCCAGTGGGCCTCACCCGTTGGAAACGAAGGGCATCATTTCGCGCATGTGATCGCGTTGCGGTGCTCTTCCTGAAGCTCTTCGCGAACAGCTCGTCATCACGCAGACTGAATAAACATCCATGACAGAATCGAATTCGATCCCGTTGCCTGCCGAGCCTGAGCCGGAATCCGAGGGCGGGCTGCCGCTGGCGCTCGTCCAACTGGTGCGCCTGCCGAATGTCTTCACCGCGATGGCGGACATCTTCCTGGGTTATGCGCTGACGCATGGATCGTTTGAGCCTGTGCCGCAGTTCGTGATGCTGATCGTGGCATCGGTCTGCCACTATTGGGCGGGCATGATCTTCAACGATGTGTTTGATCGGCAGGTCGATCTCAAAGAGCGACCGTTGCGGCCGATTCCTTCCGGCCGAGTTCCGCTGAAGCTGGCGATCACTTTGGGGCTCACGCTGAATGTGATTGGAATCGTTATCGCGGCGGCGGTCGGTATGAACTCGCTGTTCGTAGCTTTGGCGTTGACGGCGGCCATCTATCTGTATGACGGTCCTCTGAAGCGGACTCCGCTGGGGCCGCTGGCGATGGGCAGTTGCCGGTTCTTCAACGTCCTGCTGGGTGCCAGTGCTCTGACGGTCGTTGATGGTGAATCGACCTTGCTGCTGCAGTCGCTGCATGTGGCAGCGGGCTTGGGGGTGTACGTCACCGGCCTGACATGGTTCGCGAAGCAGGAAGCCAAGTGGAGCAATCGAGGTCTGCTGGTCGGCGCCGCTGTGGTCATCAATCTCGGACTGGCGATTCTGCTGGCGTTTCTGGCGAACGCGCCGTCCCAGAGTGATCGCTCAATGTCGATGGTGCTGCTGGGCGTCGTGGCAATCACCGTCATCCGACGACTCGTGACGGCGATCATCGAACCGTCGCCCGATCATGTCCAGTTGGCAATCAAGATCATGCTGCTGTCGCTGGTCATGCTGGACGCGATGCTGGTTGTCTTTACGACGGGGCAGCCGGCACTGGGGGTCGCTACAGCGGCTTTGCTGGTGCCCGCCTTCATTCTGGCCCGCTGGATTCCGATGACCTGATACATCGCGAAACGTGAGCGGCCTCAGGCGATGATCTCGTCAATCGGCTTGCCGTGATCGATGTCCAGGCGCTTGCGACCGGGGATCTCGAGGCGGCGTGAGTCCAGCCCGAGCTGCTGCATGATCGTCGCATGGATGTCGGTGACGTAGTGCCGGTTCTCCACTGCGTGGAAGCCGATCTCGTCCGTCACGCCGTGAGCAATACCACCTTTGATGCCACCGCCTGCCATCCAGACAGAGAAGCCATAGATGTGATGATCGCGGCCATCGGACCCTTGAGTCCCCGGCGTGCGACCGAATTCACTCGCGAAGACCACCAGCGTGGAGTCCAGCAACCCGCGTTGCTTCAGATCTTTGAGCAATCCTGCGATCGGTTTGTCGACCGCTTTGAAATTGCGTTCGTGGTTGGCCTTCAGACCACCGTGAGCGTCCCAGACACCGGCACCGCCCGCTCCGTGCTGCACCTGGATGAACCGCACGCCGCGTTCGACGAAGCGCCGACAGACCAGCATCTGCTCGCCGAATGCCCGCGTAGCCGGATCATCGAGCCCGTACATCTTGATCGTGTCCGGAGTCTCCTGATTGACGTTCATGACGTCGGGTACCGAAGCTTGCATCCGATAGGCCAGTTCGTACGCCTTGATGCGCGCATTCAGCGCAGGATCTTGTGGATACGCAGTGGACCTCAATTGATTCAGCTTGCCGACGAGATCGAAGCCGACGCGTTGTTCCTCGGCGCTGAGGTCCCGCTCCGGGCGTCCGAAGTCGAGCGGGTTCTTCAAATCGACTCGCAACGGAATCGCGTCGTGCGCCGGGCCGAGGTAGTGGCCATCTTTCGCGTTCCAGTATTCGCGATTGCCGATCGAAATGAACTGCGGCAGGTTGTCGTTGATGGAGCCCAGTCCGTAATGCACCCAGGCTCCGAGTGTGGGATATTCCCCGTCGAGCATGTGACGACCGGAGTGGAACTGGGTCTGGGCGCCGTGGTTGTCGTCCGTCGTGAACATGGACCGCACGATCGCGATGTCATCAATGCAACTGCCGACGTGTGGTACCCAGTCACTGAGTTCGATGCCGGCTTCTCCGTACTTCCGAAAACCGACCTGCAACGGGTAGAGCTTGTTGCGTTGCTGACCGTTGGCATCGTTGACCACGGTGACGCGCGCGAGCTTCAGCTTCTCGGGGTTCTGGGCATCCTTGTACGGCGTTTCGCCGATGCTCTTGCCGGCGTACTTGGTCAGTTCCGGTTTTGGATCGAAGGACTCAACGTGCGAAACTCCGCCGTTCATAAACAGCCAGATCACGCTCTTCGCGCGCGGCGCGAAATGCGGTTGGCCATCTGGAGGCACCCACGTTTGGGGAGCGTCAGCGCGCAGCACTCCGTCCTGAGCCAGCATGGCTCCCAAGGCTAAACCAGCGAACCCCAAGCCCGTGTCGCCGAGGAAGGCTCGCCGATTGAACCCGTGCTGCAAATTCGCCTTGGAACTGGAAATTGGATTCGACATGGAAACCTGCCCCTGTGGTCCAGGTGGACTGGCTTGAGCAAGCTAGTCACGCAATTCGAGGATTACATCCTGTGGCTGTCCCTCTTTGACTTCAATCGAAAGATCCGAACCCAGCAGGTCCATATACTTAGCCGGGAACGGCGGCTTCGGCAGTTCCTTGTTGGGATTGTTCTGCAGGGCGGCCATCGCCGCAGCATAGTCAGCACCATCCACGCTCGCCGCGCCGGGAGCACCGGCTTGGCTCTTCACCGTCACGATGACCTTATGCTTGCCCGGCAGAACACCATCGTTGGGAGAGTAGGTCGTCAGGGTGAACTCACCGTTCGGCCCGGTATCTCCACTGGCGGGGCTGGGGGCCTTTTCGGGGAAGAACTGCACCTGAGCGTTGGTGACCGGAGCGCCCTGATAAACCAGTTTACCTTTGAACGGAACGGGCGTGGGACGTGAGTTACCGCCGCAACCCGCCAGAAGCATCACGACCGCAAACAGACTCAGGCTAGACGCAAACTTCATGACGACTCCGCAAGCAACGATCGAATGTGTGAATGATGAAAGCGCATGGCCTAGAACTCGGACAGGATCTCGCCGTCTCGACGGTCACCAAGACGCTGGAGATTGCGGTAGTCGATGTTCTGATTGATGAAAAAGACCGCACCGTCTCCCATCACCACGTGAACTCCATTGACGTGACGCGACTTGAAACCGCCTTCCGTCGCCCAGCCGTTCCAGGAGTTGCAGTTAAGAGGTGTGCCGTTGTTTCCGGGAGGCTCGCCAACGCAGGACGGGTAGTTAAGCGGGATTGCCGTCGAGTTGATGCCGATATGAGAGGTGTACCAGCCCAGGGTATCGATGTGTGCGCTGCATCCCGCGACGACTTCACCCATGGCGATGGTGTTCGACAACCCGTCCGTGACATCTTTTGGTCGAGCTGCCCAAGCCGCACGACCGGCAAACATGCCGGAAATGTTGGCTGAATTGGCATGGTTCGAATGGGCGTCTGAACCGGTACCAAAGGTGTTTCCAGGGAAAATCGTGCAGGAGCCAGCGTTGCTGGCGGTGGCCTGCGCTCCCACCGAAGGAACGTAATTCGTAATCGCTTTGCCTGTGGAGCCCAGCCCATGGTGGGTGTCTGTTGGGCAGTTCAGCGGGGCAATGATATGTCTCTGCAGTGTTGGCGTGGCATCAATCTGAGCCACCACGTCGCCATTGAAATCAAGCTGTTCGTAAAGGGTCACTTTGTCGATGTAGGGCAGGAGATGCACCATCACCGTTCCCTTCCGATGGCGCCCGACCTCGTATGAGTACGAACCGGCGACCCCCAGCCCGTGATTGATCGGAAACATGCCGTGGGACTCCTGGTACGTGTGCAGGGCAATCCCCAACTGCTTGAGATTACTGCGACACTGTGTTCGGCGGGCTGATTCCCGTGCTTGTTGGACTGCCGGAAGCATTAGGGCAATCAACACCGCGATAATCGCGATGACGACCAGCAGCTCGATAAGCGTAAATCCGCGGCGCCTTTTGAATAGATGAGCCCGGCTCATATTGGAATCCCTGCAAGGAGGATAAAGTGCGAAGCGCTTACACGACCAATCTGAGAACCAACGTTGGCTTATATGAGTAACTCCGAACCGCAGAACTCGCAACGGCGTCCGCGATACTCGGGCACGCATCCGCGAAATTTTCAGGAAAAGTACAAGGAGCACGCTCCGGACCGCTATCCGGATGACATCGCGAAGGTCGTCGCCAGCGGAAAAACCCCCGCCGGGACGCATCGGCCGATCATGGTCGCTGAAGTGCTGGATGTGCTCGCTCCTCAAGCGGGGCAGGTCGCCGTGGACTGCACTTTGGGATACGGCGGCCACGCGGAATCGCTGCTGCAGCGCTTGTTGCCGGGCGGCAAGCTGGTGGGGTTGGACGTTGACCCGCTGGAACTCCCCAAAACTGAGGAGCGGCTGCGAAAGCTCGGTTTTCCGGACGAAGCTTTGATCGTGCGGCGGATGAACTACGCGGGAATCAAGAAGGTTGCCAGCGAAATCTCGCCTGGTGGAGTCGACCTGATTCTGGCTGATCTGGGTGTTTCGTCGATGCAGATTGACAATCCGCAGCGTGGCTTCAGCTTGAAGTTCGATGGTCCGCTCGACATGCGCATGAACCCGCAGCACGGGATTCCGGCATCGGCCTTGTTGTCCAAATTGACCCCGTCCGAACTGGCCAAACTGCTGGAAGACAATGCGGATGAGGTCTATTCGCAGAAAGTCGCCAAACTGATTCTGGCTGCTCACGGGCAAACGCCGCTGGCGACGACTCGCCAACTGTTGGAACTGCTCAAGTCTGCCAAGTTCCCGCTGGCGTTTGGGGACACTCTGGAAGACGTGATTCGGCGAGTCTTTCAAGCCTTGCGGATTGCGGTGAATGATGAGTTCGGGGCACTCGACAGTTTCCTGCAGAGTTTGCCCGTGGCATTGAAACCCGGCGGTCGAGTTGCCATTCTCACGTTTCATTCCGGCGAAGATCGCCGCGTGAAGAAAGCGTTCAAAGCGGGTGCGGCGGCGGGGGTTTACTCAGAGGTTGCCGCCGATGTCATACGACCGTCCAGGCAGGAACAGGCGGCCAATCCACGTTCTTCGTGTGCGAAACTAAGATATGCGGTGAGGGCGCCGGACTGAGCATATTCGAGTCCGAAGTTCTTAAGGTGCAGCAACTCGACCGGTCGGATTCGGAACGCTACAGGTGGTCTTGAGACGGTGCCGCTTTGCCAGGAAGGCCCGGAGGTCTCCAGAGGAATGACAGCATGGCTGGCTTGGCTCGCTTCTTTGTCGAAACCAAGATGAAGTCGGGCGCGTTTACGCTCGATGGTGCCGAGTTTCATCACATGGTTCGCGTCACTCGTCATCAGGTCGGCGATACCGTGCGCCTGTTTGATGGCCACGGGCACGAGGCTGATGCGGAGATTACGGCGGTCTCTCGCACTGCAGCTGCCATGAAGGTGGGCAAGGTTGAGGTGATGCCGTCGGAAGCAAGCCCTCGGCTGATTCTCGCCGTACCAATTCCCAAGTTCACTCGCGCGGGCTGGCTGATTGAAAAAGCAGTGGAACTGAACGTGTCCAAACTCGTGCCGCTGACAACTGCGCGCAGCGTCGTCGATCCGCGCGATTCCCGAATTGAAACGTTTCGCAACAGCATCATTTCAGCGTCGAAGCAATGTGGCCGCTCGCGGCTGATGGAGATTTCACCACCGGCGAAGCTTGATGATCTGATTAAGTCTCGGTTTGACGGCCAGTTGGCTGTGGTCGCACATCCGGGCGGCATGCCCCTCTCTGAAACGCTGGTTCGTTCCCTCTTGAAAGATGCGGCTGATCGAGCGCCAGCGAAGTCCAAAGCTGCAGCACCGGATTCCATCTTCGTTGTGATTGGCCCCGAAGGCGGTCTGACTGTGGAGGAAGTTGCTCAAGCCGTTGGCGCCGGAGTTCGGCTGGTCGGTCTGGGGCCTCAGGTCTTGCGAGTTGAAACCGCTGCTCTATTGGCGGCTGGACTGATCCAGATGGCACGGATTGGTGACTCGTAGCGCCCCTCAAGCATAAGCCGGGTCACGTTGCCCGAGAGCAATCGTGGCTTGCGACCCGCCCTGCGCTCGTTGCCCAGCTTACGTTTTAGAGTGGAAACTCTGCCTGGGGATCGCGGAATTAGCGTTGATTCAATGAAGTTAGCCCAGCTAACGTCCGTCAATCCAAGCGCTTGCGAGAAAACTCGCAGAATGTGTCTGCGGGCAGACGCGGGGTATGAGGAGCTCGTTGCAAGCACGAGTTGATCCAAGGAGAGAGAGCTGTGGCAAAAGAGAAGACTGAAGAGAAGACCAAGACAGATGAACCTGCCGCTCCCGCTGAAGCTGCTCCGCAGCCACAGCAGTTGCAGCAGACGCTGACCGTTGATGACTCTCAAGTCGTCGCCGGTTACGCGAACTTCTGTCGCGTGTCGAGCACCCCTGAGGAACTGATTCTCGATCTCGGCCTGAATCCGAATCCTTATGCTCAAGGTGAAGTCCGCGTGCCAGTCACGCAGCGGATCATCATGAATCACTTCACGGCCAAGCGATTGCTGCAGGCGTTGTCGATGGCGCTGCAGCGTCACGAGCAGGCCTTCGGCGTGCTGGAAACCGACGTCCGTCGTCGCGTTCGTCGCCAGTAATTACCCGATTGCGGGTGGTTCGAAGTTCAAACCGCGTCTCGCTGAGACGCGGTTTTTTGTTGCCAGGTGCGATCGAATCAGCAGCTACATGGGGTCTGCACCAAGGCAACCCACCAGTGACTTCAGGTATTCCGGGCTTGAAACCTTCGATAGTTGTGTCTTCGCGTAGTCCAGGCGTCCGTTGAGATTCATGTTCTCCGCGCCGATGGCACCACGGTCCAGTGTCTTCTGGACGTAGTCCACCTGCCGCGTCCACAGATCGATATCACGTTCCTGCTTCTTCTGCAGGCGGCGGCGGTACCAGTCGGAATTCAGCATCGCATCGCGTTCAAACAAGCGACGAATCTCCGGATGCGTGGCATCGCGGCCTTCGTAGTTGCCGAACGCCATAATGGCCAGCAGAGCCTTCAGCGGCGGGCAGGCTTGCTCAACGCAGCCGTCTTCGAAATACAGCTTCGCGACGCGTTCGTGGGCTTCGTTGATGTAGCACACGCCGTCAGCGAAGGCGTCCGGGTTCTGAGTTTCCGGTCGCAGC
>CAYLTY010000234.1:0-13436 GCA_964386705.1 uncultured Planctomycetaceae bacterium
TATCTAGTCTACATCGTCAACTTATTGATGTGCGACGGTTCTGTGCAGACCGTCAGCGAAAACATCAGCCAGGCATTGCTCGTCAGCCTCGGCACTCGCAATGGCAACGAGAGCCCCGCCGAGCTCTAAGTGCTCTCGGCTTGAATTGTTGGATCGACGTGTTGACCAGCCATCAATCGAGATGGCTGGTTGGGCCAGCCTTCCTCAACTTGCTTTTGAAGAGCGATCTATCCGCGCTGCATGCGCGTCATCGCTCACAGCTTTTCAGAAGGAATTCATCATGAAGGTGTCAATCGGTGACACTGGCAGATTTATTACGCACTGCATCATCCGTGCTTTGTGTTTGTCGCTGGCGTTCGTTGTTGGTTGCGGCGGCCCCGCCGGACCGACTCGAGTTGCAGCAGAAGGCAATGTAACACTCGACGGCAAGAATCTGGCTGCAGGCATCGTTCGCTTTATTCCAGTTGATACCAAAGCTGGACCCGCTGCCGTGGCGACCGTCAAGGATGGGGTTTTCAAGCTGGACTCGACCGATGGCCCGGTGCTGGGATCTCATCGAATCGAGATCGAAGCGACCGACTACTTCGAGTTCGCAATCGATGACGAAAAAGCCTACGCGGAGGCCCACAAGAAGACAGGTGGCAATCCCATTCCACCGAATCCTGTGCCACCAATTTACAACAAGCAGTCAACTCTGACCGCCGAAGTTAAAGATGGTGGCGAAAACAAATTTGACTTCAAGCTGCAAGGCACCGCCAAGCAGTAGACATCCTGTGCAAGTCGCACTCTGACGCGCTTGCGATTCTCGCCCCACGGACGGGTAACGCTGATTTTCGAAAGGAGCTTCTCGTGTTTTCGTGGCAGCGAGTTTGGAAAGAGTTGCGATTGGCAGCGATAGCTGCCGGATGTGTTGGGATGTCGCTCTATTTGAGCACGATCGCGCGAGGTGCTGAACCCAGCGCGGACGCAATGATGCTGCGAGCTCACAACGGCCGGGCCGTGTGGAACAACTTCCCCGGTTTCACAGCCAAGGTTCGCTGCAAAGCTGACGGCAGCGTGTGTGAAGGCAAGGTCACGGTTGAGCCAAACGGGAAGATCAAGCTGACGCTCGCTCAGGAGGACGCCAAGTTTGCCTGGGCGCAGCGCACGCTGGATTCAGTCATCGGCCACCGCCTGGCGACAGACGATGGTGTGAAGAACGTGGAGTTCGCCGATACCGACGAAAACCACTCGCAGGGCCGCCTGATCCGTTCGCTGGATAAGACGGACAAGAGTCTGTGGCGAGCCAAAGGTGACGTTCTTACTGAAGTTCACCGCTTCAGCGAGAAGTCGCATTTCGTGATCAGCGTCACTGAAGTTTCTCGCACTTCGGAAGGCACCCATCTACCACACAGCTATGTGGTCACAACATGGGAAACGCCTTCCGAGCGTATTCAGCAAGTGCGGCAGATTCACCAGGAATGGACTCGTGTCGGCAAACTGGATGTGCCAGCCAAGTATCTGGCAATTACCAACAAGTCTGACGGTTCCCGAACCGCTCAGGAAATTGAGTTCAGCGAGTATCAACTCACAACTCCGGTAGCAGCGCGATAACTGCCGCCGGGTATCGATCTTCTGAAAGGAACACCATGCTTCGATTACGCTTTGTGTTACCAGCGCTGGCCACCGCACTGATGTGGTCTCAATCTGCATCGGCTCACTTCTTGTGGCTGTTGACAAACGCTTCTTCCCCCGAGGGAAAAGTTCAGGTCTTCTTCAGCGAAGGCCCGGAAGCTGACGATCCAGCACTGCTGGAAAAGGTCGCCAAGGCTGAAGTCTGGACCGTTGGCGGTCGAGGCGAACCCAAGTCAGTTCCAGTTAAGATCGGCAAGGACGCCTTGGAAGGCGAACTCGCCGGACCAGCCCGATCGGCGACTGTCATCCTGCGTCACAATTATGGCGTGCTGGCCAAGGGCAGCGAGCCCTTCATGCTGAAGTACTACGCCAAGACCTATCCGTTCGCGCTGCCCGGGAGTTGGCGAGCAGTGAAGGATTCCGAGCGCCTCCCTCTGGAAGTTGTGCCTGTTGCCGATGGTTCCGCCACCGTTCTGCAGGTACTCTGGAACGGCAAGCCGCTGGCTGGTTCAACGGTGACCGTGAATGGCCCCGGCATTGAGAAGAAGCTGGAAGGCGCCACTGATGAAGGCGGCAACTTCCGCGTCAACCTGACCAAGGCGGGTGTGTTCTCCATCCGTGCCAAGCACACGGAAGAGACTGCCGGTAAGCTGGAAGACAAAGAGTACAAGTCGATTCGTCACTACTCGACGTTGACCCTGCACTATGAACCCAGCACCGTGACGCCAATCACTCACAACCTGCCGGCTCTGCCGAAGGGCACCACCAGCTTCGGTGGTGCGATCGTGGGCGACAATCTGTTCGTCTACGGCGGCAACTACGGCAGCGCCCACGAATACCGTAACGAAGATCAGTCTGGCGACCTGTGGAAACTCGACCTGAAGAATCCTGCGAAGTGGGAGCAGGTTTCGGGCGGCGCCAGGCTGCAGGGTCTCGCGATGGTCGAGCACAAGGGCACCGTCTACCGCATTGGTGGCTTCACGGCGACCAACAAGGACAACGAGAAGGAAGACCTGCGCTCTCAAACCGAGTTCGCGAAGCTCGACCCCAAGACGTCGAAGTGGGAAGCTCTGCCAGCATTGCCTGAGCCTCGCTCGTCTCACGATGCGGCAGTTGTCGGCGATACGCTGTACGTCGCCGGTGGCTGGAACATGCAGGGTGGCGGACAGGGAGCGAAGTGGCATGACACCGTTCTCGCTCTCAACCTCGCAGCTGACAAGCTGGAATGGAAGACTGTCGCAACGCCTCCGTTCAAGCGTCGTGCTTTGGCTCTGGCAGCCGTCAACAACAAGCTGATCTGCATCGGTGGCATGAACGAGAAGGGTGGCCAGACCACCGCCAGCGCCATCTACGATCCGGCCAAGAACGAATGGTCGGAAGGCCCGGCTCTGCAGGGCAGCCCGATGGACGGCTTTGGCAGCTCCGCCTTCGCCAGCCAGGGCGATCTGTACGTCACCACCATGTCCGGCTCGATTCAGCGTCTGAGCAAGGACGGCAAGAAGTTTGACTTCGTGGGCCAACTGGCCAATCCACGCTTCTTCCATCGCGTTCTGCCATGGGGTTCGAAGCTGGTCGTCGTCGGTGGCGCCAGCATGGAAAGCGGCAAGGCTCAAGCTCTGGAAGTTCTGGCCCCGCACGCAGCTCAGCCTCAACAGACGGCTGCGAAGTAGACCCGAGGGAGGACGAGTAGCAGTGCTCGTTCTTCAGGGGCGATCAGGGAAACGTCAGAGTCCCTGGTCGCCCTACTTATAAGTAGCGAGGAACATCACTCGCAGTGGCACGGCTCGGGAGCGAGCGTTTATTCCAATTCATCCGCACTCCCGAGCCGTCGCCAGTTTGCAGGTACGGCGTTGGCGATGCTCACCTGATGAGTAAGCAGCGCAGACCAGCATGATAGCTCATCATCAAACCTGAGCCAGCAATCCATCACACTCACGTGCATTCACAAGGACCGCTCCGTGACTCCATTTCTTTTCCGGCTTGGTACCTCGTCTACTCGCACAGCTTGCGCAGCATTGTTGCTGGGAATCAGCAGCATGGCCTCAGCCAACGACTGGAGCCGGTTTCAAGGTCCGGTGTCGTCCAGTGCGGATGTCAATCGCCTGCCGATGAAATGGGCACCTCAAGAGAACATCCTCTGGAAGGCCGAGATCACAGGCTACGGCCAATCGAGCCCCGTCACTTGGGGAGATACGGTCTTCATCACCTCGATCTCAGGCCCTAAGAAGGAACAAAGCCACGTTGCCGCGTTCGATCTCAAGTCGGGCAAGAAACTCTGGCAACACGATCTGGCTTCCGCGTCTCAATACGAGAACAACAACTACGTCAGTAAGGCTGCGCCGACTCCTGTCGTGGATGCTGCAGGCCTGTACTGCTTCTTTGAAGGCGGCAACGTGCTGTCGCTGACTCACGACGGCAAGGTTCGCTGGCAACGCAACTTGGTCGAAGAACTCGGAGCGATCGAATCGCGTCACGGAATCTCGGCTTCGCTGGAACAAACCGACGACCGCATCTTCGTGTGGGTCGAGCGTTCCAAAGATCCCTACGTTCTGGCCGTCGACAAAACTTCTGGCAAAGACATCTGGAAGTCCGAGGGATTGAGCACGACCAGTTGGGCCAGTCCGCGACTGGTGCCCGTGAAGGGCGGTCAGCATCTGGTCTTGAGCGGAATCGGAGTACTGACCGGTTTGGATCCAGCGTCCGGTAAACAGCTCTGGAAGTTTGACGGCATCAAGGGCAATTCAACGCCGACACCGGTTCCCGTCAGCGAAGGCCGGTTCCTGATCGGTGCCACCGCAGGTCGTGGCGAAGGCGATTCCGGCAAGGCTGCCGAATCGAACGGCTTGATTGGTATTCAATCCAAGGACGACGGCACCTTCGAAGTGCAGTTCATCTGGAAAGCCAAGCGAGCGACATCATCGTTCGGTTCACCGGCGGCCCACCAAGGCCACGCGTACTATGTGAACGCGGCTGGCGTGCTGTACTGCCTCGATCTGGAAACTGGCGAAGAACGCTTCTCGAACCGACTCGCGGAAAGCATCTGGGCGACACCGATGCCGCTGGGTGACCGCATCTGCTTCTTCGGCAAGAGTGGCACCGTTTCCATCGTGGCCGCTGGACCAAAGTTCGAGAAGCTGGCTGAAAACGCCACGTGGGAAGTCACTCCCCCGCCGGAGAGCAAGGAACCTGCTCAGGGTGGCGGAGGTGGCCAGGGCGGCGGTGCTCAAGGTGGAACCGGCGGTCGGGGTGGACCGGGTGCGGGTGGATTCGGTGGCCCGGTGCTCTACGCGGCCGTGTATGTCAAGGATCATCTGCTGCTGCGTCGCGGCGACAGCCTGTACTGCGTTGTGAACAAGGCTCAGTAACGGAATGTCGCGGCTGTGCCCTCGCGGCGAGCGTCTGGATTTCATAAGGATTCTCATCATGTATCGATCGCGCATTGTGGCGACTCTGACGGCTTTTGTTCTGGCTCTGGCCCCAGCCGTACAGACCTTCGCAGCGGAATTAAGCCGCTGAAGCCCGGCAAGTACACGCTGTACCTGGAAGCCGCTCGCGAGCATGGCACCTATCAGATCATCCGCCATCCGCTGGTGTTGGGTGCCGATCCCATCAAGGAAACCAAGCTGAAGAGCAACGCCGAGTTCAAAGCGGCCTCGATGGAATATCGTCCTCATAAAGCCAAACCGGCGGCCAAAGATGCCAAGTAGCGTTCCATCAGGCATGGAGGCTCGCGTTCGTCCCACAGGCAAAAGCCTGTCGACTCGCTTCGCGGCTCTGATCCGCTGGCTTCACATTTATGTGTCGCTGTTGTCGTTCACGGCCTTGGTGTCCTTCGGCCTAACGGGTATTACGCTGAATCATCCCACGTGGTTCGGCGCTGATGCTCAGCATGTCACGGAGCACCGCGGTTCTGTGATCACCGCCTGGCTGGCGACGGCGCCCGGCGTTTCGACGGACGCCTCTGATTCAGAACCCGTTCCGGAATCGGTAACCGGTAAGCTGGAAATCGTGGAGCACCTGCGAGCGACTCATGCACTGCGCGGCGCAGTCAGCGAGTTTCGAGTCGACGAACGGGAATGCCTGATCCTGATGAAAGGCCCCGGCTATGCGGCGGACACGATCGTTGACCGTGAATCAGGAGCCTACACCGTCACCGTCACGACGATGGGACCAGTCGCCATCCTGAACGACTTGCACAAAGGCCGCGACACTGGTTCGTCGTGGTCCATCGTCATTGACGTCGTCTCAATCGTGACGGTGTTTGTCTCGCTGACCGGCCTGCTGCTGATCTTCTACATCCGCCGCAAACGCACGAGCGGCATCCTGACAGCGATCGCCGGAACAATCGCCATCGTCGCAATCGCCCTCTGGCTGGTGCCGTAGGGTTTCAGCCCTACTTCTTCGGCGCCGCATTCACTGTCAAGGTCACGGGAACCGCAGGCAATGACACGAGCGTGTTAGGCTTGCTGGATGCTTTCGGATCTTTGGTGAATGGCACCTGCGCCTGCCCCAGAACGGTCACGGTGTATGACCCCGGCTGCATTCCATTCTGAGCCGTCAGCTTGATCTTCGCTTCCGTCCCACCATCGGGAATGGCTGCAGTCTGGAATTGAATGCCGCCCGGTTGCGCGAGTTGCAGCAGGTTGATGGAGGCTTTGAAGTCAGGCCACTGACGTGTGGCTCGCACGGTCACCTCAACCGATTGGCCAGCCTCAACCTGAGCTTGCGCGGGCTCCATCACCAACCCAAATGGCCCCGCCTCGCGAACGGCTAGCGCCAGCCGACGCGTCGGACGACTGCTGCCATCGCCCTGATTCCAGACTCGATAATAGGGTCGGACTTCGCGTTTGATCTCGCGATCGCCGATCTTCGCCGACGACATCAGCGTCACTTCACCGGTCCAATCGGCAGCATCCTTCGATGATGTAATGACGAACGCCACGTGAGTACCGGTCGTCACGGCGGGAACGGCAGTCACTCCAGCGGGCAAGCCTTCCGCAGTGATGGTCACCGGCCCGTTGAAGCCGTCGCGCCGGTGCAGCACGACATCCAGATAAGCCGACGAACCTTTCCAGAGCGTCGTACCGCCCGGGCCGGGATTCTGGTGATGAATCGCCGCCGCGAAGTAGTCGGGACTCGGAGGTCGAATGGCGAGCACGTACTGATACCGTGCCCCGCCGCGACTGTAACGATCCTGCACGAGCACTCGATACTTCTTGTTCGCCACGAGGCCGATGACACCGGAAGGATCTCGCAAGTGTCCGTCAAAGGCGTTGATGCGATGGCCAAAGTCATCCAATTCGCCGGCTCGATTACCTTGCTCATCAGTCACAACAACAAAGGGATCAGCCCGGCCGTTGATGCGTTCTGAGTACACCTCGAAGCCGTAGTTGCCCCCCTCTTTGGTTTCGATCTCGAACCAGTCACCGTCGCGCGGTTGATCGAAGCGCCCGGAAACCACTGCGGGTAGTTCCAGTCGTTGCGGCTTCTCGCGCGGGTTCGGTTCCTGGTCGAGCGTCACGGGAGTTTCAGTCGCCAGAAACGTGATCGCGTTCAAAGCGTTCGCGACCGGCCGCGCCTGAAAGCCAACCAGTGTGCAGGTCGCCGCCGTGGGAGCCACGCTGTGATCGGTCGGATGTTCTAGAAAGCGATACAGCCCACGCTCAACGAGGTCTGACGGAGCACTGACAGACGTGCGAATGACCTGCAGCGGCGGTCCTTCGATCGGCAGGTTCAGCGTTGACCCACCACCAATGTTGCGACCGGTAAGTTCCACTTCAGTCGGCTTGCCCACTTGAATCGCGCGCGGGTGAGCATTCTCCAACTGCGGCCGATCGGAAATCACCAACCGATAAGGATAGCCGCCGCGAAAGCGCAGATCGTTGACTCGCACAATGTACTTGCCGTCTTCAGGCACCACGAAATCGATGAAGGGATCCGCGCCGAAGTAGTCGCCGTTGCTGGCAATCGGCTTACCCGCGATCGTCGTGACATCAACGCTGGCATCCACTTCGGAGTCCAGCCGACGAGCCAGACAATCAACGGAGATGCGTTGCCCTGCCTTCAAAGTCACGACGAAAAAATCTTCGCCGTTGCCGTCGGACTGGCCGTTGATCGCGCAGTTCAGCGGTACTTCTTGAGCCTCCTTCGGCTCGTTGTTGGGCTCTTTTTCGGCCGCATCCGTCAGCCCCTGCGACACAGAAAAGAGTCGCGGATTGCTGACTCCAAACCGTCCCACCAGCCGCACGTCGTAAGTTCCGACCGGCACATCGGCAGCGACCTTGATCAGAAACTTGCGGTCCTTGATGTGCTCGGCCGTCAGGCCCGGATGATCGAACAGCAGCGAGTTGACCTCTTCTACATCGCCGCCCAGATATTCGGCTTCGACGCTGCCACCAGCGGATGCGCCAATCGTCATCAACCGGTCAAACCGAATGGAAGGCAAGTCGGCCCGAGCCGCTTGAGTACTCGCCAAAAGCAACACCAGGCACCAGTGAAAACGACGCATCTTCAAACTCCACAGCAGCGCATCAGGTGACGGCACACAGGCAGTCCGTCTTGAAACAACCGCCCGAAGTTATACCAGCGACGCGAGGTCGTTGCCCCCCGTCTGCTCATTCCAAGCGGCAGCCAATTCACTCGACGGGTCGTTCAAGACAGCTGTGACAGTTCAGGCAAAGCAGTCAGCATCAGCCAGCCGCCGCCCCTGCTTGTCCTTCTCCGAAAGCAAGGGCTCGCCAGAGATCGGCCATGCGATGCCGATGGCCGGATCATTCCACAGCAGCGTGCGATCATGAGCCGGAGCGTAGTAGTCGGTGCATTTGTAGACGAAATCCACCTCGTCGCTGACGACATAGAACCCGTGAGCAAACCCCGGCGGAATGTAGAGCTGCCGATGATTCTGCTCGGACAAGGTCACGCCGACCCACTTTCCGAAGGTGGCTGACGAACGTCGCAAATCGACCGCGACATCGAAGATCTCGCCACGCAGGACTTGCACCAGCTTGCCCTGCGTTTGCTGCAGCTGATAGTGCAAGCCCCTCAATGTGCCCCGTCGGGACCGCGAGAAGTTGTCCTGCACGAACGGGGCGGTGATTCCGTGAGCTCCGTAGCGCTGCAGCGAAAATGTTTCCATGAAACAACCGCGCGCGTCACCGAAGAGCTTCGGTTCAATCAGCAGCACATCAGGAATCTCGGTCCGCACGACTTCCATATCAACCTTCCCAATCCAGGCGCATCACGCGACCGGACTCAAAGCCCACAATCAACCACTCACCCAACGGGTCGCAGATCAAAGTATGAATCGGCTCGGGTGTTTCCGCGGCCCACAGCAACGTGCCATCAGCGTCGATCCAGAACAGTTGCTTCTCCAGAGTGGCAGTCGCCACTCGCTCGCCGAAGAAACTTGTCGAAACCCGGGCCGGTGATCCATCCAGCACAAAAGCGGATTGATTGCGTCCCCGCCCGTCGAGCGCGTGCAAGCCATGACCAAATTCAGCAATGAAGATCCGCTTCGAGTCGCCTGACAGGCTGATGTCGCCGACGTTGGTCCACAGCCGCTCGTTCCAAAGTTCGACACCATCCAGGTCGTGGCAGCAGATCAGTCCATGCTCCGCGGCCCCGACCACAGATGGCTCGCTGGTGGTAAAGCTCAGGAACTTCAAAGCGCGCACGGTGCTGAACTCGGCTAGCTTCTGACGATCCACATTCATCAGCACGGTGTGGCTGTTCTCCAGAGATACGACGAGATTGTGGCCGTAGGAGTCAATGTCTGCCGCAATGACGTTGGACGGTGCCGCGACCGTCCAGGCGACGCGCATCTTCGCGTCGAGTACCGTGATGTGCTCATTTTTCTCGATAACTAACCCGATGTCGCCGGTGTCGCTCCAGCGAACGATACGCGGAGATCTCAGGCCGCGATTCACGCCATCAATCCGCCCCGTGCGGCTGACCTTGTAGAGACCACCAGCGCGATCAATCGCAAACAGGTCACCGGACTCGCGCGACATCGTCAACGAGACCAGATCGGCGTCCGCCGCGAATGACCACGCCATGCGCGGAACCAGACCGGTTCCGTTGCTGAGCCATTCGGGTGCATCGGCCATGTGATGAAGTCCAACGTCGAGGGTAGTGATTCCGGAGGACACGAACTTTGGAGAATTCTTCGACGAAGTGAAACCTCAACTTCGTAGCCGTCCAGTTCGCAATCTCAAAGCCACCTTGGCCGAATTCAGACAGATCCCAAGAATGCAGGCATTCCAGCGTAGATTATGGAGCAGCCAGCTCCGGTTCCGAAGGATCCCATTCATGCTTCAGCCACCCGGTCAGAGCCAGTACGACCTCAGTTTCAAACTCGGCAGCATCCCCGTGCGGGTGCATCCGTCCTTCTGGTTGATCGCTCTGATCATGGGCGCCGGCCTGAATAATCTGAATCTGATGGCGATCTGGGTCGCCTGCCTCTTCGTCTCGATTCTGATTCACGAGCTCGGGCACGCGCTGGCAGCGAAGCACTATGGCTGGCCGCCGCAGATTACGCTGTACCACTTTGGCGGACTGGCCAGCTTTTATCCGGGCTACAATCACACACCGCGCCGAGCGATCTGGGTAGCGTTTGCCGGTCCGGCAGCGGGCTTCATCTTCTTTGGAGTGATCTGCCTCGTTGAATCATTCCTCTACCCCCGACGATTCGACCCCAACAATCTCAACGAGGTCCTGCGACAATTACAGATGGTCACCGCTCGCGGACCGGCGGGCTTTGCGTTGATGCAACTCAAATACATCAACTTCTTCTGGGGGCTGGTCAATCTGCTGCCGGTTTATCCGCTGGATGGAGGCCAGATCTGCGTCAACCTGCTCGGCGGCACGAACTCGTATCGTGCCAAGATGCGAAGTCACCAGATCGGCATGATTGTTGGCGGCCTGGTCGCAGCGTTCTTCTTCTCGGCAGATCAGCTTTACGCCGCGCTGCTGTTTGCGGGACTCGCTATCCAGAACTATCAAGGCTATGAAGCGTACCGTGCGGGACGTTGGTAGGTATCGTTGTCTTCAGGCGGAGCAGGCAGATGCGGAATGTGTCCAAGATCGGTGACCTTGTTTGCACGGTAATTGATGACCTTCCAACCGGTGCGCGTCCCGAACTGATTGTTGTCCTCTGCCACGGTTATGGAGCGTCCGGCGACGATCTCACGGACATTGGCGCACGCCTGCTGCGTGCGTCACCGAGACTCGCCGAATCAACCCGGTTCATCTTTCCGCACGCCCCGTTGTCGCTGGATTCGCTCGGAATGCCCGGGGGACGCGCCTGGTGGCATCTCGATTTGAATCGCCTCGTGACTGCCGTTGAACAGCGGAAGTTTGAAGAGATCGCGAAGGAAAACCCCGACGGCTTACCTGCAGCCCGGGACATGCTCCTCAAGCTGATTGCAACGTTCGAAACCGATTACGGAATCGACGCATCGCAAATCGTGCTCGGCGGATTCTCGCAAGGCTCCATGCTGACAACGGATGTCGCGCTGAGGCTACCAACGCCGCCCGCCGGTTTGTGTGCATGGTCCGGCACTTTGATCTGCGAAGAAACCTGGCGAGACCTGGCCAAGCGTCGCGGTTCGCTGCAGGTGCTCCAGAGTCATGGTTACTACGACCCGATCCTGCCCTACTCCGGAGCTGTCGCGCTGCGAGATCTCTTCCTCGACAACGGCTTCGAAGTGAAGTTCATCGAGTTCCCCGGCATGCACGAGATCCGCAGCGAGGTCCTGCAGGAAACCCTGCAGCTCCTGAAGAAGATCCTGGGCGACGAGGAATAGCTCGCACCGTTACGACGACTTCTTCTTTTTCTGCTTCTCCTTCTGCAGCCTCTTCGACGCTTCCACCACCACCTTCACTGTGAAGCCGCCGATGAACTCCGCGTTCGCGCCGATGTAGCCCCAGTCATTGAGTTCCGCTTCGGTCGTCCGCACGCGCGAACCCAGCGACAGACCTTTCAATGCAACCGGCTCGTTGGCCAGCTTGCCGAAGATCGAGCCGTTCTCGATGGCCGTAACTTCGATCCAGATGAACTCTGTTTGCGAGTCGCGAGTGATCGGAGCCTTCACCGCAAAGTTGCGTCCTGCCTGCGACTCGTACGCAGACACGAACTCCGGCCAGCGGCGCTGAGCTTCTTCCACCGCCCGCACCATCTCGGGAGCGTCGTCGGGAATTTCCATCACCGGCGGATGGGCGCCTTCCACATCCATCGCTTCCAGCGGATCGTTCGCCCGCAAGAGTTCCAATGTCTCGGCCTCATAGGCGTAAAGCTGATCGGTGTCAGGCAAATACACGGCCAGGCAGTTGTCATCAATCAGTTCGGAGAGCAGACGCCCCAGCAGTCGATACCACTCCCTAAGTTCGTCGCCGGAAATCTTGCCGTCCACGGACATCGCGTCGCAGGACAGCCACGCCTGATGACTCGCCACCAAGCCCCGCAGCCGCAGATCACCGATGCTCTCGGATGCTTCGACCGCGTTCTCCAAATACGGCATCGAAAAGTTGTTGACGAGGATGACTCGATCCCCGAACTGGACGAAGTGGGCGATCTCGGCGCCGACTACGCAGCCATCATCGCCATCGGTCGTTCCATCGCCGAGATCCGCGTTGAAGGCTTTGCTTGCGGCACGGGCGATGTAGATAGGTTCGAGCGTTTGCGGCTCACGCAACAGCGCCACAAACGAGATCAGCCGGGATTCGTTGCGTCGCTTGCGACGCCACGCAAACCACGCGACCGCGATTGCCGCGAGAGTGCACGCTCCACCGATCAAGTACGGCCACATGATGCTCTGATCCCCCGGGCTTCCGCGCTGGCTGGTACCAAAGCATGACTCCGCGTGAACGATCTGCCTACCGTCCAAAGGTCGCAAGACGCTCACGCGAAGCTCTTGATTGCGGGCCTAAGCCAGCACTTCCTTGATCACGTGTCGCGCGGGATCGGCAATTGGAGTATCGCGACCATCAATGTCGAAATGGCCGGTCGAATCGACGCTGACCGCCTGCATGTAGGTATGGAACAGGTGCCCGTGATCAACCTGCCCGTCCGTGACTTCGGTGCCGTTCGGTCCCGTTTTGCCATAGGCGACACCGCGTTTCAGCTTGCCACCCGCCATGCACACGGACCACGCTCGCGACCAGTGATCGCGGCCATAGTTCACATTGATGTTCGGCGTCCGACCGAACTCAGACAGCACCACAATCAGCGTGCTTTCCAGTAACCCGCGATCCGCCAGATCAGCGACAAAGGTCGCGAAGGGGCGATCGAATTCCCCGAGTTGCTCGATGTGAAAATTAAAGTTCTCGTTGTGAGTGTCGTAGTTCGAGTGCGCGATCTGCACGAACGACACGCCATGCTCGATTAGGCGGCGGGCCAGCAGGCAATGACGACCGAAGTCGTGCTTGCCGTAGCGCTCGGTCTCTTTCTCCGGTTCCTTGCTGAGATCAAACACGTCGCGCTGCTGCATCAACTGCTGAGCTTGCTCGTACGAAAACGTGTAGGCATCCGTCACCGCCGTGCGACGACGCGACAGAAACTGCTCGTTGATCTTGCGGCGGAAGTCGTTGCGAGCGGCATCACTCTGTTCCGAGATGTTGGCAGGCCGATCCATGTGCTGAGGAGGCTTACCCCCACCCAGCGAAATGCTGGAGAATTTCGGCCCGAGATAAGACGCATCGTTGCCGCGTCCACCTGCTCCGCCCGGAGTAATCACAATGTGACCCGGCAGCGCGTTGCTGGGTGTCGACAAAGCCTTCGCCGCGACGGCCCCCAACACGGGGAAGTCCGATGCCGGCGTCTGACG
>CAYLTY010000235.1:0-5351 GCA_964386705.1 uncultured Planctomycetaceae bacterium
ATCTGCGGAACGCGTACCGCCTGTCAGCCGCTGGTTGCTGGGGCATCGCTGGCAAGCTGTTCCAGAAGGTGGGCGAGAAGCTGACCGACAGTTGGGCCCTGTGGAAGAACATCGGCCTGTGCCGCGTTTGGGATGATGACCTGACCGGCGGCGCGGAAGCTCTGCACAAGGCCGCCGAATTGGCCCCCGACTATGAGTCTGCCGTTGAATGCGAAACGGTCGCTCAACTGAGCAGTCTGCACGAAGTCGAAGAAACCGTGCCGGTCAAGATGCTCAGCTATCGCGTGAAGTCCGCATCGAAGGTGTTGACGACGCTGGATGCTCAGCCGCTGCTGTCACGGGACACCGCTCGTTCTCAACAACAGGAACTCGTCGGCCACTACTACGTGCTGGATCGCGCGCTGGTCGGTCCTGACACGCCGATCACCGATGAGAACGCATCGACAATCCTGGGCGAGATTCAGGTCTACGACGTTCCGCAGGAAGAAGGCTCGTTCTCCTCGCTGGCGATCATCGCGATCGACGGGGCTGACAAGGAGACGGTGACGAAGCTCATCGAGCCGTTGATTCAGGACGAGATTATCGCTGTTACCCATGACCATGATCACGATCATGGCCATGACTGCGGTCACGATCACGACGATCCAGCGCCGACCATGCGCGGCGAGCGCAACTTCCGCATGGCGCTCAGGGAACTGCTGCCGCTGCAGCGCACGGAGTACTACGGCGACCGCCTGAAGGGGCGCGAACGCCGGGCGCGAACTCGTGCGGTTGCTCGCCGCTTTGTCGAGCAATCCTGGTTGCAGACCCCGCTTAAGCGGTTGAACGGCAAGACCCCACGCGAAGCTGCAAGCGACGCCTCTCTGAAGGCCAAGCTCGCGGCGGCAGTGCTGGTGCTGGAGTCGATGGACTATGGTGTCACGCTGGCTACGGACTTCAACAAGCTGCGCGCCGATCTGAATATCGAAGCGTTCAAGCCGCTGCCGATTGCGGATCAGTCGCTGAACTCGTTGAGCGTAATTCAGTCGCATCGTCTGGCGCTGAAGGAACTGAACGACGAGCAACTCGGTCACGTGCTGCACCGTGCGCTACTGATTCGGCACATCCCATTTGCATACACCGTGCTGCAGGTAGCTCAGCAACGCGGGTTGGAAAATCTGCAGGGCATGGACCAGGTCGCGTTCGCTCAGACGATGTCCGAGATCTCGCGAGAACTCGGGCACGATGACGAAGGTCTGAACTGGGCCAAGGTCGCTCGCGAACTGGCCGAACAAGGCGAGGATTTCCGTCGCAAACTCACGAACGCGACTCGCGAATTCGAGTTCCGCAGCGAAGATCCCAACGATCCCGAGTTGCCGAACATCATCGACCGGTTGTGGAACTACTACGGTTCGAAGCTGCCGGAGTTGCGAGAGTCGCTCAAGGTCGTGCTGGCCGATCTGAAGCTGCCGATTCCGGGCGAAACGGCTTCAGGCATCGTGCTGCCTGACTCCATGGTCGTGGGTGCCGGAGCGTCGAGCGGTTCGAAGCTCTGGCTGCCGGAATAAACATCGTTTGTGAATCACCAGTGGCCCACTCATTGAACATGGGTGGGCTCTGGTGCTTGAATTCAGTCGCTCAACAAGCGTTTGATACATCAGAGTCATTGCCGCAGCGCCTCTTTGAGATCTCGTCTGGATCGTCGGGTGTTGCGACGACAACGTCATTGAGGGTTCGTCATGGCTGCGAAAGAAAAGATCGTTCTGGCTTATTCAGGTGGTCTCGACACCACCGTGATTCTGCATTGGCTGGCCGAGCAGAACTACGATGTGATTGCGTATCTGCTCGACATCGGGCAGCAGGTCGAAGACTTGCACGCCATTGGTGAACGAGCCAAACGCAACGGCGCTTCAACCTATGTCGCGGTCAACGCTCAGGAAGAGTTCCTGCAGGACTACTTCCTGCCGTGCCTGCATTCCAACGCGGCCTACGAAGGCCGCTACCTGATGGGCACGTCGATCGCCCGTCCGCTGATCGCCAAGCATCAGGTGCGAATCGCTCACGAAACTGGGGCTCGCGTGGTATGTCACGGAGCGACCGGCAAGGGCAACGATCAGGTTCGTTTTGAGCTGGGTTATCAAGCTCTGGATGCCAGCTTGCGCTGCCTGGCTCCGTGGAAGAACACCGATTTCATCAACCAGTTCTCGGCCGGTCGCAGGAGCATGCTGGACTATGTCCAGAAGCATGGTCTGGAAGCCAAAGCCAGCAAGAAGATGCCGTGGTCTTCGGACGACAATCTGCTGCACATCTCCTACGAAGCAGGCATTCTCGAAGATCCCTGGCTGGGTGCTCCGGCCGAGATCTTCGAGCGCATGGTTCATCCGACCAAGGCCCCCGACAAGGTCGAACGGTTCATCATTCACTGGGACGCTGGTGTGCCGGTGAAGGTGACTGCGGTGATTGAAAAACTCGGCACGTTTGAAGGCGTTGAGGTTCCTACCTTCGAATCCGGCGCGACGCTGGCTGAAGGCCTGCTGCCGGTCTTCAAGTACGTTGACACTGCGGCCTCACGCAACGGTGTTGGCTCACTCGGCATGGTTGAAACGCGCTACGTCGGTATGAAGTCGCGCGGCGAGTATCACGCTCCGGGCCATACGGTCCTGCGAGACGCTCATCGCGATCTGGAAGGCCTCTGCCTCACCGGCAGCGTGTTGATGGAAAAAGAACGTCGCATGCCGGACTTCGCGGGGCTGGTTTACAACGGCTACTGGTTCGATCCGGTGTCTGAAGCACATCGAGCATTCTTCAGCAACACGCAGCGTTTTGTGACCGGCGAAACGCGAGTGGCCCTCTACAAGGGCAACGTGATCGTCGAAGGCCGTCGCTCACAGTACAGCCTCTACGATGCGTCCGTGGCCACGATGGACGGTGAAAGCGAAAGCTATCGCCAGGAAGACGCCAAGGGCTTCATCCGCCTGCACGGCCTGCCTCTGCGAGTCCGTCGCAAGGTGCAAGGCCCACCAGCCGGTGGCGACGTTTAACGAATCGCGATTTCGACTGCGGCCATCGTCGCCTTTCACTCCGAGAAAGGGTGCGTTCTCTCGCGGAGCGAGAGACGACAATCAAGAATCTTCAAAGCCCGAGACCCATGTCTCGGGCTTTGTTCTTTCGGTGGCCGACACAATCCATCAGTACGCAAGCTCGCGCAGAATCTGCTGAAAATCAGCGAGAATACCACAGTAGCAGTTTGCCAAGTTCACCCGTGCGGGCGAGGAAGTTCACGCGTTGTCGGAAGCCGCGCGAGCCAAAGATCGGCGAGAAGCCGTGATGATGATCAGCAATCGCCAATGCTCGCTGGATGTCTTCAAGAGTGAGTTGATTGCGGTCGTTGCTCGCTGCCAGCCAGCGAGCAATCCAATGGATCGCCGGCACAATCAGCACGAGTGATTGAAAGCCTTCGACGAAAGGCACGTCGTAGTAAGCCCGGCCGCAGAAATGCAGGCCTTGCAGCTTCACTCGCAGGTAGCGCGTGAGGAGTTCATCGGTACCTTCGGGCAGCTCTCCCCAGCTCTGTTCCAGGCGTTCAAATGGCACTTCGGCAAAGCACTCTTGCAACTTGGGCGTTTTTCCTTGTCCCTGAGCGAACTTCAGAGCCGCTCGCAGCAGTTGCCAGCGATGCCACCAGCCTGCGTCCAGATCGGCGACCGTGTCTTTGCGGGCGTAATGTGCAACCAGCAAGCGGAACTGGATCGCGGCGATCGGCTGCGGTACTGAAGGCTCAGGGACACCTTCTTCGGCTGCGGTGGCAACCAGCAATTCCAGCAGCTCATCCAGTCGCTGTCCGCGAATGACTTTCAAAGAAGCCTGCGACAACAGATCTGCCACGCGTAACAGCATGAACAGCTTAGGAATCAGCGGGGTTTCTTCGTCAGTGACGAGTTCATCAAACGTGTTCGTGATCCGCCACAGATCATCCCAATCGACTGTTTCGCGACTGGTGATGCCGGGCGGCGGCAGCTTCTCAATGCCCTCTGGCACAACCAACTTGGCGATCTGATTGATCTCGCCTTTGTTCTGAGTGCAGGCACGTCCCTTGTTCGCCACGACAGACGGACAACTGAACCTCAAACTGACTGTGATCCTGCGGCCGCCGGGATGAAACGCGTACGGATAGATGCGGCAGGCCAGAGGCTTAGCGGCCTCTCCGAACTTCGCATGAATGCGGCATAGCCCGCGATCGTCCAGGAACACACACGCCCCATCGGGACGATGAGCCAGCCGATGCCCGCGCTTCCACCAAGTCCCGCCGTGCGGGACGACCACCGGTTGACCCGTCGGAATGCCGTCAGCCTCGGTCCACTTTTGATCGAGGATGCGTTGCCGCTCTGCTTCGGTGATCTCAATGAGGTGCTGCTTGCAACAGCCTGAGCAGTTGTGGCAGCTCCAGTTCTGAATCGTCGGCAGCGTGATCGGCAGCATGAGGCGTGTGGCTTACATCAATGGAGTAGGACTGTGGCCGCAACCTTAGAAGCATCATTGGATTGCGTCCACAACGCGGTGACATCGCAAGGCCGCAGCGGTTCTATCTTCGCGATCCCTGCCGCCAGTGGTCACGTCAATTCCGGTCCAACAGCAGGACTACTGACAGTGATCACAGAGCCCACCGTGACCCGCTGTAAATTCGAAAACAGAAAATTCCAGAAGCGACGTAAGTTGAACTTCAGGTTCGCCGACGAAGCGGCAGAGAACTGCGAATCGCCGCTATTTTCAAGAACTTTTGTAACATGGCTGAATCTCCCTCAAGCCGTAGCGGAATCACCCGCGCCAGTCGGTTTTTGTATGAATCCCGGAGCCTCTGAGTGAATTGGCTCAAGACCGCTGTTGACCTCTTTTCGCCACCTGACATATCAATCCACCACTTCACATCCCCGATTGGGGCCGACACTCAATTCGCGCGGTTCGCCGAGCGAAGCACACACCTCTCCTCACAGTGTCACTCAATCGGTCGCCGGTCCATCCGGCACAGCGTCATCCCCTCACTTGTTACTTCCCCAAATCAGTTCCCGTGTTGGCCGTGATTGGCCAGCTCATCGTGCAATGCATCAAACACCGGTCTGAGTCCCCTCAGTCCAGCGTCTGTCTGCGTTCGTTGTGTGTTTTGATCTCAATTCCCAGTTGAGTCATTCACTCCCCGGCACAACAGATGTGTGTTCGAGACAAAGCACAACACGTTTGTGGTCAATTCTTCTGGCACGGACGCCAGGCACCCCATGCAAGTCATCTCGCGGTTTGGTCAAGGAGGAACTTACCTTGCGTAAGCTATCCGGACTCTTCATCGTCGCTGCCGTTACTGGCGCGATCTGGTGGCAATC
>CAYLTY010000235.1:5361-13313 GCA_964386705.1 uncultured Planctomycetaceae bacterium
ATCTCCCGGGCACACCACTAGGACGCTGTCTGCACAGACGGGCCGTTCCGGCTCTGAGTCAAAGACATCGTCGAACGAGCAGCTCGCTCGTGACCTCATGAAAGACGCACGGCAACGCGCCTCCAAGGGCGACATTGTCGGTGCCAAGCGGAAAGCCACTGAGGCTTCCCGTTATCCAGTGAAATGGAGCAAGGACGAGCTGAGCCCCAGCCAGTTCCTGGCTCAACTGGATGGACAGGCACCTGCGTCCGGACGTCCGGCGACCATGAACCCCGGGTCGGGTTCGGGACGACCAACGTCTCGCCGTTCCGATGTGGTCACCGCCGACGCCGTTGAGGAGCCCGCTCAGATTGAGCGAGTCCAATACGAGGCTCAGCCAGTCGCTGCCGGACCTTACCACCGTCCGCAGGCGACGCAGCCTCAGTATGGCGCTCAGCCTCAGTACGAGGCCCGGCCGCAATACGGGAATCAACCGCAGCAGCAGTCGCAATACTTGGGGCAGCCCGAGTACTCGGCAGCTCGCTCCAACGCCACCGCGGCCACGTACACGGGACCAAATCCCAACGTGAAGGCCCGCGTGGACGACTATATGAACCGGGCCAACAACGCCTGGCTCGATGGTGACACCGACGAAGCCGTCCGCTACGCCAGCCTGGCGGCAGTGCTCGGCGAAGGTGTTACGTTCCGAGCTGGCGAAGAAACGCCCGAAGCGTTCATCGCCAAAGTGCGAACGCGACGCGCTCCAGCTCGGCCATCTGTTGCGGCTCAACCGCAACAGATGCAACCACAACCACAGCCTCAACCTGCTGTGCGAGCAGTGAATGGATATGAAGACTTCGGCGGCGCGGAACTCGCTCAAGCGACCGAGCCCCGCAAGCTCAATACGTTCCCGGCGGCCCGCAGCGCTCAAGAAGCAACTCAGCCGGCGATGCAACCGCAAGCTCCGGCTCCGCGTGCTCTGCCACCCGCGGCTCAACCCGCCCCAAGACCGGCAGCACAACAGCCAGCCGCTCAGCAACCGGTTGTTCGTCAGCCGATCACTCGCGAGCCCGCGCTCTCGGAAATCGACTTTGATGAGCCGGCGCCAGTACGAACGCCAACCCGGACAACTCCGGCCGCAGCACCTGTCGTTGAAAAGCCAGTGGCGAAGCCGCAGCAAGCGAAGCCTGCTCCGATGCCATTGAACTTCGATGACGAAGAGCCAGCCAGGCCAGTTGCTCCGCGTCCAGTCGCGCAACAACCACAACCGACTCGAACTTCAACGCTGCCTGCTCCCAAGAAGACGGAGCCTGCGGCGCAGTTCTCGAATTCGAAGCCAATCGCTGCCGCAAAGCAGCCTGAGGCGCCGAATCCAGCACCACAAATTGCCGCTCAAGCAGCGGCTGCGAAGAAGTCTGCCTCCACACTGATGGCGGCTGCGAAGCAGGAACTGGCGAACGGCAATTTCGATCTGGCGTATGAAAAGGCCGTGCTGGCCAGCCAGATGGATGTCGCCTGGGGTGTCTTCGATGAACGCCCGCAACAGCTGATGACACAAATTGAACGACAGCAGCGTCGCGCTGCCGAAGAAGCCGAGCAACTGGCTCAGGTCGAGGCCGCCAAGGCCGCTGAAGCAGCACATGCAGCGGCTTCGCGAGCAACCGCTGCGGTGAGGTCTGCCACACCGACCCGGTCTGCCGTGGAAGGTGCGCTCGCAGCCTCGTTCAATGATGAAGTCGCTACCGCTAAACGAGTCGCCAAGAAGGTTGTCGAGATTCCAGACTCCGCCGAAGAGCACGTTGCTCAGCCGCAATCTCGCGGCCAGATCAGCGAGACTCAACATGCGAAGCAACTGGTTGCCGAAGCCCGTCAACTGCTCAGAGATGGACAGTTTGACGAAGCTCGCGCCACTGCCTTGAAAGCTCAATCGCTCGGTCAAAGCTTCGGGATCTTTGACGATCGTCCCGAGACGGTGCTCAAAGACATCGACCGTCGAGCAGACTCGGTCACCTTGACCAAGGCGACCGAATCGCAACCAGCGGCAAGGAACGCGGCCAAGACTGGCCTCGGTCCAGCGACCGATGCACAGTCCGATCAGAGCGACCGTCGTGCTCAAGCTCAGAAGCTGCTGGCAGGTGCCAAGCAGGCCGCTGCAGCCGGTGACCTCAACCGCGCTCGCCAGATGGCCGAGCAAGCTCAGGGTTTGAATACGACCTACGATATCTTCGATGAACGTCCCGAGATCGTGCTGGCGGACATCGAACGCATCGCCAGCCGCAAGCAACCGGGCCGACAGGCAGGTTCAGGCAGCCCGCTGAATCAGGAGACTCCGCGAGCGGCGCTCACTCAGAAGACGAACCTGATGCCGGATCGCCTGATGCCGGACATGGAAGCACCCACACCGCAGAAGACGGCCGCCAAGCGTCCGTCCTTCGAGGGCACTGATACGCCAGCAGTGGCGAAGGGCACTCCCTCAGCGACGTCTCGCCAGGCCGCAGCTTTGCTGAACGAAGCGAGAAGCCTGCTCAAGCAGGGCAAGTACGAAGAAGCCAAGGCCAAGGCCGAGCAGGCCCAGCAACTGGACGTAACTTACGATCTCTTCGCCGATCAGCCGCAAATGGTGATGGCTGATATCGCGAAAGTTGAGAATCAGAAGATCGCCGGCAACCGCAAGGGTCGTACGATCCCAACATTGCCGGATGCGAGCGAAGACCCCGCACCTCAAAGCCAGGTAGCTGGTCGCGATCCGGAACCGATCTCGGCTCCCGGTGCTGATGATGAACCACGCAGTCCAGCCGCGAATTCGCAGCGGGAACAAGCTCGTCAGTTGCTGGCTCAGGCTCGTCAGGATCTCGAACAAGGACGCCTGATCGAAGCCCGCCGCAAGGCTGAATACGTTCGCGACATGGAACTGACCTTCGGCACCTTTGACGATCGACCGGAAGCCGTTCTGGCTCTGGTGGCTCAGCACGGTCCGCAGAACCAGATGGTCGCCGACGCGAGTGGCGAACCTGAGATGCTGCCTTTCAACGGCAACACTCGCTCGATGGCAACATCCTTCCGCAACGACGACGCAACCAGTGCGGTTCATCCGTCCGGAGTGTCTGCGAACGATCTGTTCCGCCAGGGACAGACAGCGCTCAAGGCTGGTAACCAACAGGCTGCTTACCAGGCCTTCCTGGCGGCTCATCAGTCTGGCCAGAAGCTGGATAGCTTCAAGGCTCAGCAGTTGCAGCACTACCTGCGTGAACTGGCACCGCGGAAGAGTGGCGCCAAGATTCAACTGACCTCGGGTCAGGTTGAAGGTGAACCGGGAACTCTGTTGCCGGAAGTCGGACCGCTCGACAACGCTCGACCGATCGACGTCGCCGAACAACGTGACCAGATCAAGTTCGACCGTCTCCGCAGCGAAGTGCTGAACGCGATGCTGCGAGCGGACACACTGAAGGACAAGCGACCTGACGAAGCAATTGACGTGCTCGACAAGGCCATGGCCGAAGTTGAGAACGCAGGCTTCGACGCTCAGCGTGTGGCCCCCTTGATGGGTCAACTGCGAAAGACCCGCGGTTCAGTCGAAGGATTGATGGCTCAGAAGGCCCCGATCATCGAACTGGAACGTCAAAATGCTGAGGTCAGAGCAAAGATCAAGTCTGAGCATACGCATGCGATCCAGGTTCGTAAGGAACTCGCCCAGCTGGTCGATGAATTCAACCAGCTGAACGAGGCTCACGACTACGCCAAGGCCGAGCTCGTTGCCCGACAGGCTTATGAGCTGAATCCTGAAGATCCTGTCGCTGTCAACATGTACTATAAATCGAAGTTCCAGGCTCGCGACGACAGCAACAACAAGCTGAGGGACGTCAAAGAAGGAGCCACCTGGGGTGCTCTCAATGAAGTTGAGCGAGCCATGGCTTACGATCGAGTTGACGCTGATGGTAAGGGATTCAAATTCTCTACCGACTGGAAAGACAAGAGCTCGAAGCGGCTGAAGAACTACAAGGCTGACGCTCGTCCCAAGACTGACGACGAACGCCGGATTGAAGAAAGCCTCAGCAAGAAGATCTCGCTGCACTTTGACAACGCTCCGCTGATGGAAATCATCAAGTACATCAGCAAGACGCAGGGCATCAACGTGGCTCTGGACCGTGCCGGACTTGAGGAAGAAGGCATCACGACGAATACGCCGGTGACCATCGACCTCGACGACATCATGGTGAAGAGTGCTCTGAATCTGCTGCTGAAAGATCTGCACCTCGGCTACAGCATCGAAGACGACGTGCTGAAAATCACCAGCCACATCCGTCAGCAAGGCAAACTGGTTGCCGCCGCCTACCCGGTGGCGGACCTGGTGGTCTCCATGCGAGGCGTGGCCAACAAGCAAAGCGGTCCGTTCTCTTCGGATGTCTTCGGCGGTCAGATGTCAGTCTCGCCGGTGTCTGGCGCCCGCAACAGCGGTCAGTTCCAGGTCGCGGCTGGCGGCAGCAACGCCTTGGGCATGTCTAATGGAAATGGCCTGGATGTAGACCTCAGTGGTCAGGGCCAACGTCAACAGTACGAGTTCAACACGCTGGTTGACCTGATTACATCGGTGGTTGAGCCTGGCTCATGGCAGGAACTCGGTGGTCAGGGTCAGATTCGTACCAACGAAACGACCTTGAGTCTGGTCATCCGCCAAACTCAGCAAGTGCATCAGGAAATCGCGGATCTGCTGGAACAGCTCCGACGTCTGCAGGACCTGCAGATCACGATTGAAGTTCGATTGATCAACGTGAGTGATCGATTCTTCGAACAGATCGGTGTGGACTTCGACTTTGACTTCCAGGACACCGTTGGCGGCCCACTGTTCAACTCCACGACTGGTGGTGCGGGTGGCGGTGGTGGTGGTCAACAAGGTCAAGGCGGTGGTTTGACTCCGCTGCCTCCGTTCGGTTCCCAGACTGCAACAACGCAGCAAGGCCAACAAGGTCAGCAAGGTCAGCAAGGTCAACAAGGTCAGCAGGGCCAGCAGGGTCAGGCTCAGGCAGGTGCCGCGGGTAACACCTTCACCTTCCCAACGAACCGTAACCTGGCGGAACGTGATAACTGGGGTCGTAACGGTACGGTGATCGGCCTGGCGAACCAGAGTGGAACCTTCACTCCGGACCTGGACGTGGCCTTCCGACAAGGCTCCTTCGACCTCGGCCTGCCTGACTTCGGTAATCCTCAAGCGACTGCCGGTATCCAGGTTGGTATGGCGATCCTCAGCGACATCGAAACGTTCTTCTTCATCCAGGCTGCTCAGGGTGATGAACGAGCCAACTTGCTGTTCGCCCCGAAGATCACGATGTTCAACGGTGACCTGGCAACCATCACGGATTCGACGCAACGACCGTTCGTGGCGTCACTGCAACCTACCGTCGGTGCGTTCTCCGTCGGTTTCGCTCCGGTGATCTCGGTCATCAACGACGGTATCACGCTGTCAGTGCAGGCTGTGGCCTCTGCTGACCGACGCTTCGTCCGACTGGCGATCTCGCCGAACTTCAACAACCTGATCGAAATCCAGACCTTCAGCTTTGCAACGGGTGGCGTCGGCGGTGCCGGCGGTGGCCAGCAGCAGCAAGGCGGCGGCGGTCTCGGTGGCCAGGGTGGTGGACTCGGTGGCCAGGGTGGTGGACTCGGTGGTGGCGGTGGCGGACTCTTCGGTGTGGGTGGTATCGGTGGCGGTCCCGCCATGCAGATGGCCAAGACATCCACGAACCGTCCGATTGGCCGCTTCGGTCGAGGTATCTCTGGAATGGACCTCCATGCCAACAACCCGATGATGGGCTTCGGCGGCATCGGTGGTGGTGGCTTCGGTGGTGGTGGTCTCGGTGGTGGTGGTGTGGGTGGTGGTGCTCAGGGTCAGCAGCAAGGCAACCAGCAAGGCCAGCAGGGCCAGCAAGGTGGTGCCGTGGGTGCGACGACCGTGCAGCAGCCAATCATCGAAACCATCAACGTCACTACGACTGTCAGCGTGCCGGACGGTGGAACGGTGCTCCTGGGCGGTATCAAACGCCTGAAGGAAGGCCGCAACATGACCGGCGTCCCGATCCTCAACAAGATCCCCTACATCAGCCGACTGTTCAAGAACTCTGGTGTGGGTCGTGAAACGGAAAGCCTGATGCTGATGGTTACTCCTCGAATCATCATCTTCGAAGAGGAAGAAGAACTGCTCGGCATCGAGCTCGAATAACCCTGAGTCGGCAACGACTCAAACCAAGACGGGGTGCCAAGGCCGTCGTGAACAGCGGGAGTTCACGGCGGTCCTTGGTTTTTTTACGGGTACAAACAATCGCCACATTTCAGCCGATGCCATCAAAGGAGTCGAAGAGAGCTTGAAACATCCCTGCCAAAACCGGACATTGCAGATGTTCTGAACGGCGACCGAAACACACGTCGTGTGGCACGCGTCAGAGCAATCAGTTGGCGTGTTCGATCAGGGAGTTGAGTGATGAAACGATGGGTGTCGGTGTGCCTGCTGCTGGCTGTCTTCGCCTCGGGAATCGCGGCGTTCGGCCTGACCGGTTCCAATGCTGATGCGGCTCAGAAGAGCAGCAAGCCACTGGTCAAAGGCAAGAAGGGCGGCAAACCCCAACCGGCCAAGACAAACCTCCCGACTCAAGCTGCCAAGACCGAATTCATTGAGGTCGCCAAAGTCGACCCGGCGCTGCGTGAAACTGCCCTGCGGTCCGCAGAGAAGATCGACCGCCTGGTCGAAGGATCTTTGAAATCCGCCAACCAGAAGCCGAATGATCTGTCATCGGATTCTGAGTTCGTCCGCCGCGTCTATCTGGATGTGACCGGCACCATCCCCACGGCGAAGCAGGCCGCGTCCTTTCTGGCCATTCGCGGTGAGAGCAAGCGAGCTCTGCTGGTCGACCAACTGCTCAACCGCCCCGGCTACGCCAGTCACTTCTTCAATTACTGGGCGGACATCCTGCGGCTGGTCGATCGCGCGAACAATAACAATTACGTGCGACCGTACGGTGACTGGGTCAAAGAGTGCCTGCGTGAGAACGTCGCCTTCGACGAAATGGTCTATGAGATGCTGACCGCCGATGGTCGCATCTTCGAGACACCGGCCGTGGGCTATGTCCTGCGAGATCAGGGCATGCCACTGGACAACCTCAACAACACCGTGCGAATCTTCCTGGGTACGCGCATCGGTTGCGCTCAATGCCACGACCATCCGTTCGATCGCTGGACTCAGAAGGAGTTCTATCAACTCGCGGCGTTCACTGGTGGAGTGGAGTATCGCGCCGAACAGAAGCTGTTGACCAAGACCAATGAGAAAGACATCGACAAGCTGTTCGGCCCCAATACGCAGGAGAACCGGCAGGCTCGCAACATACTGCGACTGAACCGCCCCGGCATCTGGGACAACGGCAAGAAGCAGTTGAAGTATCCCGAGCATTACCAGTACTCAAACGCCAAAGCTGGCGATCTGGTCACTCCCGCGGTGATCTTCGGAGCGGCAGCGCCGACCAAGATCGATCCCAAGGACCGTCGCGAAATCTTCGCTGACTGGGTCACTGACAAGAACAACCCGCGCTTCGCCATGACGATTGCGAATCGTCTCTGGAAGCGCATGCTGGGTGTTGGCCTCTTTGAACCTGAAGACGATTTGCGGGACGACACCAAGCCGACGAACCCGGAACTGATGGACTTTCTGGTCAGCGAGATGCGGCGGGTTGATTTCAACCTCAAGGAATTTCAACGCATCATTCTGACGTTATTTTGCTGTGACTGGCACATCCGATGTTTTGGGTGCCGCCGCTTGTTCGGCCACTTGTTTAGCCAATTCCTCTTTTTTACGCTGATTGCCTTCGCCAAATAGCACCATGCCTATCATAAATACCACAACAGCAAGAGCGGCAATCGGAAAACGAGTTGGCTTATCGACCCACATGAGCACCCATTTGGGCTTAATCATCCCTACAATAAGTATAATTACC
>CAYLTY010000236.1:0-13218 GCA_964386705.1 uncultured Planctomycetaceae bacterium
CGCAGAGAAAACAACGAGTCTTAAATAATAAATATGCAGGTGGGCCGTCGAGAAACGGCTATTCCCGCCGCTCGCTCAGTCGTAAATAACAGCTACAACGCATAGATTCCTCTGATCCTTCACATCCATACTCAGTAGCCGTCAGTCCACAGCCTGAAAACTTCCCTCAGGACGACCAACGTGAGTTCCACAACGCAATATGCTGAACTCGATGAGTTCATCGATTTCCAACTGCAGAAGACGCGGCAGGGCATCAAGACGGTCGACATCGCAACGGCCATCTGCGGAGCCGTCGTTTTCGTGCTGGGTTACCTGCTGGTCTTCGTCGTCTGCGACCACTGGCTGATCACCGACGGTTTCGGCCCGGCGTCCCGCATTGGTCTGCTCAGCTTGCTCACGTTGGCCACGTTCGGCTGGCTGACCTTGAAAATTGTGCTCCCGGCCATCCGTCAGGTGAACCGGCTTTACGCGGCACGCACGCTGGAAGGTCACTCACCCGAACTTCACAGCAACCTGTTGAACTGGGTCGATCTCAAGTCTGCCGGCCGCGAAGTTTCGCCGCTGATCCTGCGTTCCATTGAGAAGCGAGCCGCTGTCGCGCTGTCACACGCAGACGTTGACGAAGCAGTTGATCGCCGCCCGCTGCTGTACTGGCTGTACGCCATGCTGGCGGTCGTCACAGTGTTCTGTGGCTACGCCGTCTTCTCGCCCAAGAAGGTCGGCCCGTCGATCTGGCGTGCTTTGATGCCAGCCTCGGACGTGCAGGTCGCCACGCAGACTCAGATCCTCAAGGTGGAGCCGGGCACCACCGAGGTGATGGCCAGAACTCAGCTCGAAGTCATGGTGGAACTGGCCGGCGACGAACCCGACCGCGTCGACCTGTTCTTCACTTCAGACGACCAGCGCCAGGTAGATCAGGTCGTCGAACTGCGAGCTTCCGAAGAGGGCTTGAAGCGGTATCGCGGGCTGATCCTCGGCGAGAACGGCGATGGGCTGCTGCAGAGCATTGAATACTACGTGCGCGCCGGCGATGCCCGCTCGGAAACCTATCGCGTGACGGTCATTCAACCGCCGTCGGCCACGATCACGGAATTGGAGTATCAATTCCCGAAATACATGAAGCGTTCGAAGGAGAGCAGCCCGGGGCCGAACGTGGAAACCTATGAGGGCACTCAGGTCACATTCCGCGCAACAACCAACATGCCGATCGAATCGGCCGTGCTGCAGTTCTCGGACACCGAGAAGTTCACGTCCAAGGGCGAAGAGCAGCGGATGGACGTCAAGGAAGGCACGCAACTGTCGGCTCGCTGGGCGGCCAAGTTCCGGTCGGACGGCACGTACCCGAAGTTCTATCGCATTCAGGTGAAGACGAAGGCCGGGCAGGTCGATCCGGCGCCCAGCGTGCACTCCATCACTCTGAAGCCCGACCTGCCTCCAGAAATTGAAATCGTCGCGCCGAAAGGCGATCTGGAAGTTCCCGCGAACGCCATCATCCCGATTGTGCTGAAGGCCCGCGATCAAGATTTCTCACTCAGCGTTGTTGAGATGCACATCCAGCGTGCGGGTCAGCCGTTCGACAAGAATGACCTGTATCGCGGTGACAGTCCGGAAACCGAAGTGCAGCATGACTGGCGCCTCGGCAACCTGGATCTGAAGGTCGATGACGTGCTCACTTACTGGTTCGTGGTGCGCGACAACAAAGAGCCCACACCGAACTACAAGGACTCGCCGCGCCGGAAAATCACCATTAAGGATCGCATTCCCGAAGAGGACGCCAAGAAGCAGAACGAGCAGGACAAAGAGAAGATCAAGTTCGAGCAGCAACAGCAGCGTGATGCTCAAAACGGAGATCAACCGCAGCAGCCTCAGCCCAACGAGAACGGTGCACAGAACGAGAATCCCTCGGACAACGCGAACAACCAGAATCAGAACGAGAATCAGACACCCGACGCTGACAAGCCGCCGCGCGACGACAAGAAGAACGACGCGAACAAAAACAACGACGATGGTCAGGACGGGAACAAGGGCGACAACAAGAACGCTGACTCGAAGAACGACGGCGGCAAGACCGGCGAAAAGCCGTCACCGACTGATAAGGGCAACGACAACAAAAATCAGGATGCCGGGAAGACTGGCAACAACGGCGACAAGAAAAGCGAAAAGCCGCTCGACAAGAGTGGTCGCGATGATGACGAGGTGCTGCGCAGAGCCCTTGAGCGTCAGCGCGACAAGAACAAGCAGGACGGCGCGTCTGGTGAACAATCCAAAGACCCCATGGCGAATGATGGTACCAAGCCTGATACCACCAAACCGAACGGTGATAAGCAGGACGGTACTAAACCCGATGGTTCGAAACCGGACGGAACAAAACCTGAGGGCGGCAAGCCGGAAGGTACTAAGCCTGATGGCATGAACTCGGACGGATCGAAACCCGAAGGGACGAAGCCTGAAGGGACCAAACCAGACGGTATGAAGCCGGACGGCACCAAGCCTGACAGTGCGAAACCAGAGGGCACGAAACCTGATGGCTCAAAGCCGGAAGGCACTAAGCCTGAGGGAACTAAACCGGATGGCGGCAAGCAAGAAGGGACCAAGCCCGAAGGCCAGAACGCAGACGGGTCGAAGCAAGACGGCAACAAGCCGGATGGTGCCAAGCAAGATGGCTCAAAGTCCGAAGGGTCCAAGCCAGAAGGCACGAAACCCGATGGCTCCAAGCCCGAGAAGTCTAAGTCGGACGGATCGAAACAGGACGGGGCCAAGTCGGATGGCAGCAAGTCTGACAGCTCGAAGCCGGATGGTTCCAAAAGCGACGGGTCTAAGCAGGACGGCTCGAAAACTGATGGCTCGAAGTCCGATGGTTCAAAACAGGACGGGTCAAAGTCAGACGGGTCCAAATCCGATGGATCGAAGCAAGACGCGTCCAAGTCGGACGGCTCGAAGTCTGATGGTTCCAAGCAAGATGGATCCAAGAGCGACGGTTCAAAACAAGACGGCTCAAAATCCGATGGGTCGAAGTCTGATGGCTCCAAGCAGGAGGGATCGAAGCAAGACGGAAGTAAGTCCGACGGATCCAAGCAAGACGGCGGCAAGCAAGACGGCGGCAAGCAGGACGGCTCCAAGCCCGATGGCGGGAAACAAGAAGGTTCCAAGCAAGAAGGCGGAAAACAGGAGGGCTCGAAGCAGGACGGTGGGAAGCCAGAAGGCTCCCAGCAGAGTGGGTCTGAGAAAGACGGCGCGAAGTCTGACGGCGGTAAGCCCTCAGAGAATGCATCCGGTAAACCCGGCAAGCAGTCCCAGGAAGGGCCGCGCAAGAATTTGCCTCAAGGTACCAAACGCGAAGGCGGCGAGGCTGATCCTCTGGACTCCCAGAACCGCAACCAGCCCGGTGAAGGCGCCGGCAACGCTGCCGACGATGCTGAACCTGCCAACCTGGAAGACAAGCTCAAGGCCACCAACCTCGTACTCGATCGGTTGAAGAAGGACCTCGAACGCGGCGAAGTTGATGACGAATTCCTGAAGGAACTCGGCTGGACGAAGGAAGACATGCAGCGTTTCGTCGATCGGCTCGACAAGCAGATGAAGTCCGGGAAGGACGACACTCCCGCCGAACAGGTCCGTCGTCGTCAGTTCGAAGAGATGCTGAAGTCCCTCGATCTGAACGCGAAGGGCGAGAAGCGTCAGGACAGCAACACCACGAAGCGTTCCACCAGCGACTTCAGCGACCGCCGAGCCCCCGTGCCCGTCGAGTACAACAAGGCCGTCGAGGAATACACCAAACGCCTCGCTAAGCAAAAGAAGCCCGCCGCGCCCACCCGTAAGTGAGTTCTGGGAGTGCTCCGGCTGTAGTTCAGTCTCTCCGAGACGGAACATCTCTGCGATTCAACCCGCTCCGAGCGTCGCCGCGCGGCGGCATGATTTCCCTCGCACTGTGCAGAAAATCTGCCCAAACCCGGTGCCGAGTGACGTTGGCAGCCTGAACCCTTAAATTATTCGCCGGTCTGTACTGCCCAGGCGGCGTGAATGGTTCGTTCCAACCTCGACCCTCCAATCTTCCAACCCAGGACATCATGACTCAGCTCAACAAGACCAGTGCTCACATTACCCAGCCCCGTTCGCAAGGTGCTTCGCAGGCAATGCTTTACGCCACGGGCATGACCGAAGAGGACATGAACAAGGCTCAGGTCGGTATTGCGAGCGTGTGGTACGACGGCAATCCCTGCAACATGCACTTGAACGAACTGGGCAGCAAGGTCAAAGAGGGCGTCAAAGCAACCGGGCTGGTCGGCATGCGGTTCAACACCATCGGCGTGAGCGATGGTATCTCGATGGGCACGGACGGCATGTCGTTCTCGCTGCAGTCACGCGACCTGATCGCGGACTCCATTGAGACCGTCATGGGCGCTCAGTGGTACGACGGTCTGATCACCATCCCCGGCTGCGACAAGAACATGCCGGGCTGCATCATGGCCATGGCCCGAGTCAATCGGCCCGCCCTGATGATCTACGGCGGCACCATCCGCGCCGGTTGCACCAGCTTCCACCCGAAGCTCGACATCGTCTCGGCCTTCCAATCTTACGGGCAGTATCTGGCGGGCACGGTCACTGACGAAGAACGCCAGGCGATCGTCCGCAATTCGTGTCCCGGCCAAGGTGCCTGCGGTGGCATGTATACCGCGAACACAATGGCATCGGCGATTGAAGCGATGGGCATGTCGCTGCCGTATAGCTCGTCGATCCCCGCTGAAGACCCGCTCAAACTGGGCGAGTGCATGGAAGCCGGTAAGGCGATCCTGAAACTGCTGGAACTGGACCTCAAGCCGCGCGATATCATGACCCGCGCCGCGTTCGAAAACGCGATGGTCCTGATCATGGTGACCGGCGGATCAACCAATGCGGTCCTGCACCTGATCGCGATGGCTCGCGCCGTCGGAGTGGAACTGACAATTGACGATTTCCAGTCCGTGAGCGATCGCATTCCGTACCTCGCCGACCTGAAGCCGTCGGGCAAGTACGTAATGGAAGATTTGCATTATATCGGTGGCATTCCCGCCGTACTGAAATATCTGCTTGAGAAGGGGCTCATCGACGGCAGTTGCATGACCGTCACCGGCAAGACGATGGCCGAGAATCTGTCATCGTTGAACGGTCTGGCCGAAGGCCAACGAATCATCATGCCGCTGGAAACGCCGATCAAAGAGTCCGGCCATATTCGCATCATGCGCGGCAATTTCTGCCCGGACGGCGCCGTCGCCAAGATCACCGGCAAAGAAGGCCTCGTCTTTACCGGACCAGCTCGCTGCTACGACTCGGAAGAGCTGATGCTGCGCGGCTTGGAAAATAAAGAAATTCAAAAGGGTGATGTGATTATTATCCGGTATGAAGGCCCCAAGGGCGGACCCGGCATGCCGGAAATGCTCACGCCCACCTCCGCGATCATGGGTGCCGGACTGGGTAACGACGTGGCCCTCATCACCGACGGCCGTTTCAGCGGCGGCTCGCACGGTTTCATCGTCGGCCACGTGACCCCCGAAGCCCAGGAAGGCGGCCCCATCGCCCTCGTCCGCAACGGCGACAAGATCACCGTGGACGCCGAGAAAAACCGCATCGACGTCGCCCTCTCCGACGCCGAACTCGCCGCCCGCAAAGCCGCCTTCAAAGCCCCACCGTATAAATTCACCCGAGGCACGCTCTACAAGTACATCAAAAACGTAAAGAGCGCCAGCGAAGGCTGCGTCACCGACGAGTGATCAAGTTAGAACTTAGCTGCGGAGTTTGGTTCATTCGGTGAAACGGAGACTGGACTCCGCGGCATGCCGTTCTAGAGGGTAACAACGAGAGCGTGAATGACCTCGGGCGAAGGGTAAGTCTGCAAATAATTGGTGCGCTATCGTGAAAAACTACAGCATCGAATTGCGAGAGCCAAACTGGCATGAATCCGCGATAGAGATCGTTCGTGGATTGCGCAGCTTGCATGCTGCCGCAGACGCTGTAGTTTGCCCTTTACTCTCTGGAGTGCTCCAGAAAACACCATGGGAGAAAGCAACGGCGGGCACATTCTTTCGAATGAAACAGCTCATTGTTGGAATTTGCGTGTTGGACGAACCGTGCCACTTTCAGATCACTAACGCGGTCACTCGCACCGGGTTCGAACTATGCCTCGACTTGCACTTGTTATCGAAAGATCAATCGCTCGCATCGAAATTTTGGTCTTTCGCGGAAGCATCACGCTTCCGAAAGACCCAGCAGCTCGTAGCATTTCTCGACGATTCGCCGATGGTAGATCGTGCCTCCCACGCGGACGCGATTCGATATGTGTCTGATTCAGCGAGAAGCCAGAGGGTTGAGACTTTGGTGCGAACTCATTGGGGTTCAGACTCAAAGGGGCGTCCCTGTTGGCCCGACCACTGGTCTGGCCTCGACATTGCTACTCGGGCATCTCGCGCAGGAATCAAGTACGAAGAGTTCTACAGAAGTCGATTTTCCTACCTTAGCCACCACGTGCATGCAGGAATGGGTGGTATCCAGGGCTTATCGGAATCTGCACTGACCTGCGGCTTCGCCATCGCAGTGTATTCAGCTCATACGTTGTTCGAGGATAGCCTCAATCTACTCGTTGATATCTTTCGCTTGGCAGAGGTGGACCCGACCTTCAAAGAACGGATGACCCAATCCATTCTCAGGTTCAATCGAGCGACGATCGCTAACGAAATTGAGCAAGGGGAAGTGCTTCATATGCTGAGTGAAGATGGAGTATGATGAAGATATGCGTGCAACGTATCCGTAAGTGGTAGTGTTACTTAGGTGAAGGGATCATGACAAAACTCGCAGAACTTGAACAAAGATTGGTGCGGGTGGAGCAAGCACTGACTGAAATGCAGTCTCTCATGAGGACTCCCGCTTCAGAGAATCCTTGGGTTCAGATGCAGGGAACTCTACCGGACGATGAGCTGACGGATGAGTGGCAGGAGGCTATGGAAGCCTATCGTCGAGAACAAGACGATGAGGCCAATCGTCCATGAGCCTGTTCGTCCTTGATACCGATATGCTCACTCTAAATCAGCGCGGCCACGAGGCTGTTGCGAAGCGTGTGTCGAGCCACGATCCGCATGAGCTTGCGATCTGCGTGATTTCGGTCGAGGAGCAATTGAGCGGCTGGTATGCCGTTGTGAGGCAGGCGAAGACGAAAGACAAACTCGCGAGAGCCTATTCACAACTGGCACGCTGCGTTGAATCGCTAGCTCGTCTTACAGTCTTGCCCTTCGACGAAGCGTGCATTGACCGCTTCGACGCTTTGCGATCCGCCAAGATTCCTGTCCGAACCATGGATCTCAGAATCGCTACGACTGTGCTGGAGTTCGGCGGGACGCTCGTAACGCGCAACGTACGAGATTTCCAATCTATCCCGGGACTGGTCATCGAAGACTGGAGCCGAGATGACTGAATTCCCGGAAGACGCTTCAGCACACCTCATCAAGGTTTGGCCGCTGGGCTAGCCAAAGTGTTCTCGATCTCAGCGGCTACTTTCTTCGCGAGGAACTCGGAGCCTTCGCGGGTGTAGTGGAGGTCTTTGGGGGTGTGGAGGCGGTCGAACTCGGGGGTGATGTGGGCGTTGAGGTCGTTCGTGCGGACTCCGTTGTCGGACATCACCTTCGCGGCGATGTCGTTGTATTCTTTGACCTGGCCGAAACGTCGAGGCGGGTTCAGGTCGCCGTCGGGGATGGGTGTGGTTGAAGCCCAGATCAATTTGGCTCCGGTACCCTTCAGTTTGGTGACGAGAGTTCGCAGGTTCTTCTCGTAGTCTTCCGGCTCGACCTGTCTCTTGGTGTCAGGCATGTACTTCAAGTCGTGAATACCCCAGTTGAAGTGGATCACGTCCCACTTGCCGTTGCCCAGCCACTTGTCGATGTTGGCGACGCCGTTCTTCGTCGGGCCGCCGTTGACGGGGATGCGGTGTACGTTGGCCTTGCCTTCCAACAGCTTGCGAACGGGCAGCGTGTAGCCCATCGAGATCGAATCGCCGATCAGTAGAACTCGCGGCAGACCCGGCACGTCCTGAATGGGAGCCAGCACCGGATTGGGCTCGCTCTTCTTGACGGTCTTTTGCGGCGCGGCGTCCTTGACGGCTGGATCTGGTTTTGAGCCTGCCTTGTCTTCAGCGACGGCGGCCAACGGGTATTGGAGCAAGACGGTCATGACCAGCAGAGCAAGAATCGGCTTCATGGTGGCTCCTTCGGAGGAAGGTCTGTGCGTTGACGATTGAGGTGCTCATGCCGGAGTGTCTCCGGCGAGACAGTTTCAACAACAAGGATTTCCCGCAGAGGCGCAGAGTTCGCGGAGAGCAGGAAAGGCCTGGAAAGCGCGTAGAGTAGCAGTACCGCGACCGTGAGGGAGCAACTCCTCAACGCTCAGCATTGGCCGCTCCCTCACGGTCGCGGTACTGACCAGTGTATCATGGGGATTCGTCAGTGTGCTTCTGCGGCGAGTGGCCGCAATCGCCCCTCACCCCCGGCCCCTCTCCTCGCAAGCGGGGCGAGGGGAGTGACCGAATTCGCTAGTAGGCCGAGCGCTGCTGTTTGTTGTGATCTTTATCAATCGAGATTGAGTCGCTGACGCGTCCGCTAACCCGCTGAATATTCGACGCTCAATTCATAAGGACGTCTCATGAAGCTGTTCCTCTCCAGTGTGCTGGCGGTGCTGTTGATTGGTTCCATGCCTCAGGCGCGGGCGGCTGAGCCGTCGAAGTTACCTCCGATTCCGCAGCAGCCGATTGCCGCGAAGAAAGAACTGCTCTTTTCTGACGATTTCAAAGGCACCGAGCGTGATAAGCGCTGGCATCGGGTTGTTGATACCTTCGCCTTTGAGAACGGTGCGTTGAAGGGAACTCAGACGCGTGACAAGACCATCCCGGCTGCGAATGGCAAGCCGGAGATCCGGGCTCACGCTGCGGTGTATGGTCTGGAAGTTCCGACGAAGGACAGCGTTATTGAAGCGAAGATTCGCTTTGACGGCGCGACAATGATCGATATCGAGTTCGATGATCGCCAATACAAGGGTGCCCACTATGGCCATCTCTGCCGCGCTCAAATCTATCTGGACCGCGTGACGATCCTGGATGAGCGCGAGGGCACTCAGAACAACAAGGTGGTTGAGCTGAGGAAAGATCCCGAGAAGAACCAGGCCGAGATCAGGCAGATCGTCGCGGCGCATACCGTGCGGTATCCAGCGAAGCTCGAGCAGGGCAAGACCTACACGATCGGAGTCGAGACCGTGGGCGAAGAAATGCGTGTGACGATTGATGGTGCTGCCGCGGCGTACTTCAAGTCGCCCGGGATTGGCCATCCGACGAAGTCCAAGATCGAACTAGGAGTCGCCGGGAAGAGCGGCTGGTTCGAGGACATCAAAGTCTGGAACGCCGAACCGGCGAAGTAACTGCAGCGCTTGCGGCTGCTCTGAGCTCTCCCCCGCCTGCCGAGTGCGTGGAATGCGGACCGTGGCGGGGATATGGTCTGCACAGAACCCGTGGCATCTTTGCATGTGTTGATGCGTTGGTGGTTCGTCGGTCAATTCGATTCGGAGAGCACTCATGTCGAATCAGGAAGCGCAAGTTTCTCGACGTCGGTTTTTGAAAACCGCATCGTCTGCCGCGGCGGCTGCCTTCGCAGCTCCGACCATTATTCCAAGTTCCGCTTTGGGACTGGATGACTCTGTGCCGCCGAGCGAGCGAGTCGTCGTGGGTGGCATTGGTATTGGCAATCGAGGTGCCTATGACCTCGGCTGCTTCCTCGAACAAAAGGATGTGCAGTTTGCCGCTGTCTGCGACGTGAAGGAAGCTCGTCGCACGACAGTGAAACGCATCGCCGACACCAAGTACGGCAACGTCGCCTGTGCGACCTATCGCGACTTCCGCGAACTGCTCGACCGCCAGGACATCGACGCCGTCCTGATCGCGACCGGCCCGAACTGGCACGCGACGATGGCCATGAACGCGGCCAAAGCCGGTAAGGACATCTACTGCGAAAAGCCCGTTACGAAGAACATTGAACAGAGCCTGATTCTCGCCGACACGATGCGCCGCACGGCTCGAGTGTTCCAGGCGGGAACACAACGCCGCAACCTGCCGCACTTCGCGTTTGCCTGCGAACTGGCTCGCACCGGCAAGCTCGGCAAGCTCAAGAAGGTTTACGCGCATCCGGCTGGCATGCAGGCCATGATGAGCGGCTGGCTGCCTGCTCAACCCGATCCCGATCCGGCCGTCGTCGACTGGAACATGTACCTGGGCCCGGCAGCCTGGCGACCCTTCAATCCGAAGCTGCTCGATGGTTTCAACTTCGAAAAGGGCGGCGGACTGGTCGGCGGCGGCGTGCTGGAATGGGGCTCGCACTGCGTCGATCTGTGTCAGTGGGCCGTCAACGATTGCCCGCCTCCAGTTGAGTACAACGCTCCGAAGGATGGTGAGCTGGTCGCTCGCTACGAGAACGGTTGCGAGTTGATCTTCCGCGAAAAAGGTTGGATTCCGCTGGGCTCATGCCCAGTGCGGTTTGAAGGTGAGACGGGATGGGTCGAAGCCGGTGACAGCGGCAAGATGGTGCTGAGCAGCCCGACGCTGCTGGCAGGCCGGACGGTTGCCGAGATCGGTGGCTACCCCGCGACGTTCCATGTGCGCGACTTCCTGGACTGTGTGAAGACGCGCAGCCAGCCGAAGGGTAATGCTCAAGCGGCGTGCAACGCGCACATCGCCTGCCATGCCGCGAACGTGGCGCTGTTCCTGGGTCGGCAAGTGAAGTTCGACAACCAGACGCACATGTTCGTTGATGACGATCAGGCCAATCGGCTGCGATCGGAGGCGCTGCGCGAGCCGTGGCGCTTGTAGGCACTGGTTGCCTCCACGCTGGATGTCATGGGACTGCTGGGACCGATGGGACGAATGAAACTGCATCGTCCGGCATTGGTTCCACAAATCGCATGAGTCCCACCTGTCCCATTTCTGGCTGTCTTACGCCGGTCACTTTCGTCTTACTTCAAACCTCATCGTCCTCAAACACAGGACCGTAATTATGCGTCTCACGCGTCCCTTTACGCGCTCTGCTTTGATTGCCGCTCTGCTGCTGGCAAGCGTTGCGTCGTCCGCTCAGGCACAGAAGCTGTCTGCGGACAAAGAAAAAGAACTCATTGCCGTTCTGCGTTCCGAAGCGCCGTCGGCTGATAAGGCCATCGCCTGCAAACGACTCGCCGTCGATGGCAGCAGCGCCGCCGTTGAAGACATCGCCAAGCTGCTGACTGATCCGCAGTTGTCTTCGTGGGCGCGCATCGCCTTGGAAAACATTCCAGGTGCCGAGTCCGCTGACGCTTTGAAAAAGGCGACTGAAACACTCAAGGGCCAATTGCTGGTTGGCACGATCAACTCGATTGGCGTCCGCCGCGATGCGACTGCGGTGGATGTGCTGACCGCGAAACTGCAGGACAAAGATGCCGACGTCGCCTCGGCAGCGGCCGTGGCTCTCGGCCGCGTTGGCAACGCCGATGCCGAAAAGGCTCTGCGAGCCGCGTTGACAGCCGCTCCGGACAATGTCCGTTCGGCCGTCGCGGAAGGTTGCGTCTTGTGTGCCGAGCGTCTGAACGCTGGCGGAAAAACCAAAGAAGCGATCGCTCTGTACGACGACGTCCGCAAGGCCGAAGTGCCGAAGCAACGATTCATTGAAGCCACTCGCGGAGCAATCCTGGCTCGCGGCGAGGAAGGCTTGCCGCTGCTTGTTGAGCAGCTCGCATCGACCGACCGCAAGATGTTTCAACTGGCACTCGGCACGGCTCGTGAGTTCCCCGGCAAGGAGGTCGACAAAGCGTTGGCCGCCGAGCTGAGCAAGACGATTCCGCAACGAGCGGCACTCATCATTCAAGCGATGGCTGATCGTCCGGAGACGGTGGATCTGGCGGTTGTCCTGAAGGCGGCTGGCAGTGGAGCGAAGGAAGTTCGGATCTCCGCCGTCGGCGCGCTGGCACGCATCGGTAACGAAACCTGCCTGCAAACTCTGTTCGACGCGGCTGTCGATGATGATGCGGAACTGTCTCAGGCCGCGAAAGCGACGTTGGCCGATCTGTCTGGTGAGAAGATCAACGCCCAGATCGCGGCGCTGCTGCCAAAAGCTCAGGGCAAGAGCTATCAGATGCTCATCGAACTCGTCGGGCAGCGACGCATCTCGGCGACGCCCGCCTTGTTGAAGGCGCTCGACAGTTCGGACAAGGGCGTTCGCAGTGCCGCGCTGGTGGCGCTCGGTGAGACCGTTGACCTGAAGGGGCTCTCGATCCTGATTTCGCAGGTGATGGCTGCCAAATCGGAAGAGGATGGAGCGACTGCTCAGCAGGCGCTGAAGTCTGCCAGCGTCCGCATGCCCGATCAGGATGCCTGCGTGACCGAACTGGCCGCGGCGATGGAGAAAGCTCCCGCCGCCACCAAGGTCACGCTGCTGGAAATCATTGCTGACGTCGGTGGCGCGAAGGCGTTGAAGACGCTGGGCTCGTCGGCGAAGAGCAACGATCCCGTGCAGCAGGATGCTTCCAGCCGCGTGCTCGGCAAGTGGAACAACGTGGACGCGGCGCCGGTCCTGATCGACCTCGCCAAGACCGGACCTGCTCAGTATCGAGTTCGCAGCTTGCGAGGTTACATCGGTCTGGTCCGTAAGTTCGCCATGCCCGACAAGCAACGCGCCGAGATGGCTCAGACAGCGTTTGACCTCTCAACGCAAGCCGCCGAGCAGAAGTTGGTATTGGACGTCTGCAAGCTGCACGCGAATCCCGAGACGTTGAAGGTTGTCATCAAGGCCCGGCAGGTGCCCGAGCTGAAGGACGACGCGACGACCACCGCCGTGGCGATGGCCAAAGCCATGAGCGCGAAGGGTGTCGACGTGAAGGACCAGATGACGAAAGCCGGCATCGAAGTGAAATAGTTCGACCAACCTGACTTTCGTAACGTTTCCCTGTCGGTCCTGTTTCTGTCGCTTCAACGGCAGAAACAGGACCGACTTTTTGTTGCGCTGACTTGATTGCAAGCTCATCAATCCCGAGTCGCAACACGCACCGCAGGAAGATTCTGTGCTCTGAGCGGCAACACGCTAACCGCCGATTCTGTAATTGTCCGCTCTGGACGTCCTCACCGCACCAATCACCCGCCGCTAGCCCGCATGTCTCACAAGGCCGATGGAGTCGTCGATTTTCGGTAGCCGT
>CAYLTY010000237.1:0-9211 GCA_964386705.1 uncultured Planctomycetaceae bacterium
TCCCGAACGTCGAGCCTGCATCGTTAATGTGCTCACGCACCTCAAGGATACAGACAGCGTGCCCGCGTTTCTGGCGATGTTGCCGCATCAGTATCCGGCAACCGACTCAGAGCGAGCCCTAGCCATCTCCATCGCACGCGCCGTGGTCGAACTGACCGATGAGAACTCAGTGGAACCGCTGCTTGAAGCGTACCTGCATGCACGCGAGTTCCCGAACGTCGGCCGAACTTTGATGCAGAGCTACGAGAAGGATTTGTGTCGTGCGCTCGGACGCACGTGCAATCCGCTCGCGTTGCAGGTTCTGCTCAAAGCATCGCTCACTTACTCGGTCGATGAGCCGCAGTTCTGGCAGGACAACCCCGCGGTGCTGGGTTTGGCTCAAGCCAGTCCGGCGGCCGTCTGGCCAGTTCTTCATCAATGGCTGGCTGCGGAAGAAGTCGTTGAGGCTCACCATGCGGTAGCGACATCCACTCTTCTGCAACTGCTGGTGAAATCGGAAGCCTTGCAGCCAATGGATTGGGCGGAACTCGCGAGTCTGGCAGCTAGAATTCTCAAGCCATCGTCGCCGAAGCAGCAAAAGCAACTGCTGAACGTGGTGAGTCTGGCATGTGCGATGGATCCGCAGTCGCACAGCAAACTGCGAATCCTCGTGCCGGAACTACTGAGTATACTTAACTCAAAACCAGACGATGACCGACTGGTGGCATTTGCCATGCACACCCTGGGAGTTTTGGGGGATGAGGCCTGTGCAGACGTCGCGGAATCACTGCTGCGCCATCATTCGCTGAAGGTGCATTCGGAAGCCATCGCGGCCGTCGCCAGCTTGAAGCATCCGCGGGCACTGGAGTTGGTCGCTCCAGTACTCACACACGAAGTCGTTGAACTACGCCTGAGTGCGATTCGCGGCATGCGTCATCTGACCGGGCTGCCTGCAGCGCAGGCCTTGTCCAACGCGATGAAGCATGAATCGTCGGCTGAGGTCCTGCGCACCTGCTGCTGGTCCTTGGCCCTCATTGGACATCCCGCTGGCGGCGATGCGATCGCTGACGCCTTGAGAAAAGTTGGCAACCGCAAGCCTGAGCGTACGGTGATCGTCGCGTGCCTTGCCTGGCTGGGGGATCAGCGAGGCATCGATGAACTGCGTCAGGTCCTGGCGAGCGACACGACATTTGAGCGTTTGGACGTCATCGATCAACTGCGGCTGCTGGAGGCTGAAGCTCTCCGCATGCAGCGACCGCGATCATCGCCACCCGGCACTTCGGCGATGATCCGTCAGTCGCTCCTGCAGTTCATTCAGCGGCGGAAGGAAACGGCAGCTCAGGGCGTCGATCTGACGGTCAATCTCTGGACCACTGCGCGGGCCGTTCTTCATCTGGGGTACGTGCTGGATGAACCCACGGTGGACCTGTTGCTGGAGTGGTCTTCCTCGCCGAACGCGGAAATTCGCATGGCCGCGATTGATGTGCTGGCTGATTCCCGCGACCCGCGTCGCGTGGAACCGCTGGCTCGAGCGATGAAGGATCCACATCGCCCGCTGCGTTCGATGCTCGTCTTGAAGCTGCGCGACTCCTCGGACCCGCGACTGGTCGCCAGTCTTATGGACGCGTTGCGCGATGAAAGCCCGGAAGTGCGAGAAGCCGCAGTGTGTGGACTCTCCGAAACGAAATCCGTTGAAGTTCGTAATCAAGTCGCCGATCTCGCCGTCAACGACCGCAGCGCGCGGGTTCGCAGTCGAGCACAACTGGTTTTGAAGAAACTCGCGCAGTAACTCGCCGAGCGGACCAGATTGGCTCACAGTACGCGAATGTCGTTTCGAATCTGCGATCGTGACGGCTGATGTCGATTCACCTCTACTGAGCGTTCCTGTTGTGAAGGAAGAACATGCTTCGATTCAGTGCCGTCCTCTGTTGGCTGATGATGGTTTCGATGGCACTGGCTGCGGAACCGGCGGCGTCCGAGAACATCGAGACTCGCGAGACGTTCGAGAACTCCCGCATTCGCTTCGAACGCGAGCGCAAGGGTCATGTGGCCTTCATCGGCGGATCCATCACGGAGATGGATGGCTATCGACCCATGGTCTGCAAGGATCTGCAGAAGCGATTTCCGGAAACGAAGTTCACGTTCACGGACGCTGGTATCGCTTCGACTTGCTCAACGACCGGGGCTTTCCGGTTGCAGCGCGATGTGCTGTCGAAAGGACCGGTCGATCTGTTCTTCATCGAGTTCGCGGTCAACGACGATCAGGACGCGATGCACGCGCGACGGGAATCCATTCGCGGCATGGAAGGCATCCTGCGACAGTGCTTTAAGCACAATCCGAAGATGGACATTGTGGTCACGTACTTCGTGAACGAAGGCATGCTGGCCAAGCTGCAGAACAACGAAGTTCCCGTCTCAATCAACGCTCATGGAATCGTCGCACGCAACTACGGCGTCACGACGATTCATCTGGCACGAGAAGTCGCTCAACGCATCAGCGCCCAGAAGTTGACGTGGAAAGTTTATGGCGGTGTGCATCCGGCGCCGGCGGGTAATCGCATCTGTGCGGACATGATCGATCAACTCTTCAGCCAGGTCTGGAAGGACCCACTCAGTACATCCGCCGAGTTGAAGGATCATCAGCTGCCGCCTCAACTGCTGGATCCGAACAGCTACGATGCCGCCCGATTTCTGGAAAGCAAGACGGTCGCGATCAAGGACGGCTGGCAAATCGGAGTTCCCGCCTGGGACAAGCTGCAGGGCTCGAAACGCCCGAAGTTCACTTCGATCGAGATGCTGACCGCCGACCAGCCGGGTGCTGAATGCTCAGTCGAATTCACAGGGCGGCTGCTCGGTGCATACGTCGTCGCGGGACCCGATGCAGGAATTGTGGAAGTCAGCATCGACGGTGGTGAGTTCACCAGACACGACTTGTTTCACCGCTTCAGCGGCGGTTTGCACTATCCCCGCACAGTGGTTTTCAACGCCGACCTGAAGCCCGGTAAGCACACCGCAACGCTCCGCATCAGCTCCACGAAGAACGAAAAGAGCTCCGGCCACGCCGCACGCATCATGTACCTGACAGCCAACTGAGCGGTGACTTATCAATACTGAGACGCAACACAGGAAAGTCCTGCGCGTTGCGGCTCACTTCAACTGCCAATGGATCGGAGACCGATCGGGTGAAATCGTCCTGTGGTACCTACAATCCGTAGCATGGACGCCCCGTCCGTGCGTAATTGGTGCAGCACGGACGAGGCGTCCATGCTACAGGCGACCTGCGATCGAGTTCGGTGATCCACTACGGCGAGAGATTTCGCGAGGTGGCGTCTTTGCGAGCTTGAGAGCGGTAGATCAACCCGCCGATGAGGGCGATGGCTGCCAGCGAGACCAGCCATCCAACGGCGCTGGTCTGGTTCACGAGGATCAGGCCAGTGGCACCGAGGAAGATCAGGCCGGGCAGGAACCGCCAGGCGAGCAGCGGTTCCACCAGCAAACCGATCAGCACACACAGCGCGAGTCCTCGAATCAGCCGGGACATCGTCGAACTCACAACGGTGGATTCCGACGTCGACACGGCATCGTTCTGTGATTTCAGGTCGACTTCGACATCAGCGAAGAGTCGCGTCTGAAAATCCTGCTGGGACAACGGAGTCAAATCGCTTTCCTGCGGATCGGCATTCACGGCATAGAGCAGCGACTGATTGACCGGGGCGGCCATCTCAACGTTGTAAACGCCGACTTTGGTCGTATCGTCGAACACGGCCAGAGCGGATTCACCCTGATCCTGAATGGTGATGTCCTCACTGGCCCCCGTCGGGCGGACGATCACCGCGCTGCTTTCGAACGCGCGCAGCGGCAAGGCCGCCGTGATGGGTTCGTTGACGGTCAGTTGTCGTCGCCGCCATTGATCGCCGACTGCGAAGGTCACGGCTTCATGCATCAGCGGCACGAAGCTCGGAGCCCAGATGGCCCAGGTGCTCCAGCGATCGTCAGCGCTGGTGGCACTCAAGATCACACGTCCCAGGCCAACCGATCTTTCGATCAGCGCCGGTTGCCCGTTCGTAAACCACAACGCGACCTTCGAGTCTTCGGTCGGCTTGAGCTTGATGAATTCAAAGGTCAGGGTCGCTTCGAGACCTGCTCCCGGGTTGCCCTGAAAAGCCTTCACCAGTGGGTGCAAGTAGTCGCGGGCGTCGAATCCGAAGAGCGTCTCGCGATCAGGCGAACTCACGCGGTCTTCCAGTCGAGCGGGCAGCAACCCCTGACCGTCGCGAAACAGACGCTGATTGTAGCTGTCCTGATTGGTCTGATCGCCGGGGAAGATCAGCAGGCCATGCCCGCTGCGTACGAAAGCCTCCAGCAGCGTCGCCTCACGTTCGGTCATCAAACCGAGATTGCAGAGGATCACAGCGTCATAGAGGCTCAGATTCGTTGCGGGCAGTTCGCTTTCCGAAATGACGTGCGTGCGAATCAGACCAGACGCTGAATCACCCAAGGTCGATGGCGACAGCGCCTTCGCGACGTAGTACGAAGCTGACTCGCGCCGGTTGCCGGAGGGGCGACCATCAACCAGCAGGATGCGCAGTTCATCCCGCGCGGGCAGAGCCAGCCAGCGACGGTTATCGAGCGGCAGGTCATCTTCCTGCAGACGCACTTCCAGCTTGTGTTCGCCACCGGTTTGAAACGTATGCGACCAGTCCACCGGCACATCGACTCCCGACGCGAGATCGACACGCTTCGAATCGACCAGTCGGTCATCGACAAACAGCTCGACGACCGCATTCTTCATCGCCACCGAACCGAAGTTGCGAACCGTCGAACTCAATCGCACCGGTCGTCCGGTCGCGATCAAGGCAGACTCGGCATCGAGCCGCAGCACCGCCGCGTTGGCACTTTCTCCGTTGGAAACATTCAGCACCGACAGCCGAGCCCGCTCCGCCAGTTGCTTGAGTTGAGCCTTGTGCCGCGCCTGTGCCGCGCTGCCGCCACTGGTCCACGTGCTGGCCTGCAGGTCGGTCACGAAGATCACTTCTTTACGAGGCATCTCAGGAGCCAGCTTGGTCAGGCTAAGCACCGTTTCCAGCGTCGCAGCCAAATCTCCCGGCGCATCGGTGACGGTCAGGTCCTGCAGTTCGGCATCGACAGTTTCCGTTGAGAACGCTGGCTGACCGACAATCGCCAGCGGCTCTTTGTCAGCCAGGCGAACGAGGTTCCAGGCATCTCCGCGCTGGCTCTGTTGCATCAAGTCGCGGATCAACTGTTTGGCGCGACCGAACCGCGTGGTTTGCGTCGTTCGAGCCGCGTCTCCTTCGTCAGTCGCCGACTCCTGACGAAACTGCATGCTCATCGTGGCATCAATCACCACAATCCGATGCACCGGCATGCTGGCTCGCAATGCACCGGTGGCGGTGTCCGCATGCGGCCGAGCCAACGCCAGCACTAGCAGCGCAATGACCAGCGTCCGCACGAGCAGCAGGATGAAGTGCTCAACTCGCATGCGACGCGACTGCTTGCGAGTGGCTTCCAGCAGAAACCGCATCGCCGCCCAATCCATCTCCACGTACCGCCGCTTGTGCAGCAAATGGATGATGAGCGGAATCCCCGCCAATGCCAGCCCCGACAGCAACCAGGGGCTGCCGAATCCAAAGGCCAACAGAGGCTGAGTGACGTAAGACATATCGGGACGAGTTTCCGCTCAGAGGCAACTGCAGAGCCCCGATGATGACGAGCGATCAAGGCCTCGCCAATGAAGAGTCCCCTGAGTTCGAACATCCAACGACAACAGCTGGCAGCACTCGATGAGTTCGCACGGGGCTGTTCTGGAAGGCCGTCCGCCTCTACATGCCGGACGAACCACTGTCGAACGATACGGAACCGCCGAAGTCGGTACTGGGCATCGAGACGTCAAAGCTCGGTCCGCTGCTGGACGCATCGGGGAATGAAGCACTGACATCCGGGGCTGACGCTCCAAAAGAAAAAGAGCCTGACATTGAGTCGTTGCCGGGGAACCCGCCATTGCTGTTGCCGACGTCAAAAGCTGGGGCCTCTGCCGTGAAAGGTGCACCGGGCTGCTCGCCGTGCGAGGCGACTTCATAAGAGGCCGAATGCGACGCTGATTGAGCGGCATGCATCGCCATCGCCATAAGTTCGTGAGTCCCCATCGAATGAGCGGCGCCAAATATCGCTGCCGCGGGATCTTGGGCGTTCTGGTTGTCGGGCCAATTCAGCGACTTGCTGCGTAACAGGCGAAGCAGCCGGGACTGCTGATTTTGCCGCCATTGAATGAGTTTCATGCTGCTCATTACGAAGAACGCAACCATCGCCAGCAAGAACGGAATCGCCGACCCGGACATCACCGTCAGCATGAACCCGCCGAAGAGAATCAAACCCAACCGCAGCAGACCCGAGGTCGGTTCCTCAAACGTCGGCACATACGGCTGCGTCGCTGACGGATTCACTGACTCACGAGGACTCTCTCGATTGAGGCGTTCCTGCTGAGTTTCCTGACGCAGCTGCGCGACCTGCTCCGAGATCTGCTGAGTCTGTCGATCGATGCGGTCGAGCTGCGTCGTCCAGGCAGAATTGTCGTTGTGCTGAATCGCCAGCTGAGTCTGGCAATGCTGGCACGTGACGAAGTTCGAAGTGCTCGGCACGCGCAGCGGAGCACCACAACGGTCGCAGGCGATCGAAATGAGTTCCATGGCACGGTTCCCGAGGGATGAATTTGGCTACCGACAACTTGTCGCGCAACACGAACGCAGTTATGGCGAAACGGATCAACGATCGACGTAACTTGTTGGCTGTACAACTCTAAAGTTCGCAATCTCAGCCAATTAGATCCGCGATTGGCGTGCCGGGGCAGATGACGATCGGACGGCCGACATTGTCATGCAGTTCGAGACCTTCAGGCACGCCCATCTGCCGATAAATGGTCGCCACGAGGTTCAGAGGATTGACCGGGTTCGACGCTGGATAAGCTGCGTAGCGGTCCGACGAACCGTAAACTTGACCGCCGCGAATGCCGCCGCCGGCCAGTACCGACGTAAAACAGTTCGGCCAGTGATCGCGGCCATCGGCTCCCGCTCCGGCATCACTGTTCCGCTGACCGATGCGCGGAGTCCGGCCGAACTCGCCAGTCCACACGACCAGCGTTTCATCCAATAGACCGCGTTCTGACAAGTCATCCAGAAAAGCCGAAAAGGCCTGATCGGCGGGCGGCATCAGTCGCTCACGATGATCGATGAAGTTGCGGCTGTGAGTATCCCAATACACGCTGACGTTCTTAATGCCGTCATTCGGCCAGAAGATCGTCACCAGCGGCACGCCGCGTTCAACCAGACGTCGCGCCTGCAACACGGACTGCCCGTGCGGATTGCGTCCGTAGCGGTCTCGAATGTGGTCAGGTTCTTCCGACAGGTCGAACGCCGACTTACCCACCGCCGACGACAACAAATCGAATGCGCGGCTGTAGTGACGACTCATCGCCCCCAGCGAACCAGCTTGCTCTAAGCGATCCAAACGCCGCTCGACCGAGCCCAGTAACGACCGTCGATCTTGGATGCGACTTTGAGTCATACCGTCTTGCAACAGAAAATCGCCGACGCGGTAGTCCGGTAGATCGGGTCGCGCATCGATCGTCAGAGGATCCCAGGTAGGACCGAGCCAGCCCGCGAATTGACCGTGACTTTGTTCAACGAAGCGCGGCACGTCGCCCGGCATCTTGGGACGCATCTGCACAAACGGAGGCAGCGGATCGCGGCCTCGTCCCAACTTGGCCAGCACAGATCCGATGCTGGGCCAGTCCTTTCGCAGATCATCACCCACCGGAGGTGGCTGCCCGGTCAGCAAGTAGTGCGTCGCGGTTGTATGATCGACATTGGGATGCGTCATCGAACGGATGATGGCCAACTTGTCACAGCGCTGGGCCAACAGAGGGAAGTGCTCGCAGATTTCAATCCCCGGCACGTTGGTCGCGATCGGTTTGAACTCACCTCGGATCTCCGCCGGCGCACCAGGCTTTAAATCCCACGTGTCCTGCTGAGCCGGACCGCCCCACATAAACAGCAGTACGGTCGACTTCGCGCGCACGGGCAGCGTTGGCCGCTCGGCTGCTGCAGCGGTTTGCTGACCCGCCAGCAATCGCGGCAACGACATCCCGAGCAGCCCGATCGTCCCGGCCCGCACGATGTCACGTCGAGGAAGTGGTTGCGAAAGGTGCATGGAAACTCGCTGTGATGAAGTGAGCGCAGCTGATCCGAATGTTCGACTCGTATGTCTTATCATGTCGGGTCGGAGGAGCGAATCTCGCTCAGAGTGCGGTTCGCGACCAGACTACCTGGAAAACCATCCGGCGATCTCCTGTCTGACCTCTTCATGGTTCACCATGTCGCCGCTGTCGATCTCAGCATCTGCGCGACACAGGTCTGCGAGAATCTCAAGTTCAGACAAGAGTTCTTGCCAAGAGACACCCTCTGGCATCTGACGAATTGCTTCCAGTGCTGCTTCTTTCGCTGACATTCAACACTTCGTTAACTCATCGCCGCGAAAACTCCTGCAATCTAACTGCAAGCCATTCCGGAACACTGTCGACTGCATTCAACGATCTCACTGCGATTGCTCTGACTCAGTGCCTCGATCGAAGCCGCGTGAATCACGTTGTGAATGCGAGCATCCCTTAACGAAATTAGCTGAATCGATTCGCTAGCAACTCGTGATACGAACGTAGCAACGAAATATCACATCAGTAGATTGTGATGCCGAGTGCAGCCGCGCAGAATCCTGTCCGCCACCATATCGGTGGCCTCTTTACATCTGACGGAAGGAGCACTGCGAATGCACGACCACGAAGAAGAATCTCGCGGTCCAGGCTTCAACCGACGTGATTTCCTCAGGGGTTCCGGCGCGGCGGTGGCTGCGACGGCTCTGGTCAATGGAGCTCACGAAGGTCTAGCCGCACAAGACGTCAAGAAAGGCGTCGTTGCGGCGGGGAAGGCTCAGGACATCAAGCTGAAGGTCAATGGCAAAGAAGTCACTGCCAAAGTCGAGAACCGTGTCACGTTGCTGGACGTGTTGCGCGACGATCTGCAACTCACTGGTTGCAAGGAAGTCTGCGACACCACCAACTGCGGCGCCTGCACGGTGATGATCGACGGCAAGGCGGTTTACGCCTGCTCGCGTCTGGCCATCGAATGCGAAGGCAAAGACATCAAGACCGTTGAATCGCTCCGCA
>CAYLTY010000237.1:9221-13184 GCA_964386705.1 uncultured Planctomycetaceae bacterium
CCGTCATCACCGGCTTCTGCAAGCATGACGCCATGCAGTGCGGTTTCTGCACTCCGGGCTTTGTGGTCGCCACTCGCGCGTTCCTCAATCAGAAGCCGAACGCCTCGCTGGAAGAGATCCGTAAGGGACTCGGCGGCAACATCTGCCGTTGCGGGACCTACGCGGGCATTACCGCCTGCGCCATGGAAATCGCGCAGAAGGGAGGTGCGTAATGGCAGAACGCAAAGTTACCTGGGGTCCACGTGACAAGCACACGCTGATCGGCAAGAGCATTCAACGCATCGACGGCGTTGAGAAAGCGTCGGGCTTCGCCAAGTACACCAACGACATCAACCCGCCGGGCACGCTGTTCTGCAAACTGCTGGTTTGCAAACACGGCAAGGCCCGCATCAAGAAGTTGAATGTCGAAGCTGCCAAGAAGGTGCCCGGCGTGCATGGTGTCTACCTCTTTAAGAATGAGGGCGATACCTGCAACTGGGATGGCGACATTGTCGCCGCCGTCGCAGCCGAACGGAGCCAGGTGGCTCAAGACGGCGTGCGAGCTATTGAAGTCGTCTTTGAAGAACTGAAGCACTTCGTAGATGAAGACGATCTGGCTGCAGCGACTGCCTTCAAAGAGACCGTTGAAACGGACGGCAAGAAGGAAGAAGTCAGCCGCGCGAAAGACCTCGTCGACCGCACGGTGGGCGACCCGGATGCTGCCCTGAAGGCTGCTGAAGTCGTCCATGAAGGCTACTACGGCATCAACACGATCAGCCACATGTGCCTCGAACCGCACGGTTCTCATGCACACTGGCAGACGGGCGAAGGGCCGAAGCTGGTTGTGCATCATTCGACGCAAAACGTCTCCGGTACCGGCGGACAGTTTGCGACGAAGTTTGGACTCGATGCGGCCGATGTGCGGATCATCTGCAACTACATCGGTGGTGGTTTCGGTTCGAAGTTCGCCGCGGACGAATGGGGTTGGGCGGCTGCTCAACTGGCAAAGGAAACTGGTCGTCCGGTTCGGCTGATGCTGGACCGTGCGACGGAACTGAAAACTCCCGGCACGCGACCTTCCGGCTACGCCAAGGTGACGATCGGCGCCAAGAAGGACGGCACCATCACCGTCTGGAAGAGCCATCACTGGGGCACGGACGGTCCTCAAGGCGGCACGATCGACGGCAATCAGATGCCGTACGTGTTCGACTTCGAGAACAAGGTCGTGAAGAGCACAGGCATCAAGACGGACTGCGGTCCGAACCGCGCCTGGCGTGCTCCGCACCATCCGCAGTTGTGCGTGGTGACAGACTGCGCGATCGACGATCTGGCCGCGAAGCTGAAGATGGATTCGAAGGAAGTCTTCCTGAAGAACATCAAACAGCTGGATAAAGTCGCGGCTCAGAACAGCGATCTGTACGTCGCTGAGATCAACCGTGCGGCTGAGCTGATGGACTGGAAGACCAAGTGGCATCCTCACGGAGAAGGTGGCAAGGGCTCCGTCAAACGCGGCCTCGGCCTGGCGATCAATCGCTGGGGCGGTGGCGCGGTGAAGGGCACTTGCATGGTCAAGGTGCACCCGGATGGCGGCGCTGAGGTCTTCCTCGGCAGCCAGGATCTGGGAACCGGCACCCGCACCGTGATTGCTCAAGTGCTGGCTGAAACCTTCGGCCTGGCACTTAATAAGGTGAAGGTGAACCTCGGCAGCAACGCCTATCCGGCGGCGAATCCTTCCGGCGGTTCGATCACCGTGGGCAGCGTGACGGGTTCGACTCGTCGAGCCGCCTCGGAGGCTTTGTGGAAGATCAGCGATCTCGTCGCTGAGAAGTACAAGGTCGCTGCGGACTCCATTGAAGCCGGTGACGGCAAGCTGTGGTCCGGTGGCAAAGCTGTATGCACGTGGCAAGAGGCTTGCCGGCTGCTGGATAACAGAGCCCTCGAAGTGATGGGCGAAAGCCCGGTCAAGGACGGTCTGACCAGCGTGCTCGTGGGTGGTTGTCAGATGGCGGACGTGTCTGTCGACACCGACACCGGCATCATTCGCATCCACAAGATGGTCGCGGTGCAAGACTGCGGCACGATCATCAACGAGATGACGGCCAAGAGTCAGATCTATGGTGGCGTGATTATGGGCATCGCTTCCGCGCTGTCCGAAGAACGCATCATGGACAACACGACGGGCCGCTACATCAACGCCGACCTGGACACCTACAGGCTGCCGCGTATTGGTGACATCGGCGAAATCGTCATTGACCTGTGGCAGCCGGACAGCGAGTACAACCGCGGCGTAGTTGGCCTGGGCGAACCGCCGGTCATTCCGACGGCTGCGGCCATCGCCAACGCCGTAGCCAACGCGACCGGCGTGCGAGTTCCTGTCCTGCCGATGACCCCGAAGCGCGTTCTCGACGCGTTGAAAGGAGCCCGCGCATGAATCCTTTTGAGTACGCTCGCCCGACGACTGAAGCCGAGGCGATTGATTTTCTGAATGATCACGGCGGACAGACGGCTGTCTTGTCCGGCGGTACGGATCTGATGAACTTGCTGAAGCGTGACGTGGTGCAACCGCAACGCGTCGTCGACATCAAGCACGTCAGTTCCATGAACGGTATCCAACGCGTGGATGACGGAGTTCTGATCGGCGCCAATGTGACGCTGGATCAGGCTCTGGCCGCTCACGAGCTGGCGGAGTATCAGTCTCTCCTGCAGGTGATCGACGGCCATCGTTCGATTCAGATGCAGGGCATGGGCACGCTGGTAGGCGATCTCTGCCAGATGCCGAGTTGCTGGTACTTCCGTAACGGCTACGGCCTGCTGGCTCTGAAGGATGGAGCCTCGCTCGTTGAGCAAGGCGACAATCGCTATCACGCGATCTTCGGCAACAGCGGTCCCGCCAAGTTCGTCTCCGCTTCGCGGTTTGCTCCAGGCTTCATCGCCTGGGAGGCCAAGGTCCGAGTCATCGGACCACAGCCCACTCAGGAAGAGTTCGTGCCGCTGGAGTACTTCTTCGCCACACCGAAGACGAACACTCAGGGCGTCACGATCCTGAAGCCGGGGCAATTGGTCACACACGTGTGGCTGCCGATTGCGAAGCCGACGATGAAGAGTGCTGCTTATGAAGTGCTCGAATCGAACGGCCTCGATCGGCCGCAGGCAGCCGCTTCGGTCTGCCTGAACGTGCAGAGCGACATCGTTCGCGACGCTCGGATCGTGCTGGGTCACGTCGCGCCGACTCCGTGGATCGCCCACGAAGCGGCACGTGCTCTCGTCGGTCAGAAGGTCACTGAAGACACGGTGTCGCACGTCGCTGACATCGCTGTCTCACGAGCGACCCCGCTGTCGATGAACGACTACAAAGTTCAAATGACCCGCGCCGCGGTCAAGCGAGCTTTGTTGCGTGCCGTCGATCAGTTGGATCCCGAGTTGGTTTAACAGTCGTTGCTCTCCGTAGGGTGGGTCGAGGTAACGAGACCCGCCCTACAGCGACGTGATGTTCGATTTGTTCTGCATCTACATCGGCCGACTGTTCCACGGTGGGCCGCTTATCTAAGAAAGAGAGAGCCATGCCATACGAACTTGAAGTCGTTCGCGGCGAGCGTTGTCGTCACCTGCTCTCCAAGGGTATGTACATCAACGCCGGGCTGAAGCCGGAAGAACGAACCGTCGGCGACGGCAACTTCTGGTGCGGCCAAACCCAGCGGATCTACGGCCCTGATCAAGGTTTCTGCAACGGCGTCGATTGCACCAAGACCGCCCGTTCGTGTTACGAAACTCCGTAACGACCGGCTGGTTTACAGTTCGATTCCAGCAAGGCCGCAGCATGCACAGTGCTGCGGCCTTGTTCTTTGTGTCGATGCTGTAACTGCACGGCGCGGCAACGCGATTGGGGAGGGCGAGGCTCCAGCCCAGCCGGCTCAAGTGGCTGCTGCGGCGCCGCCGGAGCCACCCCCACCCCAACCCCCCCAGACGAAACCTCAACCCCCCACC
>CAYLTY010000238.1:0-13173 GCA_964386705.1 uncultured Planctomycetaceae bacterium
GGCGACTTCGGGATGCTGGGCGATCGCCCAACGCATGCCGCGCTACTCGACTGGCTGGCGGACGAATTCGTTAAGAGCGGCTGGCAACTCAAGACGCTGCAGCGGTTGATTGTGACTTCAACTGCTTTCCGTCAGCAGTCCGCCGTGGACAGCAATCGCCTCGCGGTAGACCCCGAGAATCTCCTGCTGGGGCGCATGAATGTGCGACGCCTGGAAGCGGAGGCGATTCGCGATTCCATGCTGGAAGTGAGTGGTGCCCGCACGCTGACGATGTTTGGCGCGCCTTCCAAAGTGAACCCGGACGATGTCGGCCAAGTCGTCATCGGCCAAGCGACAAGAGACGGCAATGGCATCCTCGTCGCGAAGTTTGAAGACACGCCCGAGCAGTACCGTCGCGGCATCTACGTGCAGGTGCGCCGCTCAATGCCGCTGGCCACACTCGAGCCGTTTGACCTCGCCACCCTGGCCCCGAACTGTGAACGTCGCACTTCATCCACAGTCGCCCCGCAAGCCCTGCTAATGATGAACAACGACATGATCCTGCGATTCTCAGAACGCTTCGCCCAGCGAGTGCTCGCGGAAGCCGGAGACGCGCCGGATGCTCAAGTTCGTCGCGCCTGGCTGCTGGCCTACGGCCGCGAAGCTAACACGGCGGAGGTCGCCTCTGGAACAGCCTTCGTGACCGACCAGCAGGCTCACTTTCAGAAACTAGCGGACGCTCAACCCAAAGACGCCAAACCGGCTCCGAACGCAGTTCCGCCCTTGCGTCCTCAACAGCAAGCCCTCGCGTTGCTCTGCCAGGCCCTGCTGTCATCTAACCGATTCTTGTATGTCGACTAGATGCAAGTGCGGCATTGCCTGCCGGCCACGTTTGTCACGCCTCAAACCGACTCCCCGACAAGCTTTTCGAGAACACGACTATGTCTTTCCCGTTTTCCACCGAATGTTGTTCTCGACGTCATTTTCTCGCGGCGCAGGGTATGAGTTTGACCTCGTTGGCGGCGGCCTGGTTGTTGCAACAGGACGAACTGCGCGCTGAGCCGGCGAAGCCGAATCTCTCGCGTGTGAGCTACGATCTCACCCCGAAGCAGCCGCATCATGAGCCGCAGGCGAAGGCGATGATCTCGCTGTTTATGCAAGGAGGACCGTCGCACTTGGACCTGTGCGACCGGAAGCCCGAGATCGAGAAACGGCACCTGCAGAACTTCCCCGGTGAGATCAAGTACGACAACGCGGCCGAGTCGTCGGCGAAGCTCTGGGCGGGACCGTGGAGATGGCGTCATTACGGCGACGTCGGCATGGAACTGAGCGATCTCGTGCCGCACCTGGGATCGATCGCGGACGACATTACGCTGGTGCGTTCAATGCATACGGGGGTCAACAATCACGGCCAGTCGATCTATGCCCTGCACAACGGGCGCATCACCGGCGGTCGTCCAACAGTTGGTTCGTGGCTGACCTACGCGCTCGGAAGTGAGAGCCAGAATCTGCCCGCCTATGTCGTGCTGACCGACCCAGCTGGCTTGCCAGTCCTGGGAACCGACTGCTGGCAGAACGGCTGGTTGCCGTCGCTCTATCAAGGAACCGTCGTGCGTCCGCGCGAGCCACGGATTCTGAATCTCGATCCACCGGCGAAACTCGCTGGTGTGCCTCAAGAACGATTCCTGGGTTTCCTCAGAGAGATCAATCAGCAACATCTGGCCGAGCATCCCGCTGAGTCCGATCTGTCCGCCCGTATGCAGACGTACGAACTCGCCGCGCGCATGCAGACGGCGGCCAAAGAGGCGCTGGATCTGTCTCAAGAAACCGAGGCTACTCAGGCGGCCTACGGTATGAAAGAAGATGCCACGCGCGAATTCGGATCGAGGTGCCTGATCGCGCGTCGTTTGATCGAACGAGGCGTGCGTTTTGTGCAGCTCTACACCTCGACGCAGCAATGGGACCATCACGGTGCGATTGAGAAGGCTCTGCCGAATGCGTGCAGGAAGATCGATCAACCCTCCGCCGCCCTCGTGAAGGATCTGAAGGAACGCGGGCTACTGGATACCACGCTCGTTCACTGGGGTGGCGAAATGGGTCGTCTGCCGGTGGTTCAGAACGAAAAGAACATCGGCCGCGATCACAACACTTACGGCTTCAGTAGCTGGTTTGCCGGTGGCGGCATGAGAGCCGGCTACATTCACGGAGCGACGGACGAGTTCGGTCACAAAGCGGTGGAAGACGTTGTCAATCACTACGACTACCACGCCACGCTGCTGCACCTGTTTGGGCTCGATGCTCAAAAGCTGGCGTTCCAACGTCCGAATGGCGCGGCCACTCTGCTGGATGGTCAGCCGGGTAAGATCATCAGCAAGCTGCTGCAAAAACCGCCTGTCGAGTCCAAGGCGTAGTCGCTCATCGCCCAACCGATCAACGCATAGAAGTCCGCTATTTTGTTCCAGAATTCACGTCTTCGCGTTGACGCATTTGGCGTGTCTCGGGCACAACTCCGCGCCGTTCGCCGACGAGGTGGTCGAATTCGGTGAGACTGGGCCGCTCATCGCTCGCAGCTCAAACATCGTCGGCAAGAGACGGCGTATTATTAGAGCGTGCATGCACCGATCACATTTGCCATCCGCATCTGTCCGGCAGGAAGCCTTGGTTGTAGCTCGAAATGAGCACCCTGGTAGCAGGACGCTACAGCAGCCGCGTTGTGGTGAGATCTCAATGAGAAACGTCGCGTATTTCCTCCTGGTCTGGTTGGTCTGGGGCTTTGCAAACGCTGCGAATGCATCCGAGGATCCCCGAACGGGATCGCTCGTCATCATGGGCGGCAGTGAACGTTTCCGAAACGGCGAGATCTGGGAAGAAATCCGCGACCTCGCAGGTGGGCCCGGCGCCAAGATTGCTGTCTTCCCGACAGCCTGCACAGATCCAATTCGCGACGCCCGCAAGCTGATGACCACGCTCAAGAAGTTTGATCTGGAGCCGTTCCTCGTGCCGCTGGCCGCGAAAGGTTTCGATATCGAACCGGCAGCCTGTGTGCAGGATACGGAATGGGTCGAACGCGTCCGCAATGCGGATGGCGTGTTCTTCATCGGCGGTCGGCAGGACCGCATCGTCGATTCACTGACGGCGGCCGATGGCAGCAAGACTCCAATGCTGGAAGCGGTCTGGAACGTCTATCGCCAGGGTGGCGTGATTGCTGGAACCAGTGCCGGCGCTGCCGTCATGAGCCGCATGATGTATCGCGACGGACCTAATCCACTGACGGCGTTGCGAAACGGAGTTACAGACGGGAAGGAACTCGGTGCTGGTCTCGGATTCCTCGATCGCGACTGGTTCGTCGACCAGCATGCGCTGGTGCGTGGGCGATTTGCTCGCACGATCGTGGCGATGCACTCGCAGGGGATCGAATTCGGTCTTGGCGTTGATGAGAACACTGCACTGATCGTTGAAAACGGCAACAAGGCGCGCGTTGTCGGTCATAAGGGCGTACTGCTGATCAAGCTGTCGGAAGCGAAGCGAGATCGGTCGATCAAAGGCTTTAATCTGAAAAACGTGCAGCTCAGCTATCTCGATCAGGGCGACGCGATTGACCTGGATACGCACAAGGTCACACCCGCCGATGAAAAAATGGACGATCAGATTCTGGACCCGAATTCAGAAGATTTCGATCCGTACTACAACCATGCGATGTTCTATGCCGACGTGCTCGGCAACTGCGTCGTGCCGGACTTACTGGGACGGCTGATTGATAACAAGAACAGCGAAGCCATCGGACTCGCATTCAACGCCGGTGATGCACTTTCGGAACCTTCAGACGGCTTCGAGTTCAAGTTCTATCGTGGCAAAGACAGCATCGGCTGGTTCACCGCTGATTACGGTGGAGAAGACTACACGGTGTTGAATATCCACCTCGATATTCGGCCGATCCGCATTCCGGGACCGCTCTACGTCCACTACCAGCAGATGGAAGCCGAGATGGAAGAGCAGGAGCCTTAACGGCTCGTTGCGATTCAGTTGGCCGATGCCTGCCTATCGCTGATAGATCGGCAGGTATTGGTATTCGACTGCCAGCGCGAGCACGGCCATGCTGGTGCAGTAAGTCTCGCCAAAGTTGCTCTCGTTGGTCTGCTCGCCCTTCCAACTGCCCGTGTCTGATTGCCGCTCCAGCAGTATGGTCGCCAGATGGTTACGGGTTTCGGTCCATGCATCGCCGCCGACCTGAAACATGCCCACCATGCAGTAGTAGACGCCGTAGAAGAAGAAGCTGTCGTGATAACGCAGCGGGGCTCGCTTGAGATAAGCCGCCGCCGCGAGCGTCTCAGGAGCGTGATGGGCTCCGCAGATTTCCAGGCAGAGAATTCCGGTCCCCGTTCGCGTCGCTGTGACACCGTCGCCCGGCTGATAGGTGAAGCCGCCGCCGCGGTTCGATGAGCACTTCTTCACGTAGCTCACAGCGAAGTCGATCGATTCGGCAGGAACGTCGCAGCCCACGTCTTTCGCGGCACGGAGAGCGAGTAACTGCCATCCCGTCGCGCTGAGGTCGCTGTCGCTGCTATCCGGCCCATACCTCCAACCACCGGCGTGGTTGTTAGCTTTCGGAACTAGTTGAGCCTTCAAGATCACCGCCACGGCGCGTTCCAAGCCCTCTCGAACTTGCTTTGACAGCGGCCCGCTGACCATGCCAGAAACTTCGGCCAGCATCAGCGTGCAGATGCCGTGCTCGTACATGGGGTGCCCATGATTCGAGACGAAAACACCCTTCTGCTGCTGGCGATTCAAAACCCAGCGCACACCGCGTTCCAATTGCTGGCCGTACGGGCCCTCGCCGGGTACGTGACCAGCGGCCATGAAGGCCATGAGCGCCAGTGACGTCATGGCGCAGGATTCGCCATTCGAGCTGCGCCACGCGCCTGAGTCTTGCTGGCTGTCAGCCAGAAATTTGATCGCGCGGCCGATCGACTGGTCGATCTCGCGCGGCGTCGGTCCGGCAGCTTGAGCGACCTGCGTCGCTGCCGCGAATAGAACCATTAGCGACAGAAAGAGGATGTTGCGGATCATGCCTGACTCCGTAAGCCGAACGTCACCGTCGAAGCGCTACGACGAAGCTCAATACTAGTCGCGTTTCGACACGGCTCAGCCACAACACGATGACAGACCCGAAACGAATTGTCGAAGACTCACTCGCCAAAAGAAAAAGTCCGCCGGGCGTAAATCGCACGGCGGACTTTGAATTAACTTGCTTAGCAAGCATTAGAAGCGTCGAGACACCCAGGGTCCGACCGGATATTGCGGGCCATAACCTGGTACCGGACCGTAGCCAGGATTCGCGAAGTTTGGATTGGCGTAGGTCGGTGCTCCGTAGGGAGCAGGCCATGTATTCGGGAGAGCGCTGCTGGGAACCCCGGGCGGAACGGCAGCCGGAGGAGTGTTGGGAGCAGCGGTGCCGTTGTTGGGGACACTACTGCCGCCGCCGTTGTTATTGTTATCGCCGAACGGCCATGGATTGTTGGTGCTGTTGCCGTAGCCTGTGTAACCGGTCCCATTCCCCAGTGGTTGGTTGGTCTTCGGGTCGAACGAATTCATAACTTGATTGGTTCGTCGATAAACGCGAGTCGTCAGTGGTGGTGGTGGAGGCGGCTGCGGAGCTGGTGGCTCAGGCTTTTCTTCCGGGGGAAGATTCAGAATTTCTTCCAAAGTCGCCCGATCAGAATCGCTTAAGGCAACGGTTGCAACGCCCTCTGTGCCGCGTGTGAACGACAGAGACAGCTCACCTTTGCCAGAAGCCAGCAGCAGGATGTTGGCGTCCTTCTCGGGAATCTCGAGGGTCACCGAGTTCTGAGCGGCATGCAATTTTGACTGCACAAAGTCGTTATTTACGACGAGCACTCGCACACCTCGGAACAGCGTCATTGACATGCCGCCGAGCTTCAACACTCGAGGATCGGTCGTTTGAGCGTTCAGGGTGAAGTGCACATCCACGTGATCGCCCGACTTGATCAGGCCATCCAGAATCGCGGTGTTATTCGCAGCGCGGATCGTCATGGCCTGGTAGCCATCGGTAACCACGAGCGGCGGCAACTGGCCGAACGCGTACAGGTCACGTCCCTTGAATGGATTCGCTCGCGAGATCGCTCCCTTGACGGTGCGTCCGATGAGCCCTTCCTTCGACAGGATCATGTCGTCCTTCACGAGATCAGCGGGCCAGGGACCCATACCGATGTGTTCGGACTGGATCTTCGTGCCAGGCTGGAGATCGCCGAGCGCCAGCGGAATGGTTCGCGTCAGAGCCCTCTTCGGTGGCGGCTCAACTGCCATCAGCCGTTTGACAACAAACAGGCCGATCATGCCCGCGATGGCGAGCCCGACGACCAGAATCATCTTGGCTGGGGTGAAGTTCTTCACGTTCTCCTCTCCTTCAACAACGGCCTCTGCAAGTCGGGACATCCCGGAACTTCAGTGCTCTGGAGTCAAGATAGGTCGTGCTTTTCCGTTGGTCGGGGAATTCAGCAGGATCCGTCCTGATTTCGTTGTCCATGTGCGAAGGTGAGGGTTCGCGGACGGTAGGAATCCGCCTATTCGCGGATCATGTGAGCGGCGGCGTAGAGCTGGTTGTCTCCCAGCGACAGCCCGATCGGCCAAAGCAGGTCAGGAGCTGCGGAAGACATGTCCGCCCAGACCTGAACCGTGACGACCTCGCCAGTGTGAAGTGCAGGTGTCACGGAAACTTGCATCGTCTTCTCAAGGTGCCGCGGGAGCATGCTGCGGACTTCGGCTTCGACGTCCGCATCGGTCACGCCGGGCAGAGTTGCCTTGCGGGCTCCGACACGGGCAGCTTCGACGAGGTCGCCCCGCGCGAAGAATAGCATTGAGAACTCGAACAGCCCCATGAGAACCAGCCCGAAGACAGGCAGGGTCATGACGAGTTCGAAGCTCATGAAGCCGCGACGCCGAGCGGGTTTTCGCTCGCAGCCGCGGCTGTTGTGGGAGATGTGAAGCATGCGCCGTTGCATGTCAGCGTTCCGGATAAGTTTGGTTCTAGCAGGCGGAAACGACGCGCCGGCTCCAGTTAGCCATGCACCCACGGAAAGCGAGGCAGGTTCCATAGCACGATGGCCCAAGTTGCCAGTGCAACAGGCACTGCGTAGCCCATCGGACGGCGTGAGATTTTCTTGTCACGCGTCTCTGCCTGACGCGGTTGCCCCGGCTCAATGTTCGCCGTGGCGAAATATTGCTCTTTGGTCTTGCTGTTTCCTTTTGTCATAAAGCTGTAGCAAATGACAAAGAATGTTCCGACCGCAGCCAAAACCGCGCTGGTGATCATTACATAAAGCGTCAGCCAATAGCCCAACCAGACGCTCAGTGCACCCATTAACTTGACGTCGCCACCGCCGCCGCTGCCGATCATCCAGAGCAAGAACAGCAGTCCAAAGCCGACCAAGAATCCCCAGCCTCCATCCTTCAAGCCGGGCAGACCGTTGAAGGCGAGTTGATAAACGATCCCCAGTCCGAAGACTGGCAGAGTCAGCTTGTTAGGGATGCGTTTTACGCGGATGTCCCAGATTGCCGCGGTGAGTGTGTACAGCCCGATGCAGATCAGGAACACAATCATTTGCGGGGTAACGGCCATGGATAGACTCACTCTCACTGGGATTTCGGAACGGTCGGGCAGGCTCCACTGCGCACCCGTCGAATGCACGTTGCAGAGCGTCCAGCTCCGCGAGGGCATGAGCCCCCGCGCAACCAGCCAATCTGACTCTAGGTCACGACTGGCATTAGTCGCGGAACGACCCGCTTAAGTTGCATAAATTTCCTGCCCAAGTATTGGCTCTGTCGATCCGCATTCGGGCGCCGACCTGCAAAAACTGCCTGTTTGGCGTGCAGCGTTCATTCGACGAGCCCGCAACGACGCTACAATCCGCACACGTGGCAGAGATGCACTAACTTTCACACCCGCGCCCTGCCGGGTTGTTTCCCTCGCCCCAATTCAAGGAGATCCCGCCGTGAAGAAAGAAGAGATCCTGGCCAAGCTCCAGTCTGGCGAACTAACGCTGGAACAGGCCACGAAGGCACTGGAAGAGGCCGATGCCAAGAAAGGTGGCCTGTACTGCAAAGTCAGTGAGAAAGGTGCCATCAGCGTCTATGGCCTGCAACGCATGCCGGTCACGTTGTATGTGGAGCAGTGGCTGCGATTGCTCGATTTCGGCGAGGAGATCCGTACCTTCGCGGCGAGCAATGAGACGAGCCTGAAGCGCAAAGAAACCAAGATGTGAGACGGCTGTTTCTCAAGACAGCGAATTTTGTGCGGGCCATTTTCAAACTACGTTAACTCAGTCGGGCCTCTACGGTTTGTGAGCCAGGGAACGCTTCACGCTCTGAGGGAGGTTGACGATGAATCTCGATGCACTTCAGGCGGAATATGCCAACCTGCAGCGCGAGGCCGCGCTGCTCGCTGGCGGACTCTCTGACATTCCACGCCGCGCGATGGTGCTGCATCACCTGTATCTGGACTCCGGCCGCAATCACATCTTTTCATTGATTGCGACTCACGGTGCCTTGTGGGCTTACCGCTACTTTGAAGTCGGCGGAAGACTCGGCCGTTTGATTGCGAACCGGTACTTCTACAACCGCTCCGAGAAGACATTTCGGCTGGGCATTCTGAACGACTTCGCCGAGGGCTTCCGCAAGGTCAAGCGCCAAGTCTGCATCGACACCTACACGAATTACCATTTCACGAAACGCTTCGGTCACGAACCCGGTGCCGATCAGATCATTCCGGCCAGTTTGCTGGACGCGCTCAATCGAGTTCACACATCAAGCCGTAGTGGCCAGAGCTTGACACTCGCGGAGAAGCGTCAGGTCTTCGAGCAATCCTTTCGGTGCGAGCAAGAAGTCACCGTCGCTCCTGGAGTGAAGGCTGCCGTTGACGGTTTCGAATGCCCGATCATGAAATGGCTGTGCCTGCGGCCGGTCGTGCGATTCGCGTACTTCCCGACCTGGAAGTATTTCTGGTTCCGGGACTTCTCCAGCCAGATGGAACGCATCGAAAAAGGACTGCTGGCCTACGACCTGGGAGAGAGCGCCGGATGGTCGAACGCAGAAACCAGCTTGAGCAGCTATGGCCTGTTGGAACGTCCGTTCTTCGACGCGCCGCTGGACACATTCAACCAGTTGCGAGGTCAGGTTCTGACTGCTTCATCCTGAACTGACCTTGAGCCAATCGCCCTGAAACTGGTATCCGCCTGCCGCAAGTTGGAGACAGCCTCGGTTTCGATATCGGTCAGGGCACGATCCATGATTGGAGCGGCGATTTTTCCACAGAAAGGATGGCTTGCGGCACTCGTAGCCGCCGGCTTCGTTGCGAATTCGCTTGCCGCTGATTGGCAGCCTTCGCCAGGACGCCGCCCCGCTCCGACGAGTTCCGTAAAGCAATCCGCTCGCATTCCCCCCGGAAAGGCCGTGGTGTCGTCCACTCCGGCTTCCAAGGATGAAGTCAAAGCTCCGCCCGAAGTCGAAGAAACTGAGGAACTCAGTCCCATCGAACTCACCGCTGGAGAAGAGCCGGAAATCTTCGAGGCAGCCCTGCCTGCTGTTCCTGGCGCGGACGATGAAACGTCCGCTGAGACTTCTGTATCCGAAGACAAGGGGCCTCCGGCGTTAGACCCCAAGGGGAATTCGGTTCCTCTGGAGGACGACTCACCGGTTCCGCTCTTTCAGCACCTGTGGGGCGAAAGCTCCCTGGACTGGGTTTTCCGAGACGGCGCCGATGGACTGGGCTCATTCTCGATGAAGAATGCCTCGTCTCGCGAGCTGGATTTCTTCGACGATCCCAGCAAGTTCACCGGGGACTTCCGCTATGGCCTGCACTTCCTATCCGGCCCCGATCAGCCCGACATGCCGCCTCGACTCTACGATCTCTATTGGAACGTACGCTGGCTCCAGCATCTGGGCGATGGCTGGGGCTTTGATGCCAACTTTGATCTGGGCCTCTTCACAGACTTTGAAGACAGCGTCCGTGAAGGCTGGCGTTTTCCCGGCCGCGCGCTCGGCTTCTGGAAACTCAACGGTGAGGAAGGCTCCAGTCCGATCACGCTGACCGCCGGCATTGAATACTTCGACATGGACAACATCGGAGTCTTGCCCGCCGGTGGCGTGATCCTGCAGCCGGATGAAGACACTCGACTGGAACTGTACTTCCCGCGTCCACAGGCCAAGTTCCGCATTCAGGACGATGAAAAAGACGAGGTCTGGTGGTACGTGCGCGGCGACCTGATTGGTTCCGCCTGGGCGATGGAACGAACAACGGGCAATGCGGACGTCGCCAATCTGCTCGAGCGGCGTGTGTCGATCGGCCTGGAGACCAAATCGAAAGAGGCGGAAGGCCACACGTCCTTCATCGAACTGGGCTACCTCTTCCATCGCGAACTGGAATATCGCTCCGGAGTCGGCAGTCGCGACCTCGGCGACACGCTGACCTTCCGTTTCGGCAGCCGCTATTGAGCTGTGCGACTGAATCACAGAAATCAAAAGCCGGTTCAACGGCATTGATCTATTTGCCGCTCGCTGCGGGAGCGATGAGGCCCTGCTCCAGCATTTCGGTAATGAGTTCATGCGCCAGCGGTGCGGCAGCTTTAGCGCCGGAGCCGCCGTTTTCGAGAGCCACAACGAAGGCCACTTGAGGACGATCAGCGGGAACGTAGCCAGCAAACCAAGCGTGGTCAGGACGATTGAAGCCCGTTTCGGCCGTTCCCGTCTTACCGGCAACCGTCACCTGCTTATGACGAGCAGTCAGCGATGCCGTGCCGCGTAGAACAACAGCTTCCAGTCCCTCACGCACGAAGTGCAGAGTTCGCTCGGAGACCCCGGTCTGCAGCGGCTTCGATTCCGGTAACTCAACTGACGATTTGCGCCCATTGCGCAGCACTGAGACATCATGCACAACTCTCGGCTGCACGAGCTCGCCACCATTGGCGATTGCCGCCATCAGGCGGACGATCTGCAACGGCGTCACGGCCAGGTCCGCTTGCCCAATGCCGTACTCAATCGTCGAGGCTTGCGACCAGCGTCGCGCGCGGGATGCGGTTCCAGATGTACGCACGATGCCGTTGCTCGATGAGTTAGCACGTTCGCTGTGCTCATCGAAGTCCGCTAGCCGCAAGAACTCATCCACACCTGCGGGCGGTACGATGCCACGCACCTCGCCGGGCACGTCGATGCCGGTGAGTTCGCCGAAGCCCAATCGATGACTCCAGCTCACAAGACGTTGCGGGCCCAGATTCTTCGCCTGATTGAAGAAGTAGACGTTGCAGGACTTCGTCAGCGCATCAACGACCGACATGGGCCCGTGTCCATGGCCGAGCTTCCGATAGGCGTAGCAACGATGCTTGTTGGGCTCCCTCGGGTCGAAGTAACCATCGCACTGAATAGTCCCTGCAGGCTCGATGACGTGCTCTTCCAGTGCGGCAATGCTGGTCATTGCCTTGAAGACCGAGCCCGGAGGCAGGGCCATTGATGTAACGCGCGGGAAGAGCGGGTTGCCGGGGTCTTTCTGTAACTGCTGCCAGATCTCCTCGCGGAAATCGACCATGACGCGGATGTCGAATCGTGGAGCACAGGCCGCCGCCAATAGTTCGCCAGTGGCGATGTTCATCGCCAGAATGCAGCCCCCCGTCGCCACCTGGGCCGGAGGTTCGCCATTCTCGTCGCGAGTGCCGTCCTTCTTTGCCAACGACGAGTTTTTCACGAACAGAATGTCTTCGTCCAAACGCAACGGGCGAGTTTGAGTCGCGCGATCGAGCAGTGCTTCAGCCCGCCGCTGCACGGGCTCGACCAATGCCAGTTCGATGTCCGCACCCGGCTGAGCCTCACGTACGACCTCTCTCAGGACGATTTCACCTTCGGCGTCACGCACGATCCGCAGTTCACCGGGGCGTCCGCTCAAGAAACGGTCATAGGAACGTTCAATTCCCGCCTGGCCAGCACGCTCATCCGGCCGAGTCTCGGCACCCGGAGATGCAATCAGGTCTGTCTCAGCCGCTGGCGTGCCGTCGACTGCAGCCGTCGGCTCAATGACCTTGCGAAAACCAATCAAATGTCCGGCCAGCGGCCCTTGTGGGTAGTCGCGGCGAGTGGTGATCTCGTATTCGATCCCCGGGAACAACGTTGGCTGCGTGACGATCTCGGTCACTCGCTCGAACGGAATGTTCTCGGCGATGATGTGATAGTCGAGTTCTTCCTGAACCACGACCGGCTCTACCTGCTTGCGGCGTGGTGGAGTCGTCAGCTCATGTTTGACCTGCGTCGCCATGCGGTCGACCCAGTCCTGCCGATCGCTGAGCTTCTGCAGTTCGGCGTCGCGTTGTTGTTGCTCTTCATCCAGACGTTTCTGACGTTTGGTATCCACCAACGTGACGACGTGCTCAACACGTTTCTGAATCTCGGCCCGGCGAGCTGCGAACTCCTCGGCAGTGATGTTCATCGCCGCCGTCAGGCGTTCCCAGAGGCGATGACGCTCTTCAAGAATCTGTTCCTGCGCGGCGTTCACTCGATCGCGTTTCTTGCGGTCGGCTTTACTCAAACGAGCTTGAGCCTTGCGTTTGAGCCAGCCGGAATCGGCAGGTTCTTCGAGCCAGCGATAATGCAACTTCAACCGATAGGTCGCGACGTCGCGGGCCATGACGGTGCCACCCATCAGGATGCGCCCGTCATTCGTGGGAATGGACTGAAAGCTTTCCGTCAGCTTCTGCTCCAGCCCGTCGGCGAAATCGTCCTGTTCGACGCCCTGCAACTGCGCCAGTTTGGCTGTGATCGCGGTAAACGGAGCCACCAGCACCACAAACAGTACCACCAGACGAATCAGTGGGTTGCGGTCGAGGCTGAGGTCGCGCGCCAGCGAACGGTCCTCTGTTTCCTCTCGCAAAGTGCTTGTTGGTCGGTTCAGCATGTTCACCATCCTGGTGCGGAATTTGTCCCGACATAGCTTCCCGAATCCTGCGATTTTCAGGAAGACGAACCCCCGGAACCGAGCAGTTCTGTGCAGAACGTGGTGCGAAGGGCTAGTTCCGCTGATAGGCTCTGCGCCCCGCTGAGTGCTGCCGACATCGCCCTCATTTTGATTCACACCATGCCCAACAACTTTGACGAAGACGAAATCATCAGCGAGATGGTTGAACAGGACGCCGAAGCGCG
>CAYLTY010000239.1:0-12984 GCA_964386705.1 uncultured Planctomycetaceae bacterium
AGCTGTACTCGCAAAAGTTGTTGCCAGCCGCCGAGCAGAATGTCGAAGTTGCGCGGTCCAACTACGACAACTCCAAGATCAATTTCCTTGATCTCGCGACTGCACAACGGCAACTGATTGAAGCGCGTGAGAAACAACTTCAAACGCAGGTCGAATTGCGACGTCGCCTCGCAACACTGCGTCGTGTCACCGGTAGTTCGCTGTCGGAATCACGGCGGCAGATTGAGCCAGCTGATTCCGCATCCGAGTGACGCCACTTAGTCAACGACCGTCGGCGATTTCTTGGAAGTCAGCGTGATCAGGCCATCAGACTTCGGCTCCGGCAGCGTGTGCCGAGCGAGCAGTCTCAAGCGCGGCGAAACTGCATAGGTTCGCCACTTGGCTTCGAGGTCTGTCCAGGACTCAAGCCCATACACATCGCGCAGTGCCTTGTCGTAGCCGTCTCGCTGACCCTGCTCCGTGAATCGGACGAGTTGTTCCGGCGTCCCCAGTTCCAGCAACAGCCCTGCGAACGTCACGCTCTGACCGTAGAACGCTGCTAATCCATCGGGCGTAGGCCCGTTCTCCAGTGAGACAAGCTCTCGCACCCGCAGCGTGCGACTAGATGACATCAAGCCTTGCAGTTCATGCAGTCGTCGCTGCAATTTCTCCGGAGACTCGGCCAACATCGCAATGCCTTCGTCGGCCCAGGCGGGCATTTGCCGGGCGGTGAATCGCTCCGCCATCACAACGTGCGTCAGTTCATGCGGCAGGCTTTCACTCAACCAGTCAGCCGCATCCGATCGCAAGTCGATCCTTCGCTCAGCGACTCGCCCCTGTTTCAATCGAACGGTCGCACAGCCAGATGTGCGCTCGCTGCCTGGCCCCAAGAGACGGCTATAGGTTGAGACGTTGGCATGCACCACGATCTCGCAACGAGGCTCCCACCTCTTCGAGGTTCCTAACCACATGAGTTCGGTGCGAGACTTCAGCCGCTCGCACTTCTCGGCAAGCTCCCGAAGTTGGCTGGCCGAAGTGCAACAGTGGACTCGAAAATTCAAAGTCTCAGCCACGTAACACTGACTGCATTGGCAACTCGATCTTCGCAGTGTGATAGACGGAGATTGTGCGTCTGCTACGGCTTGATTCTCATTTGCCAGAGCTTCGGTGCCGATCAGAAGGCACACCCAAACGCAGATTAACCTCACCGTTCGCATGAATGGTCTCGTGGACAAGTCGCTGCCACTACCAAAGGGCGGTGAGCCAAGCAGACTGCATTCACAGATGAGATAGAAATTGCTGTACCGGACGATCTCGTTTGACCGAAGTGCCAATTTGGCAATGACATACAACCAAAGGTCAGGGTGGCGGATGAACTGACTTTGCGTAGCCGCGTCGCAGTGATTGCCTAGATCGACAGCATCTGCCGATTCTTCGAGTTCACTCCACTGTCTCAGCCCTCACCATCAAACGTCGACCTTAGGTCCCACGTGGAGAAGATCGCCCATTACGCCGGAATGGACGTCGTGGCGGCTGAACAATTTACAAAGTGATGCACGGTCTCCAGGGCGGAGCAGCGTCAAATCGACTTCAATCGCATCAATTGGAAACACATCGTGCGCGGCACGCTTACCTCAACCGAGGTGCTGCAACGCAGTTCTTCGAACTTCATTTACCTATGTTGCCACTCGGAACTCATCTTTTGAGTCGAGAGGGATGTTGGCACGGTCTCTGCTTTCATCGCCTGGCAATGGACTCAAGGTCGTGTGCATGACAACTCCATTCACGTTCGACCGGCTCACGTTGGTTGTCATTTCGCGCGGTATGGAGTCTGAGGCTGCAAATGGTTTCCTTAATCGCGAAGTCGCCCCAAAACCTGTAGGATTCAATTAACGGAGTTGCCGATAAATTCGGCGGAGGTCTCATCGATCATGCGTTGGTCATTCCCTGTTCTGCTCATGCTGCTGGCCCAAGTCATCAATTTGGTGGCTCCGGTAAGCGTTATCCGCTGCATTGGCGCGGACGGGCAAGAATGCCTTGAGCTAGCGGGAATGGGCTGCTTCTGCTGTGACGATTCTGACCTCGAATCGCATGAGTGTGACGTTCATTGTGAGTCTGGTTGCTGCGATCATGAACATCAGGACTCACCGCGAGAAGGCGACGGGGCGTTGTTGGTTGCTGACTGTGGTTGCCAGCATTCGATGGCCGATGGAGTGGATCAGATTGTTGTGCGATCGATCCTTGAAGACTCTGTTCTACTTGCAGATTGGTCACATGCTGCCGCACCCGAGTGGAACAACCAACCAGAGGGTTGTGTGACGAATTCTGGTCTCCGGCGATGTCCGTTGAGGCCCTGTGTTTCGCCGCACTTATCTGTCGCGGCCATCACTGTGATGCGCGTTTAGCCGCTAAGCGCTATAGACGCCAGATCGCAAGCAGCTCTTGTGTTTGCGAGTTTCTTCACCGCGTCGGGTGTCAGTTGATTAGAGCTGACTTGGCCGTCTTTCACGGTGGATGAAACCCTGATTTCGACATTACTGCCGAAGTCTTCTCGCGTCGCGCCATACGTCCATGACAGTCCTCGAAGTGGACTCAGCTTATCGAGAAGCGGCAGCCGCACTCGCTGTATGCGATAGCCACTGCTTCTTGTTTCCAAGGTCGTCGCGGCTGATCCGATCGAAGCCTTGCAGCGCCATCACTCGACTGATCTTCGACATCCCGGTGCGGGCATGGTCTCTCAAATAACCAGCTCGAAACTGCGGACGTAATTGGCTCAGCAAGCGTGCTACTGGTTGTCGTGTTGACGACCTGATGGCTCCCAACACCAGCAGTTCTCACCACGCACCAAGAATCAATTCAAGGAAGTATTTCGCAAAGGAATCGCAATGTCTGCCAAAGTTCGATTGTTAGCCGCCCTGCTGGCGGTAGTTGCGGGGATGACACCCGTATGCGGATTTGCTCAACAACTAGCCGGGTTAACTCCGTCTCCCAGCAAAGCTCAGCAGACGCTGGAGCAAGCGGGGAAGGAAGGGCTTTACACCTTTTTGGTTTTCTACCGCCAGAACGACGATGCGACGAGAGTGATGGCCTCCACAATCAAGGATGGCATCGCTGGTAAAGAGAAGGTGGCAGTTGCCACTTACGTGCAAGTCACCGACCCGGCGAACCAGGCGTTAGTGGCCAAGTACGATGTAAGTCGTGCTCCATTGCCGATGGCCGTGGTGGTTGGACCAAATGGAGCAATGACCGGCATCTTTGCTCAAAAGGTTACGCCCGAAGCCATTAACGACGCCTTCGTTACCCCCACGATGCTGGCGACCATGAAGTCGTTGCAAGAAGGCAAGCTCGTACTGGTCACCGTCCAAGGGTCGGCGAAGGGGCCTGCACCGGTCGCATTGCGAGATTTTCAGAGTGATCCGCACTTCAAGGATCGCATCGTGCCCCTCTCGATGACGGCGGCAGATCCTCGCGAAACCAAGTTCATTGGCCAGATGCAGATCGACGCGAAAGTAGCCGTGACGCAGACGGTGCTCCTGGCTCCGCCTGGAGTGCTGGTCGGCAAATTCAATGCAACGACTTCGAAGAATGATATCGCAGCCGCGCTCGCCAAGGCCGGCAAGTGCTGTGACGACCCGAATTGCCAGCACCATCAGTCTGCGAGTCAGCCTTCACAAGGCGCTCGTCGCTAGTGGTCCGGAAGGACCAAACTCTCAAGGAAGAAACTATGAATCTCAAAACCCTCGTCTGGCGAGAACTGGCGGAGCGGCCGATGGCCATGCTCACCAGCACGCTAGCGATATTGCTCGGCGTGACGGCGCTGGTCGCGATTCGTCACGTGACAGTGTTTTCGGAACAGGAAGTCGGACAGCAGTTGCAGTCGCTGGGAGCCAACGTGCTTGTGCTTCCCAAGGACGCGACATTGCAGGACTACTACTCGGCAGACCTCACGGCGCAGACACTGCCCGAGTCGCATGTCTCCAGCATCCTGTTGGCGAACTTGGCTGGTGTGGAGCGGCTCTCGCCGAAGCTCTGCGTTGCGGCGAAGGTCGCAAACAGGGATGTAACTCTGACGGGCATATTGCCGCAGTCTGAGTTTCAGGCGAAGTCGGTGTGGCAGTCGGTCTCGCTGTTCAGCAACAAGCACGATGGCTGCAAGAAAGCCGCGTGTGGCCCAAAGACGTACGACGCTGCGCCTGAGACGCTCGCCAGCAATCGCACAATCGACCAGCTCAAGGGCAACGAAGCCATCATCGGAGCCGACGTTGCGGAGTTCTCAAATCTCAAGGTTGGCCAGTCAGTGCCGATGCTGGGTGAAAAACTACAAGTGCTGGCCGTGTTGCCTCGCACCGGTACTGTCGACGATTCACGTGTCTTCGCTCATTTGCACACCGTGCAGCGGCTCACGAACGCGGGCGAAGTCGTCAATGCAATTGAAGTCATGGGATGTTGCGAAGACGCGGCGGGGGGATTGGTTCCTAAGCTCGCGGAACTGCTGCCGGACTCGAAGGTCGTGACGATCTCCCAAGTCGTTTCAACGCAGGTCGGCGTCAATCGTTTGATGAGCCAGTTGTCGCTGCTCGTGCTCACCATCCTGGTGGTGGTTGGCGGAGCAAGCGTGGCAACCACGATCTCTTCGAATGTGCGCGAGCGTCGTCGCGAAGTCGGCACGTTGATGGCGCTGGGAGCAACACCGAGCTTCGTGACACGACTGTTCCTGCTCAAGGCGTGCGTGCTTGGAGTTGTGGGAGCAATCGGCGGAAGTGTGCTCGGTCTGATTGTCGCTGTCGTGCTCGGCTCGCAGTGGGCCGGAGTCACTGTGACGCCCTTGCCGGGGCTTCTCGCAATGGCCGTCGCAGCAGCCTTGTTCATCACCATGCTCGCAGCGTTCTGGCCTGCTCGTTTAGCAGCAAAGCTCGATCCATGCGTCTGCTTTCAGGAGGTCTAAGTTCATGCTGCATTTGCATCACGTCACAAAAACGTATCGCCGACGGCAACATGAAGTTGTTGCGTTCAAGGCGGAATCCCTCGACATCAGACTCGGCGAGTATGTCGCGGTCGTTGGACCCAGCGGCAGCGGCAAAACAACATTGCTGTCGCTACTGGGCGGTATGCTTTCGCCCGACACCGGTAAGGTTTGGCTCGACGGTGAGTCGCTCTACGACTTGTCCATCACCGAACGCACTCAGCGCCGACGAGAACGCATCGGCTTTGTCTTTCAGACATTCAATCTGGTGCCGTATCTGACCGCGTTGGAGAACGTCGTCGTGCCGTTGTATCTCAGCGGAATGGCGAAGTCCGAGCAGCGCGAACGAGCCGTCGCACTGTTGGAGCAAGTGGGACTTGGCAATCGCATCGACCACAAGCCGAGCGAACTGAGCACGGGCCAACAGCAGCGCGTCGCTCTCGCACGCACGCTGGCCAATAACCCTCGCCTCATTCTCGCGGACGAACCCACGGGCAATTTGGATCCAGCGAGTCGCGAAGCCGTGCTGTCCATGTTCGATCAGTTCGTCAGCGACGGACGCACGATCGTCATGGTCACACATGACCCAGCCGCTGCCGCGAGAGCGGGTCGTCGACTGTGCTTGAGGGACGGGGAGCTTGTGGCTTCTGAGGAGATTGCTCTGGTCGAAGTCGCTTGAGGAGCGGATTCGGTTGGCCGTGAAGGAATAGTCAAGACTACTGAATGGAGTTCGAGAAGGAGGATTTGCGATGCCATCGCAAGAACATCGAGGACGAAAGCCAAAGTTCACAGCGAGTCAGCGTGAGCAGTTAGCAGAATTGATTCGACAACACGGCGCGCGGGGCGCGATCGCTCACGCACCGGAACCAGTGTGCCTATCGACGGTGCTGAAGATCGCTGGTGAATTCCAGATCCCCTTGTCGAAAGGCCGCCGTCGTCGGTGGGCCGCCTGAAGGAAACGCATCTCTCGACCGAGTCCTGAGTAGCTTTGATGTGTAGCGCCACTGGAAATGTCCCAGTGGAGGAAAGTATTCACGAAAGGAACCTGTGTGATGAACCTGCTGAAGAAGAACCTGTTACTGACTTGTCTGATTGCTGCGAGCTACAGCTTGGTGGGCTGCGGACAGAACCCCGCTCCTCCGAAAGAAGTGGCCAAGGCCGAGCACGCCCCACACGCCGATCACAAGGACGGGGACGAGCATGACCACGGTAAGGACGAGAAGAAAGGTGACGCCAAAGGCCACAGCCATGACGGCTGGTGGTGCGACGAGCATGGCGTCCCCGAAGGCGAATGTGCTCAATGCAATTCCAAGATCGCGGCTGATTTCAAGAAGAAGGGTGATTGGTGCAAGGACCACGATCGCCCCGATTCTCAGTGCTTCATCTGCCATCCTGAAAAGCTGGAGGAGTACGCCGCCAAATACGAAGCCAAGCTCGGCAAGAAGCCGCCAAAGCCAGAACTCAATTGATGTGAGAAAGCGCAGATAAGGAGAAGCCCATTAGATGCCTTCTCCTTATCGAGTCGCCATGCGCCGAACATTTCCTTTCTGCGAACAAGGAAGTTGATGATGTTGCTTCGACTGTCACGACATTGGTACGGCACAGGGACGTTGGTCCTGATGTTGCTGATCGCATATTCGCATTCGGCGAATGCAAAGGAACCGGCCATTTCCTTGAGCCGATTGAAGTCCCTTGTTTCGAAAAAACCAGTCGAAATGGCGAAGCCAACTCGCCCAACTAATGCCGAAGTTGAACGGTCAACTTCAGGAACGCGGCGGGCAGTCCACGAGACTTCCTCGCGCAAGCCGGACATCACGCTCACCACTGCGTCCACACAGTATGCCGCAGCTTCTGAGCCCGATGGGAATGCTCTTCCTTCGAGCACACGTTGGCCGAAGACGGTTGATCCGAGCAGCAGCGCTGATGATGCGGGAAGCGTTATGGCGCTCGATGCTCTGGTCGCAGTTGGGCTCCAACAGAATCCGCGGCTGGCCAAGGTGTCGTTCGCAGTCGAAGCCGCACGTGGGCGAGCGTACCAAGCTGGCTTGTACCCCAATCCCTTGGTCGCGCTGACTTGGGATGAACTTGGTGACAAGACCGGACGCTCGGGTGTCAACACGCTGCCGTTGGTGACCCAAGAGATTGTGATGGGGCGCAAGTTGCAACTCAGCCGTGCTGCTGCTGAACGCGAAATCGAGCAAGCGAGTTGGGGAGTGATGGCGGAACGCTATGCCATGCTGGCGGAAATTCGATCGGCATATTTCGACGTGCTCGGACTTCAAGAACGAGTGCGGATGCTGGGAGAGATTCGCCGGTATGGCTTTGACGCGGCTGAGACTGTTCGAAGTTTGCGTGACGATGCCAAGACATTAGCCGACATCGACGTACTACCGGTCGAAGCGGAACTTGCTCGCTACGAAGCGGACTTTGAATCGGCACAGGCAGAGAAGGCCGCAGCCTACAAACGGCTCGCCGCATTGCTCGGATTACATCAACTGTCGATTACCAAGGTCGCGGGTCGTTTCGAGGATTATTCGTTCCCGGACTACAACGCCGATGCCACGCCGCTGTATGTCCTCAGCGTCCATCCTGAAATCCAGACGGCTCAGTGGGGAGTGGAGAAAGCCAACCTCTTGGTCCAGCGAGCCAAGGCTGAACCGATCCCCAACCTCAGCGTCAATGGCGGGTACGTCCGGCAGAACCAGAACCGTTCCGACGACTACACGGTGGGCGTGAGCGCTTCGATCCCGTTGTACAACAGAAACCAAGGCAACATCCGCGCGGCCGAGGCCGAACTGTGCGCCGCCATGCAGGAAGTTGGCCGACTTGAGAATGACCTGACCGACCGTGTCGCATCTGCGGTACGTGAATTCGCAGCAGCTCGAAAACGTGCGGAAAGATATCAGGTGGTCGTCGCCAAAGCGGAACAGGCCCAGAACATTGCGACGGAAGATCAACGCAAAAATCTGTCGCCGTTAATGGTCCTGGAATTGCAACGCTCGGTGCGGCAAGCGCGGTTGGAGCGACTCAAAGCTCTCGGAGACGCTTGGAAGGCTGCCGCGAAGATTTCCGGCATGACCATCGAAGACGATTGGCCGCCTGCTCCGCGAAATACCGGCATTGTGCCTCCCGCACCGGCAGTCGAAGCCGCGAAGTCATAGACCAAGACCATCAATAGCGATCGCCGCATCACGGCGTCGCACGTTCGACGCACAGGAAAGTGCGAAACCGCAAAATCTCGCTCGTGTTAGCAGGATGCTCACTCGGACGAACCCAAGTCACAGAGAGTCCGAAAGACTCGCGTTCGTGCAGAGGAGATGTTGAATGATTCCGGCAAAGACTTCTCAGTGGATGAAATGGGGAGGAGCTCTGGGTGTTGTGATTGTTGCGGGTTCCGCATGGGCTACTCACCCACGTTGGCTCCCTTCGGTTCAAGCACGCTGGGACAGTTTCCAAACGACAGCATCGGCGAATCCATCAGCCGCGAAGGCGGACGAGGATGACCACGCCGGGCACGACCACGGGGCACACTCGGGACATGACGAATCCTCGTCCCTGGAACTCTCCGAGCAAGCTCGCAAGAACATTGGCTTACAAGTCGGGAAAGTCGAACTACAGACTTTTGTGCGGACGGTCACAGTACCGGGCATCGTGGCGGAACGCCCAGGTCGGACGAAGCTCCGCGTCGCTGCGCCCATGACCGGGATCATCACCAAGGTTTACGTTGTCCAAGGCGAAGCGATTCGACCGGGGCAACCAGTCTTCGATCTGCGGCTCACGCACGAAGACATGCTGCAAGTGCAGGTAGACTTTCTGAAGCTGGTGGAGGAACTCGACGTCGTCAACAAAGAGATTGAACGCCTGCGTCCTTCAGTCGCCAAAGGATCGATCCCGGAGAAGCAAGTTCTAGACCGGCAGTATGAGCAGCAGAAGTTGCAAGCGTCACTCAAGTCCCAACGCGAATCGCTGCTGCTACACGGTTTGTCCGCTTCAGATGTGCAAGAAATTCAGAAGTCGCGGACCTTGCTCGCTAAGCAAACGGTGTTCGCACCCATCAGGCCGCCTGCCGACGAGGCTGAAAGCACGTCCGACTTACCCCAAAGAGATAGCCTGCTCGTCGCGGAAACAGTGACTGCTGACAGCGGCCGCTTCGTGAATACTGGTGACTCGTTGCTGACGTTGGCCGATTATTCGGAACTGTTCGTCGAGGGCAATGCGTTTGAGCAAGAGGGGGATCTGATAGCGAAGGCACTACGCGAGGGCCATAAGGTCTCGATACGCATCGAGAGCGAAAACTCCACGGGAACCTCGGTGCCCGATCTGGAGCTTCTGTATCTGAGCGACCAAATCGATCAGGAGTCGCGGACGCTGCACTTTTATGTCCGCTTGCCGAACGAACGGACTCGCGATCAGACCAGCGGCGGACATCGCTTCATCAATTGGCGCTTCAAACCTGGACAACGCTTACAAGTGCTCGTTCCGGTTGAGGAATGGTCGAAACGCATCGTCCTCCCGGCAGAAGCCGTTGTGCAAGAAGGGCCAGAATCCTTCGTGTTCCAGCAGAACGGCAGCCATTTCGACCGGCGTCCTGTCCATGTCGAGTACAGCGACCTTTCGTCCGTAGTGATCGCTCAAGATGGATCGCTCTTCCCCGGAGACATGGTTGCGCTGAACGGCACGCAACAGATGCAGATGGCGTTGAAAAATAAAGCGGGCGGAGCCCCTGATCCGCACGCCGGACACAACCACTAAGAGTGCCAGATTGAAATTGGCGGCCCTCCGATGAGCTTCCGCTCGCATGCGGACCGCACTCTCGATGGTCGCTTGCCAGCCGGAAAACGACGGGTTCACGAGTAGAGAGCCCAAGGACCAGACATGCTTAACGCAATCATTCGTTTCTCTCTGCGTTTTCGGATGCTGACCATTGCTGTCGCGCTCATGGTGCTGGGCTATGGAGGCTACACGCTCTATCACCTGCCGATTGACGTGTTTCCCGATCTCAACCGGCCGCGTGTCACGGTGATGACCGAAGCTCCAGGGCTGGCTCCGGAAGAAGTCGAGACTTTAATCACGTTTCCGCTGGAGTCTGTGCTGAACGGCGCAACGGGCGTACAAGCCGTGCGAAGTTCATCGGGCGTTGGGCTGTCGGTCATCTATGTGGAATTCGCATGGGGCACTGACATCTATGTCGATCGCCAGATTGTTGCGGAGAAGGTAGCGCTGGCAGCGGACCGCTTGCCTAAGGGTGCACGTCCGCAGCTGGCCCCGATCTCGTCCATCATGGGACAGATCATGCAGATTGGAATGTGGAGCGAAGAAGGCAAAACCAATCCTTTAGAAGTTCGCACCCTAGCCGATTGGGTGGTGCGACAAAGATTGCTGACCATTCCGGGTGTGGCTCAAGTCATCACGATGGGGGGCGGTCGCAAGCAGTTCCAAGTGCTGGTGAATCCCGAAGAACTACGGAAGTACGACGTTACCCTGGAGGATGTTGAGCATGCGGTCTCGGCTAGCAATGCTAACGCGACAGGCGGCTATCTGAACTTGGGAGCCAACGAACTGCTCGTGCGTTCGCTGGGCCGCATCGAGACGGTGGAAGGGCTTAACAACGTCGTCATTAAGACTGGCAAAGACCGGCCAATCTTACTCAGCCAAGTTGCTCGCATTGCGGAAGCTGCGCAAGTCAAACGCGGTGACGCAGCCGTGAACGGCTTTCCGGCAGTGATGTTGACTATCTCCAAGCAACCAGGCGCGGACACGCGGGAACTCACTGATCGCGTTGTCGCGGCACTCGAAGAATTGAAGCCATCATTACCACCTGACATTCGTATCGACCCAAGCATCTATCAGCAGAAGACGTTCATCGAACTGAGCGTCGCCAACGTGATTGAGGCGCTCCGAGATGGCGGCGTACTCGTGATCATCATCCTGTTTCTCTTCCTGCTGAACTTTCGCACGACGTTCATCACGTTAACCGCAATCCCGCTTTCGATTGTTGTGACCGGGTTGATCTTCAAATGGTTCGATTTGTCGATCAATACGATGACATTGGGTGGCCTGGCTGTGGCCATTGGCGAGTTGGTGGATGATGCCATCGTCGATGTAGAGAACATCTATCGACGTTTGCGGGAGAATCAGCACTTGCCGCAACCTCGACCGGCGTTGCGCGTTGTGTACGAAGCCAGCAGCGAGGTCCGGAATTCAATTGTGTTCAGCACGATTCTGGTGGTGCTGGTCTTTATCCCATTGTTCGCCCTGACCGGCATGGAAGGTCGATTGTTCTCGCCTTTGGGTGTTGCCTATATCGTGTCGATTCTCGGGTCTCTGCTAGTCTCGCTGACAGTAACGCCCGTATTGTCGTACTGGCTTCTGTCCCGTGCGAAATTCATGAGCCACGAAGCTGACGGCTTCCTGCTGCGGTGGTTGAAGTGGATGGCTGGATTTGCGATCCGGCTGAGCGTCAGACATCCCTGGCCTATCTTGTTGATCGTGGCGCTGGCAGTCGGATCGGCCGTATTAACGGTCACTCAACTTGGTCGCGACTTTCTACCACCATTCAATGAAGGCAGCGTGCAAGTCAATGTCCTGTTACCGCCGGGGACATCGCTCGACACATCCAATCGCATGGCGGCAATGGTCGATGAGCGGTTGAAGAAGATCAAAGGCGTCGTCGCTTTTGGACGCCGTACCGGGCGCGCGGAGTTGGACGAGCATGCTGAAGGCGTCAACGTCTCTGAAACCATCGTGACATTCGATCCGCACAGCGGACGCACCCGAGAAGAGGTTCTGGAGGACATTCGAGAAGAACTGACGCAGGTGCCCGGCGTAGTGATTTCCGCAGAGCAACCGTTGCAGCACCTGATCTCGCACATGCTCTCAGGAGTTAAAGCCCAAGTGGGCATCAAGCTATATGGCGACGATCTGACCGTGCTCCGTAATACAGCGGAGCAGATGAAAGCCGCTATGCAGAGCGTCCCAGGCGTCAAAGACTTGCTGGTGGAACAGCAAATCGAAATTCCCCAGTTGCAAATCAAGCTGAACCGCGAACGGCTAGCACAGTACGGGTTGAACTCGGATCAAGTGAACGAGTTCTTAGAGACGGCCATGAATGGCCGCGTTGTTTCCGAGATCGTTCAAGGGCAGCGAAAGTTCGACCTCGTCGTGCGTCTGGAAGATCAGTATCGGCTCGACCCGGAGAAACTCAAACGGTTGAGTGTGAACCTGCCCGGCGGGGGCCGCGTGCCACTGACGGCCGTCGCCACGGTTACGCGGAGCAGCGGGCCTAACACAATCAATCGCGAGAACGTCCGCCGCCGCATGATTGTGCAATGCAACACCGCCGGACGGGATCTGGCCGGTGTGGTGACCGACATCCAACAGCGGCTGGCCCCTATTCAGGCCAAGTTACCGACTGGCTACTTCATCGAATACAGCGGCCAGTTTGAGAGTCAAAAGGCCGCCACCCGGATGATTGGGTTGCTGAGCCTCATTTCGCTGATGGCCATGTTCCTGGCACTCTACACGCTCTTCCGCTCGGTCAATCTGTCGCTGCAAGTGCTGTCCGCTTTGCCGATGGCAGCTATTGGCGCGGTCGCTGCGCTGGTACTGACTCATCAATCACTGACGGTGGCCAGCATGGTCGGTTTCATTTCCCTCTCCGGCATCGCGTCCCGGAATGGAATCCTGCTGATCTCACACTACTTGCATCTCGTGCGACATGAAGGCGAGCAGTTCACGCCACAAATGATCGAACGAGCTGGCAAGGAACGCCTCGCTCCGATGTTGATGACGGCGCTCACGGCGGGCATCGGGTTGATTCCACTCGTGCTGGCATCCGGAGAGCCCGGCAAGGAAATCTTGTACCCGGTGGCGACGGTGATTCTCGGCGGACTGATCAGCTCGACGCTGCTCGACTTCTTCGTCCACCCCGCGTTGTTCTGGTGCTTCGGTCGCCGGGATGCCGAGCACCAAATCGCCGAGGGTGAATACGACGAGTTGGACGATCCTGCACATGCAGTGGTGGCTCAGACTCCGATTGCTAA
>CAYLTY010000240.1:0-12934 GCA_964386705.1 uncultured Planctomycetaceae bacterium
TTACGCAAAATCAGCCGTCTCGTTTGCATTAGTCTGTGAGATTTCCGCGCTAGCCCCCGATTCTGCGGGCGCCGGTTCCGGCAGCGCTGCCGACCCGCAGCTAGCGCTTTGCGGATCAGGGGCGACGTCGGGATCATCTTCACCCGGCAAGCGTGCGGGATGCCGGTCCTGGTCGTGGATGGAGTCGGGACTGAGTAATGCGTCGAACATTACTTCTTCAGAGTCGGTAACTGGCAACCCACCAGTTGTGCAGGACAGCCGGACGACAGCACAGCCACTGAGCCTTTTCAGAGGCAGTGGCTTGCCTCTCAGCGTCAGAGTATTACTGCCGCGATGGGCGACAATATCGACCGGCTCGTTCCAGAAGACGCCGCTGTCCGGCAGAAAAATCAACACCACCGGATCGATCTTGTGACGATTAAAGTTCGGCGGAGATCTGCGTCCGTGTTGAGTGCCTGTACGCACTCTTGCGAACCAGTTTCCATTTTCATCAAACAGGCCCATGATCGAAGTCGTCTTGCCCCGATCCGCGAACCGTAGCCGCAGTTCGCCCGAAATATTCTCTTTCTCGTCCCAGTTCGACCGGAATTCATAGTTGTAGCCGCGTACTGCACGGCCACTGCGTTCGTCTCGTTGCACAAACCTCATTGCGATCTGAACTCGCCAGGAATGCGGGTGGTCTTTGTCCCCGACGTCTTGCATGAGATCATCCCCATGCTCGTCTCGGTACTCCCACAATTGGTGCCCGACCGCTCGCATGAAATTGTTACGATCTTTAGTTTGTCCGATCGTTGAGATCTGAGTAACAAAGGCGCCGACCAACAACATCGCCGCGGTTCCCGCCACGGCCTGAAGTGTGAATAATAGAGTTCTCATGCCCGCCTCAACTCTGCAGCATCGCGTCAAGTCTGGAGATCGTGCTTATGAAGCGAATTGTCTTGCTGGTGGTAATTCTCTCGCAGTTCATTCTCACTGGCCAGAGCATCGCCGACAAGGTCGAGGTACGCGGATCGACAATCACCTTCTTTGACGCCCCGTGCCGCTATCCTGAGTTCGGAGTGTCGTTTGTCGTCGATAGTATTAGACGGTCAACAGAACAAGACATCCAAGTGGGGTTTATCAGTGGCACACTTGATTTAGATCCCCCACCCCCGACGGAGAGGGAGCTGAATCTCGATCGTGCCTGGCTGCAGGCCCTGACAGCGACATCCTACCTGGCGGCGTATCGAGATGTGAAAGTCGGAGAGAAGCTCCACCTGGTGGCCGGCGACTTTGAGCTGACGTCAGCGAAGCCTGCCAGCAAGATGGATGCCTCCCGAGTGACACTGAAGCGACTCGCCATCACTGGCAGGCGTCAGGATGCGAAATCTGGCGATCGCAGCGTTCGCTACTTCATTCCGGCCGACGGAAGTGGCGTCTTGTATGATACGCGGTTCGTGATCAAGCGACTGCAGGACCAAGAGAAGATTGAGCTGCTGGCTCACAAGAGTAACGTGTATGACAACAAGGGTGCTGTGTTCGAAGTTTCTGTCGGGGAAACGTTCGAGGCTCGATCCAGGAAGTATCGTCTGGCTGATGTACTGAAGCCGGATATGGCCAAGGGAGAACGCGGAGGCATCTACCTGGAAGTTATTGCTGAATAATCCAGACGAACTGCCGCGACCGCTCGCCACGACACAGTACGCGTTCGGGTGGCGCGACCAGAATGAAACGATGGGCGTGGAATTGGTACGCAACAGCCACGCGATGCCGGGGCGAGGGAAGCAGCGATTTTGGTGCCGGAAAGGGTGTGCAGCGCAGCTGTTTTCGAGGTACGCGGAGTAATCGTGAGTTGCCGGTCCACGGCTACGCTCGTTACGTGCCGGCTGCTAATTGCGCGTCAGCTGGGTAACGGTCTGCTGCAGAGAAGGCTGTAGCGTTCTGCGAACAGGTGGCAGGTCTGCAGATGGGTCGCGGGGAACGAGGCGGAAGCCCAGGCCGGTCCAGAGGGTCTTGAAATCGGGCTGGCTCCAGAGTTCGCGGCCAACGCGGGGATCTCCCATGATGGCCAGGTGCTTGCGCAGTTCAAGGCAGACAACGGCGTGAGTCTGACCGGGAATCCACCCACCATCTTCCTGATACGTGGGGTCGGTGCATCCCACGCTGGGCAAGCACGCGACCAGCAACGTGGGGCGGTCGGCCAGTTCGTCGAGTTTGGAGGGTTCAGTCTCGAAAACTTCCACCTTCCAGGGCGAGTCTTCCGTCTTCAGGCTGAGGCCGCGGAAGAGGCCCTGCCACGAAGTCCCCTTGCGACCGTTGCCAGTCAGGCAGAGCTGAGCCATCTCCTGCTCGGTGGTCTCGATGCCGTGAGCATGCAGCAGGGTCGCGGCACTGGCAGCACTGCAGGTGTAGGGAGTCGATTGCATGCAGATTGAGCCCTGCCAGCGGTCAGCGCATTTGGGCGGTGTGCCCACCAGAGGCGAAACCGTTGAATAGGCTCCTGTGGCCAGTACGGCCAGCGCGGCCACGGCACGACGCCAGCCGGGCATGTTGGTGACTCGGACCACCACGCCAGCCAGAGCCCCGGCGAAGAGGCCGAACCAGTTACCCCAGACGATCAGGGCCGAACTGGGGATGAACCGCGTCAGCCAGACCTGGTCCCAGCCTACGAATCCGTAGGCCGCACCTGCCAGAACAATGGCGAAGGCGAGGCACTGACACCTGCGAAGTGACGCTCCGGCACAGCAATACGCCGCCAGCGAGAACGCGAGCGTTGCGCCCAGGGAAATGCACGCCAAGCTGAAGGCTAGATCGAGTTCCATCACCAAGCCTCATCCGGAACGCTGCGGAATTCACACAAACTTCACGAATGCTTCGCAATCTATAAATAGAGCTCGGTTCGATGCAGCGCCGACTCCGTTAAGAATTCGGCCTGTCGGGCAAAATGCCGCACTTTTCCTCAAGCGGAGGGTGGGATTGTTAAGGAGCCGCCTGCCTCGACAGCTCTTGTTGCTGGCAACATTTTGCAGGGCGGACAATCCTGTCCGCCTTCGTTCAACGCTCGCTTTGGCGAACAGAATGGTCCGCCCTCATCGACGGCGTGACGCTTGTGGATGTCGACCTTCAACCCGAACGCAGCACGACCATCGAGGCTGATGGATGGCTTCGACGGTTCATCACTTCGGGCTGGCATCGGCAGGTTGTGGTCCACCACACGTCGAACTCTTTTCACGATCTCTTTGCAGGACCTTCATCCGGCGGACCAAGACTCCGCCCGGCATTGAAGTTCTGGTCTACCGAAGGAGATGCGTGAAATGTCTCAAAGCCAACAGCCTCGAACGCGGCGTCGCGTGCGAGGCTTCACATTGATTGAGTTGCTGGTTGTGATCGCAATTATCGCCGTGCTGGTCGCACTGTTGCTGCCCGCCGTTCAGGGAGCTCGCGAGGCCGCTCGACGTTCCAGCTGCAAGAATAATATGAAGAATCTTGCCCTGGCGATGATGAACTATGAAGAAACTCACCGCGTGTTTCCGTTCGGCTTCGATGAGCGGGAAACCCTGTGGCACGCGATGATCCTGCCACAGATTGAGTATCTCACTCTGTATGAAACCTTAGTCTGGCAAGAAGCGGCACCGGGCAACTGGAACGACGCGGGTACCGCCAACACTCTGGCTGCGGGAACTTATATTCCCGTGTTCCGTTGCCCGACAGCTTCAGTTGAAAACCAGATTACCAACGAAAGTATTCCGAACCGCGCTACCGCCAGCTATCGCGTGTGCGCTGGCTCTAATGTGTACTCCGACGATGCCAGCACAATTCCAGCCGGTGTGCCAGCCGGAGCGGTATCGCTCGAAGAAGTTGGTCTCAACGGCATGTTCTGGGGCTGCAGCAGTGTCAAGACCCGGGATATGGTCGACGGTGCTTCGAACATCGTGCTGATTGGTGAGAGCTATCTCGATCCCAACTATACCAAAGACGGTCAAGGTATGGATTACTGGATCATTGGATCTCCACAATCTGGCGGTTGGGCTTATGGCGGAGCGGGTGGCACAGAATACACCGAGGGACTCGGTTCAACCGGCCCGAAAATGAATTCGCGGCTGGATCCGTCGGTGAACGGTGTGCTGATGGAGATTTCGTTCGGCAGCTGGCATCCCGGCGGGGCGAGCTTTGCCATGGGCGATGGGTCAGTCAAGTTCATCAATGAGAATATTGATATCAACACCTACCGCGCCCTGGGTAGCCGCAACGGCAACGAAGTCGTGGGTGGCGTTGATTAGTTACAATGACGATGTGCACGCCTGAATTGATATTTTAGGCGTGCGCAAGTTCTGTCGAACGCATGTGCTCGCGGCTGACATTAAAGAATGTCAGCTTGTGCTTTTTGAGGAGTGGCTGGAATGCACGTTTCGATTCGCCTTGGTGCCGCAGCTGTGTTGGGACTGCTTCTGTGTGGTTGTGATTCTGGGCCCAAGATGCGTTATGACGCTGTCCAGATTGTTACTGCTTCTGGCCGCGTCACGCTGGATGGCGAACCACTGGCCGCAGCGCTGGTGAAGTTTGAGGACCAGACGAATGGAACTTGTTCGTTCGGGCTGACTGATGCCAGTGGTAATTACAAGCTGCAACTGGATTCTGTGAAGACCGGAGTTACGCCCGGTAAGAAGGCCGTCCGCATCAGTACGACCGAAAAGATTCTCGGAGTGAATTCGGATAAGGATCCGAACGAGTCCTCGGAAGGCGCGGCCAAGCCCGCAGCCGAGCCTGAGAAAGTGCCCGAGAAGTTCAATAAGAAGTCTGAACTGACCGCCGACGTAACTACTGCACAGACGGAATATAATTTCGATTTAAAGTCTAAGTAGTGCGAGCCGGCAAATTTGCATCCTGGACTGCTGAGGCTTGACTCAGCCCTCCATGGTTTGCGGAGAGCCGTCTGGTTGAAGACCAAAGCGTGGCCGTCCATTTACCCTTGGGTGAAGCTTTTCTTGGGAACCGTCGCTTCACGGCTCAGCGACGGTGCGGCGCGTTGCGACGGCGCCGCAAAGAATGGAGGGCTCCGTCAAGCCGGAGCACTCCAGGATGACTATGAACTCAGCTTGTCGATCAGCAACTGGCGGACGACTTTGGCGTCGGCGCCTTTGAGTTCTTTCATCACCTGGCCAACCAGCGGGCCGAGGGCTTGTTGCTTGCCGGCCCGGACGTCCGCAGCGGCTTTCTCATTGCGGGCGATGACGGCGTTGATCACGGCCTCGATCGCTCCAGTATCAGAGACTGTCGCCAGTCCCTTTTCGGCCACGATGGCGTCGATGCGTTCCTTCGAGATGGGCTTCTCTTCATCGGCCTCAGCCAGCAGCGCGGCGAAGACATCGCGGGCGGCTTTGATCGTCAATTCATTCTTCGCCACTTTGCTCAGCAGCGTGCCGAGGATCTCGGCCGTAACGGGGAACTCACCGAGCGTCTGGCGTCGATCATTCGTCTGCCGCAGCACATCCTGAGTCGTCCAGTTCGCCGCGAGCTTGCCATCGCCGCAAATTGCGACAACCGCGTCGTAGTAATCGGCGAACTCATTGCCCTGATTGACGATGACCTGCGCGTCGTAGGCCGACAGGCCCAACTGGTCGCGGTAGCGGCGGCGGCGCGCCGAGGGGAATTCCACGAGGGTCGATCGAATGGCAGCCAGTTCTTCTTCGCTGACGACCACCGGCACCAGATCGGGGCAGGGGAAGTAGCGATAGTCGGCCGCGCCTTCTTTGCCGCGTTGTAAGATGGTTATACCGCGATCTGGGTCAAAGCCGCGAGTCGTCTTCGGTGCATCGACATCGCCCAGGCGTTTGCGTTCCTTTTCCCACTGACCCAGCTGACGCTTCACTTCATATTCAATCGCCGCTTCCAGGAAGCGGAAGCTGTTGAGGTTCTTGATCTCGACGATCGGCGTCGGGATGGTCTCGCCGTTTTCGTGAATGTGCAGGTTCACGTTGGCGTCGCAGCGCAAGCTGCCCTCCTGCATGTTGCAGTCGGAAACGCCAATCGTCAGCAGCAGCAGTCGCAACTCTTCGAGATACAGCCGAGCCTCTTCCGCCGAGCGAATATCAGGTTCCGAGACGATCTCCAGCAACGGCGTGCCGGCGCGGTTCAGGTCGACCTGACTATCAGCGCCGCGGCCGGATTCGTCGTGGATATTTTTACCTGCGTCCTCTTCCAGGTGCGCGCGGATCAGGCGGACGCGCTTCAACTCGCCCGAGGGCATATCAAATTCCACATACCCCTTGGAACTGAACGGCAGATCGAACTGGCTGGTTTGATACCCCTTCGGCAAGTCAGGGTAGTAATACTGCTTGCGATCCCACTTGGTGAATCGAGCCAGTTCGAGGTTCAGGGACATCGCGGTCTTGAGCGACAGCTTGAAGGCTTCGCGATTCAACACCGGCAGTGCGCCGGGCAGTCCCAGGCAGACCGGGCAAGTCTGCACATTGGGATTATCGGGATTGAAGCGGTTCGGGCACGAACAGAAGAGCTTCGTGTTCGTCAGCAATTGAACGTGAACTTCGAGGCCGATGATGGTGGTATAGTTAGCCATAAGTCCGTACTCGCGGCATTAAATTGTTATTCGCTCCCCTCGCCCCTCTGGAGAGGCGGTAGGGGTGAGAGTCTCTAGAGTTCCAGCAAGATTCCAAAACAGCTTGGAAACACAGAGGCACGGAGATCACAGAAAAGAATATCTGAGACTGACGAATTCATAACTCTGTGTTCTCCGTGCCTCTGTGTTTCAGGTCTCCGCGGCTCAGTGATTCAACTCCGGGCTGCGGCGGGACCAGTCGGTCGCGCCTTCGAACATGCGGGCGGCTCGCAGCAGGCGTTCTTCTTCAAACGGTGCGGCGAGTAGCTGCAGGCCGATCGGCAGGCCGGATGAGCTCATGCCCGCCGGCACTGAGATGCCTGGCAGACCGGCCAGATTGGCACTGATGGTATAAATGTCGGCGAGATACATTTTCAGTGGATCGTCGCTCATCTCACCCACTTTGAACGCGGGCATCGGACTGGTCGGCGAGAGGATGACATCCACTTTTTCAAACGCGGCATCGAAGTCGTTGCGGATCAGGCGACGGACCTTCAACGCCTTCAGGTAGTAAGCGTCGTAGTAACCGGACGACAGTGCGTAGGTGCCGAGCATGATGCGGCGTTTGACTTCCGCTCCAAAGCCTTCCGCGCGGCTGGCTTTGTACATGTCGATCATGTTGGAGAATTTCTCGGCACGATGTCCGTAATGCACACCGTCGTAACGCGCCAGATTGCTCGAAGCTTCCGAGCAGGCGATGAGGTAATACACCGCGATGGCGTACTTTGAATGCGGCAGCGAAAGGTCAACAATCGTCGCACCGAGCGAACGATAGACATCAATCGCCTTGCGGGTCGCGGCTTCGACTTCGGTATCAAGGCCAGCTCCGAAGTGTTCCTTAGCCACACCGACTCGCAAACCGGTCAACGGCTGGTTGACGGTGTCCCAGCACTTTGGGACCGGCCGATTCACGCTCGTTGAATCCCGCTCATCGTGCCCGGCGATGACATCAAACAACAGGGCTGCGCCTTCGACGTCGCGGGCGAACGGGCCGATTTGATCAAGTGAACTCGCATAAGCCACGAGGCCGTAGCGGGAAACTCGGCCATAAGTCGGCTTCAAACCGACGACACCGCAGAACGAAGCGGGCTGACGAATAGAACCGCCGGTATCACTGCCCAGCGCGAGTGGCGCGAACTGAGCAGCCACAGCTGCCGCCGATCCGCCGCTCGAGCCGCCGGGTGCATGAGCCGTGTTCCACGGATTGCGCGTCGGGCCGATTGCCGAGTTTTCGGTCGACGACCCCATCGCGAATTCGTCGAGGTTCGTCTTCCCAATAATAATTGCGCCCGCCTCGCGCAGGCGGGTAACAACGTGCGCGTCATACGGCGGTATAAAGTTCTCCAGCATGCGGCTGGAGCAGGTCGTCGCGACACCCCGCGTGCAGATATTGTCCTTCAGTGCGATCGGGAGACCGGCGATCGGACTGAGCGATTCGCCCGCCTGACGCCGCGCGTCGACGCTCGCAGCTGCCGCCAGTGCGCCATCGGCGGTTGCTCGCACGAAAGCGTGAATCGACGCGTCACCTTTCGTGATCGCGTCCAGAAAGCTTTGAGTCAGTGAGACGGCGGTCTCACCGGACTGCAGCCGCTCAATCAATTCTCGAGTGGATGCCATGAGGGTGCTCATGCTTAAGCCCCCTCAATGATTTGCGGCACGAGGAAGAACTTGCCGTCCGACTTCGGGGCATTGGCCAGCGCCTCACCGCGCGGCAGCGACTGCCTGGCAACGTCGTCCCGGAAGACGTTCGAGACGTCCGCCACGTGAGCCATAGGCTCGACGTTGGTCACGTCGACTTCGTTCAGGACGTCGACGTAACCCAGAATCTTGCCCAGTTGCTGAGTGAACTGCTCAACTTCGGCTTCGGAAAGATTCAGTCGCCCCAGTTCAGCGACTTTCAAGACTTCATCACGTGTCAGCATGGCGTTGTGCTCTGCCTGAGAACCCAGCGAAGAGGATAAGGAGCGACCCATCCTACGCAGTCAACGGGGTATAAACGACCAAAGGGCGAAGCCTCTTGTGAGCAGATTGCTCAGCAGAAACTTCGCCCTTACGGGAAGAGCGCGACTGGGGGACCTAGATCCGAGCGAGTCGCGACTATGCTAATTCGTGGCTGCAGCAGCGACAGCGGCGTCGCTGAAGGCGGCGCGCTTCACCGGTTTGGTGATCTTGTTCGAACGAATGCACTTGGTGCAGACGCGAACGCGCTTCGTGCCGTCATCCGTTTGAGCGTGTACGTATTGCAGATTCGGGTAGAAGTGACGCTTGGTCTTACCCGTTGTTTTGCGACCGTTACCGCCGAGGTACTTCGGCTTACCGCGCTGCTCCAACTTGTTGCCGCGACCGGCTTTCTTTCCACAGACCTGACAAATGCGGGTCATTTTCCGCCCCTGACTCAGTACGAAGGATGCTCTTCAAAAGCCCACATTCACGGGGATTTCGCCCCACCGATGGCCTAGTGCCAATCCGGAAAGGGGGGGAGAGCATAGCAGATGAGACCGGAGCATCAAGTTCGGCCCGCAGCCTAGGTGCCGGCAGGCACCCACTTCTCGATCTTGACGTTCAGCGCTTCGGTGGTGAAGGGCTTCACGAGGTAGTCGGAGACGCCCGCTTCAATCGCCGTAACAACACGCGTACGTTCGGCTTCTGTCGTTACCATGATCACGGGGATCTGCTGGTTGACGGAACGTACTTTCTTGAGGAAGCTCAGTCCGTCCATCACCGGCATGTTCCAGTCGGTCATGATAAGATCGAACGGCTCGGAGCTGAATTTGTCGAACGCGACCTGGCCGTTTTCGGCTTCAATTACGTTCTCGTCCGCAATCCCCAACTTTGCCAGGCAACGCTTTTGAATCGCACGCATGGTCCCTGAGTCATCTACCAGCAAGATTCTCATAAGTCGCCGAATCCTTTGAATGCACAGCACAGGTGGTGACAGACGGGTGAAGGAAGCGAGATGGGACGAGAACACCCCGCTTCAAATATCTCAATTGTGTTCGATCGTAAGTGGCTGTTAAGGCTATGGTTACAGTCAGCAGACCGCTGCCTTCCTGTCGACTTTGGCCAGATCGCCGCCGAGTCGTGTGTCAAAGCCGACATCAATGGCCATTTCGCCCCAGGGCGTCTGGAAACCCACCGAGATGGGGGTCACATCGCCGGGGAAGTAGATTTGTTGATTCTTTCCGACGACGACATTCGGCAATCCGAGCGACAGATTCAAATCTGGCATCTGGGCCTTCGCGCCACCGGCAATCATGTTGCTGAGTTCACCGACCGCGTCCACAACTTCAGCATTCACTTCGGTGTAGCTGACCAGCAGCAAACGCTCGGCGCACTTGAACGCGACCGCGCGGGATAGACTGAACACCAGGCTGCCCACGTGCTTTCCCGACAGACCAATAATCGCGGAAACTTCGTGGGTGGGCTCGTTCTTGTTCTTCAGGGACAGCGACTTACGGGTGACCGGGCAATCCAGCATGGTGTTGAAGACATTCGCTGTTGACTCTATGAAGTGATTGATGAAAGAAACGTCCATTGACCGTGTCTCCGCCGTACCTGCCCGACTGAATGACTGACTGACCCGACCTTAGCTCTCGAAGAAGCCTCGGCGTCACCAGAAACTAGCATGCAAACGGAATGCGGCACTCCGCCAATGCGTGGAATCCCTCTGGGGTTTTGAGAAGCCGAGTTTTACCTCAGAGACCGCGTGGGAACCCCCGGAGGGTAGATGCCGCGTGATTCGAGTTCCTCCCCCGTTCCGCCGGTAGAACTTTTGCGGAGCGATGCCTAACATGCTCCCGCATTGATATCGGGACCAGCCGTCCGGTCTGTGTCGAACCACCTCGTACTCGCGAAGCCGTGTCCAGCCATGTCGATCGCTCGTGCTGAAAAGCTGAAGGTAGATCTCACCGACAAGTGGGTTGTTGTTGACGCGAACATTCCCGAACTGCGCCGCTTTGTGGGCCTGTCCGGCAAAGTGAAGACCGTCAATATGAACTGTCGCGCTCTCGTGGAGTTCGACGGACCGGCCGATATCGGCTGGTACGACATCGACACGACTTTCCTGCGAGTGGTCGACGCTCCGCTGCCGAAGGCCGCTCCGGCTGAGAAAGCCGAGAAACCCGCCGCTGAAAAGCCCGCTGCGACCAAACCTGCGGCAGGCAAGAGCCCGCTGGAGATGGCTCGTGCTCAAGGCGCCCAGAAGCCGGGTGGAGGCGGACCATCGCCACTGGAACTGGCTCGCGCTCAGGCTGCCAAGAAGGACGGCGGAGAAGCGCCTGCCGCTCCAGCCAAGAAGCTGTCGCCGCTCGAAATGGCTCGCCAGCAGGGTGCTGTGAAAGCCGGTGGTGCTGCCCCAACTGAAGCTCCCGCAGCCGCACCTGCCCCGGCAGAAGCTGCTCCCGCTCCGGTGGCTGAGAAGAAGGCTCCACCAGTCGGTGCGGACGGCAAGAAGCTCTCGCCATTGGAACTCGCCCGCCAGCAAGGGGCCGTGAAACCCAAGTAAGACTCGCCAGCCGGGAATCTGCGGGCATCCTTCCGCAGAGAAACGCGAATAGATAGAATGCAAAGCACGCCCAGCGACCCTGGGCGTTTTTGTTTTTGTACTGCGCAAATGGCGCAGAGGACTCGTTATGACCGCTCAATCCGCTGCCTCACCGGCATCCACCGCCTATCGCGGCGAAGTTACGTTCGCTGATCAGGACCGCATTCTGGTTCTCGATTTTGGCGGCCAGACCGCTCAGTTGATCGCTCGACGCGTTCGCGAACAGAACGTGCTCTGCCAGATGGTGCGATTCGATCTGTCAGCCGCCCGCATCAAGGAACTCAAGCCGAAAGGCATCATTCTCTCGGGCGGTCCCGCCAGCGTGTATGAAGCCGGTTCGCCGCATCCCGATCCGGAAGTCTTCAAGCTCGGCATCCCAACGCTCGGCATCTGCTACGGACTGCAGTTGTGTGCTCAGGCGCTGGGTGGCGTTGTCGCTCCTGGCGACAAGCGTGAGTTTGGTCTCGCGACCTGCGAAGTCGATACCACCAATCCACTCTTCAAAGATGTGCCGCAGTCGCAGCGTGTCTGGATGAGCCATGGCGATCAGGTGCTCAATCTGAGCGAGCTGTTTGATTCCATCGGCCACACGTCGACGTGTCCGCACGCGGCCGCTCAGCACAAGACGCTGCCGATGTACGGGCTGCAGTTTCACCCTGAGGTCACTCACACGCAGTTCGGCGGCCAGATCCTCAAAAACTTCGTGCGGAACATCTGCGGCTGCACAGGCACCTGGAACATTGAGACGCTGATCGAACGCGAGATCACTTCGATTCGCGCGCGCGTCGGCAAGCGTCGAGTGATCTGCGGTCTATCGGGCGGCGTCGATTCGTCGGTCGTCGCGGCGTTGCTCTTCCGCGCGATTGGCTCGCAACTGTCTTGCATCTTCGTGAACAACGGCCTGCTGCGAAAAGGCGAGGCTGAAGAAGTCAGCTACGAGTTTGGTGACCACTTCAAAGTCGATCTGCACGTTGCTGATGCTCGCGAGCTATTCCTCACCGAACTGGCCGGCGTCACAGATCCGCAGAAGAAGCGGAAGATCATCGGCAAGCTCTTCATTGATGTCTTCAAGAATGAAGCCAAGTCCATTCCGGACGCACACTTCCTGGCTCAAGGCACGCTCTATCCGGACGTGATTGAATCCGGTGCGAATCCCGACGGACCGGCGGCGACGATCAAGGCTCACCACAACGTCGGCGGGCTGCCCGCCGAACTGGGCTTTGAACTGATTGAACCTCTGCGTGACTTCTTCAAAGATGAAGTCCGCCGCATGGGCGAGGCACTCGGCCTGCCTGAGCAACTGGTCTGGCGGCATCCGTTCCCCGGTCCGGGCCTGGCCGTGCGATGCCTCGGAGAAATCACTGAAGAACGCCTGCAGGTCCTGCGCGAGTGCGATGCCATCCTCATTGAAGAACTGCGAGCAGCGAAGCTGTATCGCGAGATCCAGCAGGCCTTCGCCGTGCTGCTGCCGGTACAGACTGTCGGCGTGATGGGCGACGCCCGCACGTACGAAAGCACGATCGCCCTGCGAGCCGTCACGACGGACGACTTCATGACCGCCGACTGGTTCCGCATGCCACACGACCTGCTGCAGAAGATCTCCACTCGGATCACGAACTCGGTGCGCGGCGTGAATCGAGTCGTCTACGACATCAGCTCCAAACCGCCGAGCACGATCGAGTGGGAGTGAGCCGAGGGGGTTAGGGCTGATACGGATCCCAGGCATATCCTGAGCGGCACGGCGCTAGCCCGCATGTCTCACAAGGCCGATGGAGTCGTCGATTTTCGGTAGCCGT
>CAYLTY010000241.1:0-12901 GCA_964386705.1 uncultured Planctomycetaceae bacterium
GGAAGTAAACTCCAAGGCCGCATAAGTTTATGCTGACAACACGAACAACGGAGTGGGTCACGTGTTTATCGCCGCCTCGTCCCGCTGCTTTTCCGATTTGCGTTTCGACGACGCTTGTCGAGCCATTGTGGACCTCGAGTACGACAAGCTCGACATTTATCTGGATGAGTCATCCAAGCACCTGAAACCGTCTGAGGTTGCTCAGAGTCCAGAAGCGTTCAGCCAGCGCATGCGGGACGTGACGCGCCTCTCGCCGATAGCCTTCAGCATCGCTCACGACATCTCGCCGGATACGCTGAAAGGCATCTGCACCGCCGCCAAGCTGCTGCAGGTGACTCAAGTCACCGTGCCCGCCGCCGAGATCGGGACTCCGTTCAATTCCGAGATCGATCGCCTGCGCACCTTCATTGGCATCGCGAATCAGCTCGGCATCCGGCTGTCGATTCACACCAAGACCGGGCACCTCACGGAAGATCCGCACACGGCAGTTGAGCTCTGCCAGTCCGTACGCGGTTTGGGGATCTCCCTGGATCCCAGCTACTACTTGTGCGGCCCGCATCGCGATCAGAACTACGATCAGGTCTACCCGTACGTGTTCCACACGTACCTGCGCGACTCGACGCCGAGCCAGTTGCAGGTGCAAGTCGGACTCGGTGAAGTCGACTACGCGAAGCAAATCGTCAGCCTGCGTCGCGAGGAGTATCGTCGCGCGTTGTCAGTCGACTTCGACCCCGCGCTGATGGACTCCGCCGCTCGCCCCCTGGAAATGCGGAAGATGCGTCTGCTGCTGGAGACGCTGCTGTAGGCGATGGTTGCCGATCCAAGGATCGCCAGCCTTGCGTGTCGGCGAGGAGAGTCGAAGATGGCAGCGTCTTCGATTCATCTCTCTCGAGCGAGGTTTCGTCATGGCGCGCTTCTGGTCCGCTTTGTTTCTCGGCGTGTTGGTGACGGGATGTTCCAATTCCACGCCGGTCACACCACCTCCCGCCGATGCGGCGCCCACGAAAGTGCCGGCCACAGAATCCAAGCCGGGGCCGCTCCCGGAAGACGCTCCCGAATTAAAGCTGGAAGAAGGCTTCGAACTGTTGGCCTTCGATGCCTTCGAGAAGTTCTTCGCCAAAGACCCCAAGGACGCCGTTGTCTGGCAAGCCGCAGGCAACGGCTTTGACTGCTACGGCAAGCCACGCGGCTACCTGTATTCGAAGCAGAGCTACGACAACTTCACACTGAAGTTCGACTACCGCTTCCGCCGTCCGGCCGATTTGAAGAACGACGCCGAATATAAAGGCAACACTGGCCTGCTGGTCTACATCACTGAGCCGCACAAACAATGGCCGGTCTCGCTCGAGGTGCAGGGCAAATACACCGAGATGGCCAGCATCAAAGCCAACGGTGGTGCGAAGGATGCTGTGATTCAGGACGATGAGGCCGCGCGCCAGACCGCTCGCAAGCCGGTCGGCGAATGGAACAGTATCGAGGCCACATCCAAGGACGGCGTGCTAACGACGTTCATCAACGGCACCAAGATCTGCACCAACGAATCCGGCGACCTCAAGTCTGGGTTGATCGGCTTCCAGGCCGAGGATTTTGAAGTGCAGTTCCGCAACGTGCGCGTCCGCAAGGATTGATGACAAACTGAAATGCTGAGAGCGCGCGGTCGCGGGGCATTCCTAATGCTGGAACAAGAACTCTTTCGAGTTCATCAACGCCCAGTAGAGGTCTTCGAGACCTTGGCGGCGTTCGTCGGATTGCTCAATGTAGGTGAGTGCGGCGGTCATTTCGGTTGGAGCGGGCCGGCGCGTCAAAGCGGCGAGATACAGCTCTTCGATGAGTTGCCGGTCCTGAGTAGCCAGTTCCGTTGTTCTTGGGATCGAGCGTTGAGGATAGGTTGTCTCCAGCGCATATTTGGTCGCGAGGTACGTTCCCGCGGACACCAATTCCTCGGCCGAGAGGACTTTGTCGTAGATTAGGACCTCGGCAATGTCGCCGCGCCAGCCATAGCCAGGGACGTCTTCACGATTTCCGATCGTAAGGCCGGTCGTTCCGTTGTCAGTGCCAACAGCACCCGGTTGAGCAACATCAGTCGCTCGCCCGTTCACGATGACTCGCAACTTCTGCCCGGATGCAGCAGAGGCGAAGGCGGTCATGAACGGCCTGCGAATCAAATCGAAGGTGCCCGCCGGCAAGCTCGCGTTGCCGCTGCCGTTTACTCCGTCGGAATAGACATAGTAGGTGCCGGTGAGAAGCATGTGAGCGGCCGCGAACAACGGACGGCCGCGACGAAGTGTGACCAACGTCCCACCGTTCTCGGACGGTCCAGTTTGAGCCACAACGAGCACTGTGCGTTCGCCGTTCTCGGGCACGACAGGGTCCGACGTGTGCTGCAAGAAGTCGTCGCCATCGAAACGCAGCGCCGGTGTCCCAGCGATGCCCCGCATTGCAAGCCGAGGCTGACGCGCGCCGGCGAGTTGGACGACGTGCCTTGAGGTTCCAGATTGATCCTGCCATGTGGCGACCGCGTCACCATCACTGGCTGCTGCCTGACGTGCATCAAGGACTCCTGAGTCGGCTCGCAGCCAGAGTTTCAGATGGTCGGCTGGCGGCTTGCCCGCTGCCTGAACTCGCAGCGCGGCGTTGTCTCCGTGTTGGCTCAGCCGATTGCCAGGACTGCGGAGCTTCTTGGTGATGATCTCGCCATTGATCATCTGCAGCGCGTGCGACAGCTTGGGATCATCGGCTCGTTCACATTCGCAAGCGGTGTTACGCGAGGGACGACCAAACAGAGTCAAAAAACTGCTGGCAGCGTCGGGACTAGGTAGCTGAGTTGCTCGCATGCCAAGGGGCAGGCCAACGAACTTTTCTTCACTGCCGGTGACTTGAGAAATGGCATCCAGCAGCTGCTCAGCCGAGAGCAGGCGTGCGTGGGCATGCGAAAAATACTTGGAGTCACTGGCATTGAACTCATTGGTGCGGCTGCTGAGTTGATACACCCGCGACTTCAGGATCATTCGCAGGATGTGCTTCTGATCAAAGCCCGACTGCACGAACTCGGCAGCCAGCGCATCGAGCAGTTCGGGATGCGACGCCGGGTTGGAGTCTCGAAAATCATCGACCGGATCGACGAGGCCGCGGCCCATCACGTGGCCCCAGATGCGATTCACGGCGACCTTCGCGAAGAACGGATTGTCGCGCGTGATCAACCACCGCGCGAAGACTTCGCGACGGTCTTCACCGGGAGCGGGGCTGGCAATGCGACCGCTCGGCAGCAGCAGAGCAGCGGCCTGTCCGGTGCGCGGATGAGTGACCTCACCATTCGGCGACAACCAGACCTGCACGTCGTCGGTCAGGTCTGAGGTCTGCGTGCGCACGCGGCTGAAGAACGCTCCGAGGCCGTAGTAGTTGTCCTGAGTCCAACGCTCATACGGGTGGTTGTGACACTTCGCACATTGAATGCGCACGCCTAAAAACAACTGTGCTGCGACTTCCGAAGCCGCATTGGGATCGGTCGTCGTGCGATAGAATCCGGCAGGCGGATTCTCGTAACTGCTGCCTTGAGCGGTCAGCAGTTCCAACGCGATCTGGTCATACGGGCGATTCAACCGCACGCAGTCCACCAGCCACTTGTGAAACTTCGGCACACCGGCTGACGACAGCTTGCTCGCCTTGACCTGCAGCAGGTCCGCCAGCTTCAGCGCCCAGAAGTCGGCATAGGTGTCCCGTTGCAACAGCTCATCGATCACTCGATCGCGTTTGTTGGTGGCACTGTCGGCCAGAAACGCCTTCGCTTCTTCAAGCGTCGGCAACTGGCCGGTGACGTCGAGTGTCACTCGCCGCAGGAATTCTTCGTCCGAACACAATTCAGACGGCGCGATCTGCAGCCGTTTCAACTTCGCGAAGACCGCGCCGTCGATCGAGTTGTTCTGTTTGGGTTCCGGCCAGCGAAAGCCAGGAACATCTCTGAGGAACGTCAACGAAGTGACGGCAACCTGATCGAGGTACCGCGCCAGCACCACGGCTTCGCCGCGATCAACTCCCCTGACAACGCCGTCTGGGTCAGCAGTGGCGACTTGATCGTCCGTCGTCAGGAAGTCGGTCAGTTCGGTGACATCGCGAATCGCCCCATCCGCGAACTGAGCCTTCACAACGAGTCGCTGCTCCCACTGCGGATGACGTAACTCCAAAGACTGCTGCGAGGCTTGCCCGACCAACTCAATCGTCAGCTTGCTGATCGGGGACGGGGTGGGCTCATCCGGCTGGCACCCCTGAGCGATCCAGTCCCGCAGAACTCGATACGCAGGATCGGTCCGCTTGAGTTTTCGCCCACCACCATGAGCGACCTCCATCGTCGGCTTCAGCAGCAGCAGACTCTGTTCGGGTTGAGCCGGATTGATCCGCCGCCCCGGCGCCTCGCGTAGCAACGTCCGCTGATCAAGCTCCGCATCAAACCCGCGCAACGACAGCCGAAACCCACCCTTCCCACTCGGCGACCCATGACAAGCCCCCGAGTTACACGCCTGCTTCGTCAGCGCCGGAATAACATCGCGCTGCAATGACACGCGCTCCGCTGCCTCCATCGTAGAAGCCCGCTGGCCCGACCAAACCCAGATCAAAGACGTGATCAGTAACAAGACGCGGTGATGATTCATCAAACGTCCTTAGATTGCCTGGGCAAAGATGTCTCTTGCCGTGTGAGTCCCAAGTGTGCATCGTGATTGGCGCGTTAGGTGTCTTCATGGTGAGATCCAATGTTTTGCGCACAGATACTCCGTTAAAAATTTTGGCTCGATTATTTTAATCAGTTGCACTGCCCTTAAAGTCCAATTCAGCCTTCATGCTCTAAGTTCATTCACACAAATGTCTTAAGTGACTAAAGGCTCATTTCGGTTTTGGAGGCCTGTCGCAGACGAAATCATGTCCCTGTCAAAACTTTTGCCCGCAGGACACGTCGCTAGAAACCAATCCAAACTTGGATCTGACTTTTCCGCATTAACTTCTTCAGATCTTGAGAGACTGTGCCGGTTCGTAGCCGAAGCACATCGGGCGGGACTTTGAGCAGGTGCCTGAGTCCGTCATCAGTAATGTGCGGGCAGTTCACTTCGACGTAGTCAAACCGGCCCAAGAGATGAAGTGTTTTGAGATCGGCGTCGTCAAACTCATCTCCTTTGAGAATCACCCCGAATTTTTCCGAAGGGAACTGGGCGTTCTGTTCAATCTGTCCGTTCTGAGTTCGGAAGGGGCCACGCAGCCACCATTCTGTCGAGAACTTGGCACCCTTTTTGATCAGAAGCTCGAAGTAGTGTCGTGCATCGCCAGCATGCGGCGGCAACCCGGCATGAGCGCCGTCGCGCCAGCCCTGGAACGCCCAGTAAGATGGGGAGAACATGTCATCAATGCAGCACCAACCTCCTCCAAAATGGCTTCGGGCGAACTTGTGCTCATCACCACTCGCCGTAGCAGCGGATGCGGCGGCGTGAGCTTGGACGTAGGCAACGGAGTATGCGAACTCGGCGGCGGAGAACTTGACGGTGAAGACCAATACGGGCGCCGCCAGCAATCGCCAGCCCCAGTTGTTGCGCCCCGAACGCGTCAACAACGTGGCGAGAGTGATGCCTGACAAAGGGATCACGAACTTCAGAAAGGGACTGACCGCCAAGATACTAAGAGTTATGCCCCACCATGGAGTGATGCGTCTCCACCAACTCGACGAAGTTAGTTTTGAGATCGACATCGCGTGGCCTGTTGAAACATGAGGACCGATTGGTGGGTCGACAACCCGTTCACACTTTTACGTCATCCTTGCGCTTCTTACCGACGAACTCCAACTGAAAATCATCGATGCGCAGGTAGGCGTATTGGCCGGGGGCGGTGGGCAGGGGAACGGGGGATGTCTTTTCGACCAGCAAAGCAACGCCCAGGCCGAGGCCGAACGAAAAGTTGCCGCCGGGAGTGGGGTTCTCGAAGACCTTGGTGAATTCGTGACGTTCGTAGCTGGCTGGACCGATAGCGTTCGGCGCGGTGAACTTGGGGGTAAGCGTCAGGGTGCCGAGGTCCTTGCGTTCGAGCGGCGTTTTGCTGGGCGTCGTGAACTGGAAGAACTGGAGTTTTACGGCGAAGTGCTTGCCGAAGATCGTTTCGAAGAACTCGGGCGAGGACGCTTCACCACGCAGGTTCACGCTGAGCTGGAATGTTCCGGCAAACGGGTTGCGGACTTCCTGAGCCAGCATGGCTTGCGAACGGCTATCCAACGTCAGCGCTGTGGTGTTCGATCCCGTTCCGAAGCCAATGATGGCGTGTCGCGAACCGCTGCGGGAGCGGCCTTGATCGGCCACCAACTTCACGCCGAAGGAATCATCGCTGTCGCTCGGGAGCAGTGGTGCAGCGCGCCAACCTTTCGGGCGTGATTCGCCGATCAGCGGACGCAGAGGTACGGAAGACTCGAAGTCGGAATTGAGCAGCAGGCTGCTGTCCCACGGCGGAACACGCGCGAGGTCGGCTGTTGATGCGGCGAGCTCTTTGCCATGCAGTGCGGACTCAGTGCCCATCACTTTGTAGAGCGGCGTGCCCGGCGTCAGCTTGTGCTCGCGGCCTTCGCGGTCGTGGAAGGTACTCTGCGGGTTGATGCCCAGCAGGTGGAACATCGTCGCGGTGAGGTCCCCGCCCGAGCAGCGGTCCTTCGCCGGATAAGCTCCGTTGGCGTCGCTGGCTCCGTAAACCTGACCGGCGGCAATGCCTGCTCCAGCCAAAGCGAAGCTGAAGACCGGTCCCCAGTGGTCACGGCCGCCATTGGCGTTGATCTTCGGCGTGCGGCCGAATTCACCGATCACGACGACCAGCGTTTCGTCCAGCAGGCCGCGTTCGTCGAGATCATTCATGAAGGCGCTGAACCCAACATCGAACTGTGGGCAGAGCACGTCTTCCATGCGGTCGTGATTCTGGGCGTGCGTGTCCCACATGGGATTGTCGACGGCGTTGTCACCGGGCTCGCGCGGCCAGTTGACGTGCACCAGCCGGGCGTCGGCTTCGATCAACCGACGAGCCAGCAAGAGGCACTGTCCCCACGGCGTTTTGCCGTAGCGCTGTTTGAGGGCGTCTGATTCCTTGTCGATTGAAAAAGCGTCGCGGGCTTTGGTCGACGTCATCAATTCGAACGCCTGCGACTGGAACTTGTCGTAGTTGCGGACGAAGTCACCGCGTTCGAGCGTTCCGAAGTGGCCTTCCACTTGCTTGAGCAGCGATTCGCGACGTCGCAATCGCATCGGCGGTAGGTCGCTGAGTTGCAGGCCTTGAACCTGGTACTCCTTCTGCCACGGTTCGCCGACGAACACGTCAGGATTCCACTGGCTGCCGAGGAACCCGGCGGACTGACCTGCCGGCGTGACGTTCTCATTCAACCGCCACAGGTCGGGAATGGTGACCGTCGACAGCGGCGGCAACGTGTCGCTGGGCTTGAGCATCTTCACCAGTGATTCAAAGCACGGCCAATCGGTCGGCTGAATCGTCCGCGAGTTCGGGCCGAGGTACTTGTAACCCGTCAGCAACTGGTAGCCGCTGGAGTCGTGATTGTTGTCGTCCGTGGAGATCGACCGGACGACGGCCAGCTTGTGGGCGAGTTGGGCCGTCCGCGGCAGTAGTTCGCAAAACTGAGTACCCGGCACGGTGGTCTGAATCGGTTTGAACGGACCACGGATCTCTAGTGGTGCTTCGGGTTTAGGATCGAACGTCTCATACTGCGATGGGCCGCCAAGCAGGTACAGGAAGACCAGATTCTTGGCTTTACCGAAGGATTTATCGGTTGGCGGAACACCGGCTGGCAACGAGTCCCGAGCCTGCAGCAGTTGCGGCAACGAAAGGCCGAGTGCACTCAGGCCGCCCACACGCATCAATTCCCGTCGCGAGATGTTGTCGCAGAGTCGCGTGGATTCGCCGTGAATCGAAAACATGAGGTCGCTCCGGGCGGGGATGTCGAGCAGAGCCTTCAGTGTGAAGAGCCGCACTGCCTCAGATCAACAGTGATCTATGCAAACGCCTCGCCCCTGCGGTTTGGGCGCCGTTTCAGTTTGCCCGCCTTCCCTGATTTTCAGACAGAGCTTGATCAAATTGACTGTCTGCCGCCCCGGCCTAGAATCGCCTTTTTCCGACTTCGAAATGTGAGGTTCATTCGTGGACGAAGCGATTCGCAAAGCTGGCGTGCTCATCGAAGCGCTGGGCTGGATTCGAGAGTTTCGAGACCGCTACGTGGTCATCAAGCTCGGCGGCAGCACGCTCGAAAACCCGGAATCGGTGAAGGCGTTCCTGACGGACGTGCTGTTCCTGGAAACGGTCGGCATGCGTCCGATCCTCATTCACGGCGGTGGCAAAGACATCAGCAAGGCCATGGAAACCGCTGGCATTCAGCCGCGCTGGGTGAATGGCCGCCGCTACACCGACGAGCAGACTCTGGACATCGCGGCCAAAGTTTTGTGCGGGCAGATCTGCCAGTCGCTGGTGGATGAAATCAACCGTCAGGGCGGACGGGCCATGGGGCTCAGCTACCTGACGGCGAACTGCATGATCGGCGAAAAGCTGACCCTGAAGGGCGAAAACAACGAAGACTTGGATCTCGGTTTCGTCGGGCATGTCACCGACATCGACGCGGGGCTGATCGAGCGTGTGACGTCGGCCGGCCTGATTCCGGTGATTCCGAGCATCGCCATGGATCGGACTGGCCATCGTTTGAACGTCAATGCGGACACGGCTGCGGCGGCAGTGGCCCGTCTGCTACGCGTGGAAAAGCTGGTGTTCGTCAGCGACGTGCCGGGCATTTTCCTCGACAAGAACGACCCGAAGACACTGCTGTCGCACATTGACGTGAAGCGTTGTCGGGAACTGATTGCCGACGGAACGATCGCGGCAGGAATGGTTCCGAAAGTGGAAGCCGCGCTGGAAGCGCTCGAAGCCGGAGTTGGCAAGATTCACATCGTGGACGGCCGGATGCCGCACTCGGTGCTGTTGGAGATTTATTCCGATACCGGCGTCGGAACCGAAATCGTGGCGTGATTGTCTGGAACGCTTTCCGTTCGTAGGGCGGGCGAGTTCCCGAATTCGCTCCTCGATTTATCGCGAACGTCGCACACATATTGATTTAAAGGGTATCCCGTGGATTCAGCAGCGACTCGATCGAGTCAGGATACGATTCAGCAGTTTGAGAAGTACGTGATTCCCAATTATGGGCGTTACCCCATTTGCCTGGTGCGCGGCGCGGGGCAATACGTTTGGGACGCGGAAGGCAAACGCTATCTCGACCTGTTTCCGGGGTGGGGCTGCAACATTCTGGGCCATTCACCAGCTCCCGTGGTGAAGGCCATCCAAAAGCAGGTTGAATCGCTCATCCACATTCCGAACACGTGGTACACCGAAGCTCAAGGCGACTTCGCCGAGATGCTGTGTACTCGCAGCTTCGGCAAGGCGTTCTTCTGTAACAGCGGTGCAGAAGCCAACGAAGGCGCAATCAAGCTGGCTCGCCTGCATGGAATGCCGAAGGGCAAGTATAAGGTTATTACCTTCGAGCGAGGCTTTCATGGACGCACGCTGGCCACGGTGACTGCGACTGCTCAGCCGAAGTACCACGATGGACTTGGCCCGATGATGCCGGGGTTCAAGTATTCGCCATACGGCAACTTGAAAGCGGTCGCGGACCTGATTGATCCTGAAACCGCCGCGATCATGATCGAACCAATTCAGGGCGAAGGCGGTATCAACATTCCGCCGGAAGGCTTCCTGCAGGGCTTACGAAAACTGTGTGATGAACATGGCCTATTGTTGATTTTCGACGAAGTCCAGACCTGCATGGGTCGTACGGGCACATGGTTCGGGTATCAACAATTCAATGTGCAGCCAGATGTCCTCACGATGGCGAAGGGCGTGGCCGCGGGCGTTGCTGCCGGCGTACTGATCTGCAAGACCGAGATCGCTCCGAGCCTGCGTCCGGGTATGCACGCGAGCACGTTCGGTGGTAACCCCCTGGCGATGGCTGCGGGCATCGCGACGATGAAGATGATCGAAGACGAAGGGTTGCTGGCGAACGTGACGAAGATGTCGGCTCGATTCCGACAGCACTTCGAGGCTCTCAAGCAGGAACTTTCGATCATCAAGGAAGTGCGCACGAAAGGCATGATGATCGGCGTAGACCTGACAATCCCGTCTAAACCGGCTGTCGGGAAGTGCATGGAACGTGGAGTTCTGGTGAACTCGACACAGGATTCTGTTCTGCGGCTATTGCCCGGCCTTAACATCACCGAGGCCGAAGTGGACGAAGGCTGTGCGGTGATTGCCGATGTCCTGCGCGAGATGGCAGCGGAAGCTGATTAGCAATCGCAGGCAGACTTCGGAAGTCTCTGGATTCGCTAACCGGAGAGGACGGACGAGGGCGTCCATCCTACTTTCAATTCTCGTTGACGTTTAGGTATCTGACGCGATGACTTGCTCGTAAGGTCTGTCGAACATCCAACAACTCGAGGCTGAGCCTCAACAAACCAAAATAAAAAACCGTGCAGGAGAGCCCGGCTGAGTCAGCCGGGTTCTCCTGTTTTGTGAGGGGAGTTTTCCCATGCGGCACCTGACGACCGTATTCGACGTGTCGAGTGAAGAGGTCCTGACGATCTTCAAAATTGTCGGCGAGCTGAAGACGCGGCTCCGCGCTGGCGAACGTCCGGAATTGCTCAAACAGCGGGTCCTCACACAGATCTTTGATAAGCCGTCGTTGCGCACTCGGCTGAGCTTTGAAACCGCGATGATTCATCTGGGCGGTCAGGCGTCTTTCTTCTCGATGAAGGATGCGGGCTTGTACGGTCGCGAGTCTCTGCCGGACGTCGCCCGCGTCGCCAGCAGCTTTTCCGACGCGATTGTCTTGCGGACGTTCTCACATTCGACGGTCGATGAATTCGTCCAGTGGTCCCGTTGCCCGATCATCAACGGCCTGTCGGACGATTTTCATCCTTGCCAGGCGCTGACCGATCTCTTCACCGTGCAGGAAGTCTTTGGAGAACTCAAAGGCCAGCACATCGTCTTTGTCGGCGACGGCAACAACGTCGCGACGTCGCTGCTGCACCTCTGCGCGAAGCTCGATATCCGGCTGACGCTGGCGTGCCCGGTCGGGTATGAGATTCCGGACAATCAAGTTACCGCCGTCCGCAAGCGGCATCCACAGGTGAAGTTCGAGCAGACTCAGGAAGTGCGTGACGCCGTCAAGCAGGCGGACGTGGTCTACACCGACGTCTGGATCAGCATGGGCCAGGAAGCCGAAGCGGAAACTCGCAAACGCCACTTCACCGGCTTCCAGGTGAACTCCGAACTCATGGCCCTCGCTCCCTCCCATGCCCGCTTCATGCACGACCTCCCCGCCAAACGCGGCATGGAAGTCACTGACGAAGTGATGGACGGCAAACAAAGTGTCGTCTTCCAACAAGCCGAAAACCGCATGCACGTCGCCAAAGGTATTTTGGTCTGGCTGCTGGACGCGATGAAGTAGTCAGGTTCGCCCCGTGGCGGATGCGTTTCGCATCCGGTGCGTTGGGCGTATGACTGCGGACGCGAGACGCGTCCGCCACGATGGGCTCAAATGAAACAACCCGTTGATCTCAGCGAGATCAACGGGTTGTGAATCATCAATTTGTAGAACTTGCTTACGCCGCGGCGGCGTCAGGCATGCAGGGCTTTTCACGGCGGATCATTTCGGGGGTGATCACGTACTTCTTGCCCTGAGCCTGATCTGGCAGTTCGAAGAGGAGGTCGAAGATTGAATCTTCAACAACACCTCGCAGGCCGCGAGCTCCGGTTTCTTTTTGAATCGCGATCTTGGCGATTTCAAACAGGGCGTCGTCGGTGAACTCGATGTCGGCACCTTCCATCTCGAAGAACTTTTTGTACTGACGAATGAGGGCGTTCTTAGGCTCCTTGAGGATGCGAACGAGATCTTCTTCGCGGAGATGGCCGAGTGTCGTAAGGACCGGCAGACGACCGACGAACTCGGGGATCATGCCGTACTCAATGAGGTCCTCGACGTAGACTTCCTGCAGGACGTTTTCGTGCTTCTCGACTTCCAGACCGCTGTCGACTCCGAAGCCGATCATCTTGCGACCCAGACGCTTCGAGATGATCTTATCCAGACCCACGAACGTGCCACCGCAGATGAAGAGAATGTTGGTCGTGTCGAGTTGAATGTAATGCTGTTCAGGATGCTTGCGACCGCCCTGGGGTGGGACGTTCGAAACGGTGCCTTCAATCATCTTCAGCAGTGCTTGCTGAACGCCTTCACCCGACACGTCCCGAGTGATCGAAACGTTGCTGCTGGTTTTGCCGATCTTGTCGATTTCGTCGATGAAGACGATGCCGCGCTGAGCGGACTCAACGTCAAAGTCAGCGGCGTGGAGCAACTTGAGCAGCAGGTTTTCGACGTCTTCGCCGACGTAGCCGGCTTCCGTCAGGGTCGTGGCGTCGCCGATGGCGAACGGCACCTGCAGGAACTTGGCCAGCGTGCGAGCCATCAGCGTCTTGCCGCAGCCGGTGGGGCCGATCATGAGGATGTTGGACTTTTCAATCTCAACATCGCGATCGCCGCCTTCGGCCGCGAGCATCAACCGCTTGTAGTGGTTGTGCACAGCGACGGCCAAAGTTCGCTTCGTGTTGGCCTGGCCAATGATGTATTGGTCAAGATGCGCGACGATTTCGCGCGGCGTGGGAACTCGGTTGAAGAGCTTTTTCGGCTCGCCACGGCGGCGGCGTTCCTGCTCCAGAATCGACTGGCACAGTTCGATGCATTCGCCGCAGATGTACACGTCATCGGGGCCCTCGACGAGCGGTCCGACTTCGCGGTAGCTCTTGCGACAGAATGAGCAGTTAGCGTTTTTCTTGCCGTTGTGGGTCC
>CAYLTY010000242.1:0-12886 GCA_964386705.1 uncultured Planctomycetaceae bacterium
ATTACTCGCCACGGCTGTATCCGTTACGCGCACTTAATTTCTGGAATCCGTATAAGAACGTCGCTGATCGCTCCGCGATCAGAACGCGAATGTGTTTGTAGCATGGACGGCCTTGTCCGTGCGTCATCGCTGCAGCACGGACGAGGCGTCCATGCTACGGCTTATCATCACGTTCGCTCGCCCGCCCTACCGCGTTACGAGAACGTCAGGAACGCCAGCAGGCCGAGTTGGAAGCCTGAGATGGGCGTGGTGATGGCGAAGGCGCGGCGCGGGTTGTGGTCGTAGAGCGTCGCCAGAATGCTCGTCACAAGCAGCGTGCCGGCAGCTTTGGCGACCAATAAATAGAACACACCGCCAGCGTTGAGTTCGATCAAAGCGCGGCCGATCGGGTTCAATTCCGCCGTGTGCATCTCGGTGCGATGCAACAGCGTCAGGAAGCTGTCCCAGACCGACACAAAGACGATGAACAGCCACATGCTCCAGTAAGTCAAATCGTGTGCGCGGCGCTTTCCGCTGGCGGACAGTGAGACGTACCAGGGCAAGGCGTGACTGATCATTCCAGCGTCCTCCAGTTGGCGGTATCCCATTCCGTCATGAGTCGCGCGCCACTGTCATCCAGTTCCCACTGACAAAGTCTGCAATCGGCACCCCAGGTATAGAGACGCCGAGCGCTTGAGAATTGCATACCCACGATGCGAGCCGTGTGTGCGTCGAACGTGTGTTGTGGTTTGCCGCTGCGAATGTCCCAGATGCCCACGCCGAAGTGGCCCGGTCGAAGCTGATAGGCGCACAGGCAACGCTGGCCGTCCGGATTGAAGGTCAGCACGGGTGCGAACAGAGGCACCGCGGCAAGGTTGCCAGACTGATGCTCGCCGATGGTCTGCTTCCATAGGGAGACTGAGTTCTCGACGTCGACCACTTGCAGCTTGCGATCAAGCCCCACAGAGACGTGATAACGTTCGTCCGCGCTGAGCGTCGCACTCTGTACCTGACCGATCGGTGCGATCACGCGCAGCAGCGCGCCGGTCAGCAAGTCGCACTCGACCAGGTTGTCGCCCTGATCACAGAAGAAGCTCCGGCCCGTGTTGGACGGCACAGCGAATGCGAAGTTGCAGGAGAACTCAGCCAGCAGCTTGTTCTCTGCGAGGTCCCACACCGAACATCGATTCCGCCAGGCCAGCAGAAACCGATCATCGGCTGAGTGGCTCAACTTCCAGGCGCGGCTTTCCGAATGACGACCGATGACCGTTGGCGCGGGGCTGCGGCTATCAAAACGCTGCAACGTTCCATCGTCGAAAACAACGATCATGCCATCCCGCAGGGCACAGGCCTGACTGGGACTATTAACCAGTTCGGTAACGACTTCCGGGTCAAGCCGGCTCTGATTGGATGCCTGTCGACTGAGATGGCGACGGACGCGCGTATCAAAGGACTTCGAGACGCTGCGGCAGAGTGCGAATTGCACTCGTTCGTTGCCGTCGATAGCGAGTTCCTGAATCGAGACTGACCACGGATGGCGCAGTTCTTCGATCTGTTGCGGAGTGACCAGGAAGGCACCCAGCACGACCGCAAAGCCCAGCATGGCCGCGGTCGATAGCACGAACGCACGCAGCATCGACCGCTTCGTGACTTGAGCCACCGGGCTGAAGTCGCGAGTCGTGTGCTGGCAGTTCGCAGGTGTCAGCGTAGTGCTGTGCATTGACATGCCTCCCGCCCTTCTCAGATACAGGTGCCGCCGAAATCCGCCTGTGAATCTTCCAAGATTCTCAAAACAGTGCGGGGCCTCACGCACAGCGAACGGCCTCGGAAACTCTGCTGCGGAAGCATGCTTGGGAGGGCGAGGCTCCTGCCGAGCCGGGAGCTAGTGGCAAGGTTGGTTCGTGCATGCGGCTCGGCAGGAGCCTCGCCCTCCCGGCGCAAATACCGTCGTGAAAATCATTTAACCAGACATCCTCTGCATGACCGATATCAAGACGAATGAACTGCTACAGCAGGCTCGCGAAGGGAATGAGCCAGCACTCGGGCGGTTGCTGGAAAACTACCGCCACTACCTTGAGCTTCTCGCTCGGCTGGAGATTGGTCGGCGGCTGCAAACGAAGGTCGAAACGTCCGACATCGTGCAGGAAACCTTCCTGGAAGCTCATCGCAACTTCATGAGCTTCCGGGGTCACAGCGAAGGTGAGTTCGTCACCTGGCTGCGCAGCATCTTCAGTTCGCGGGTCGCGTTGCTCGTGCGTCATTACATGGGCACTCAGGGGCGAGACGTCCGGCGCGAGGAGCAACTGGAAGTTGATCTGGACCACACGTCCCAGTTGCTCAATCGTGGCCTGTTTGCCGCCGGTAACTCGCCCAGTCAAAGCATGATGCGGCGTGAGCAAGGCCTGCTGCTGGCCGAAGCTCTGGCAGCGTTGCCCGAGGACTATCGCGAAGTGGTCGTGCTAAGACACCTCGAAGATCTGCCCATGAACGACGTCGCCGCACGGATGAATCGATCCGTGGACAGCGTGCAGAAGCTGTGGGTCCGAGCCTTGGCGAAGCTGCGTGTCCTGATGAGCAACGAATGAGGCGCTGAGGCGGTTATTGAGCCGCATAATAAACTTTGCGCGACGATCTCCCCTCGCCCCGGTAATCCGGGGAGAGGGGAGCAAGAGTTTGCGTGTAGATGCGAACGTGTGGCTCAATGTGCGACATTCGCCATGCTCGTTGGTCCGAAACGCTGCTGCGTTACCTTCGCCAGGGGCTAGAATTTTCTGTGCTTGACCGACAATGCGCGGCGGTTTTGCGCGGCGATGGTAACTCTCAGCGTGTGCCACCACGTTTGCGGAACTGATTCATGAACCCTGTAACCGACGACAAACCCCACACCACGGACAACTCCGTCGATCTCTTTGATGATCCGCGGCTGGTGGAAGTTGTGGCGGAGTTCCAGCAGGAACTGGCGTCAGGCAAGCGTCCGGATCGAGCGGCGTACCTCAACCGTTACCCCGAACTGACGTCGGCTATCGCGGAATGTCTGGACGGTCTGCAGTTGCTGCATGGCGGTATGTCGGGAGGTTCCGCGTCGTCGCTCAAGCCAAAGCCCGACGCGTTGGCTGAGACCAGCTTGCGGCCCGCTCAGAGCATCCTCGGTGACTTTCGGATTGTCGGCGAGATTGCCCGCGGCGGTATGGGTATCGTCTACGAAGCCGTGCAGCTCTCATTGAATCGCCGAGTCGCTTTGAAGGTTCTCCCGTTCGCCTCGAACATGGATTCGCGACATCTGCAGCGCTTCAAGATTGAAGCCCAGGCGGCGGCGCTGCTGCATCACACGCACATTGTTCCGATCTACGCGGTGGGCTGTGAACGCGGCGTGCACTTCTATGCCATGCAGCTCATCGAGGGGCAATCGCTCGCCGCTGTTCTGCAAGGGCTGCGTCAGCAGAATGGACACACGAGGTTACCGCAGGCGTTGCCTCAAGCGATCGCGACGCAGCCCGTTCAAGATCAGCAACCCGAACCGGCTGCGGTCTCGTCTTCCGGTTCGCAAGAAACGTTGCGTTCGACAGCCAATGTTTCGGCCACCATGACGGCGGGCAACGCGGTTGATAGTGAAGGCTACCTGCGACGCGCTGCGCAGCTGATGATCCAGGCTGCCGAGGCGCTGGAGCATGCGCATCAATCCGGCGTGGTGCATCGGGATATCAAGCCCGCGAATCTGCTCATCGACCGCCTGGGCAACTTGTGGATCACAGACTTCGGACTGGCGCAGCTGCAAAGTGAAAGTGGTATCACGCGGTCCAACGATATGCTCGGCACGTTCCGCTACATGAGCCCCGAGCAGACGGGCGGTCAGCGCACGGTCCTGGATCATCGCACCGACATCTATTCGCTGGGCGCGACGTTCTATGAACTCGCCACACTGCAGCCCGCATTCACGGGTGCGACGCATCAGGAACTGCTCTACCAGATCCTGCATACGGAACCGCGTCGGCCGCGTGAGTTGAATCGCGCGCTGCCGTCCGAGTTAGAGACCATCATTCTGAAGGCGCTCAACAAGAGCCCGGCTGAGCGTTACGCCACGGCCGCCGATCTGGCGGCCGATCTGCAGCGATATCTCAACCATCAGCCGATTCTCGCGCGACGGCCTTCGTTGCTGGAACGGCTGCGCAAGTGGTCGCGGCGACATCCTTCACTCATCGCCACCGGAGTGTTGCTGCTGACGGTCATCACGGTCGGTTCGCTCGTCGGTAACTGGCTCATCGCGGAAGAGCAGCTCAAGACTCGCGAGGCACTGGTGGGGCAACAGACAAGAGCGGAAGAGGCGGAAGCCCGGTTCGCTCAAGCCAGACAGGCTGTTGATGCGCTCTTTCAGATCAGCGAAGAAGAGCTGACCGACAAGCCGGTCGAAGTCGCTCGCAAACGCATTCTGCAAGTCGTGCTGACTCACTATGAAGAGTTCATCGAGCAGCGTTCCGGCGATAAGGCGTCGCAGGCGGAACTGGCTCAGGTGCAGCTCAAGGTGAAAGCCATTCTGCACGAATTGAATGTGCTGCAGCACCCGCTTGATACCCGGTTGCTCGATCGCCCTCAGGTGCAGGCCGAGTTGCATCTGGATGACGCGCAGAGTGAATCGCTCAAGGCGCTGATCACGAAGTGGAAGGAACAGAGCCGCGATCTCGACAAGACCATGCGCAAAGTTCCTGAGGCCACCAAGCGTGCTGCGCTCGTCGAGCAGACAGAGCGTCAGGATGCCGAACTGCAGTCAGTGCTGAGTGACGATCAGCTGAAGCGATTCCGCCAGCTGGCCATTCAGTCGCGGGGGCTGTTTGCGTTCAAGGATCACGACATCATTCAAGCTCTGACGCTCACGGTGCAGCAGCGGTCGCGCATCCGTGATATCGAACGCGAGATGTTCCACGAACGCTCGCACTCGGGTGATCGCTTCGATTGGAACGACAACTCGCCCGATCGTCGCGATGAGGATCGTCGCCGAAACGACAACCGCCCCAAAGAACCCAAGCCCATGCGCTTCTGGGTCGAGAAGGTATTGAAGTCGCTCACCCGGGCGCAGCGCACCAAGTGGACTGACCTCACCGGCGAATACTTCGCTGAGCTGGATCGCCCCGGCCCGCCCGGCCCTCGCTAGCGGGTGGCTTCAAAGCCATCCGCAGCGTTGGCCTTCATGAAGCCGCGTCGTGTGCGAGGCTCACTCGCGAGATTATACGCTTCACACAAAGTAGATGTGCGACGCAGTTCGGGGGCGAGGCTCCTGCCGAGCCGTTTCAAATTGCCAGTGCGGCTCGGCAGGAGCCTCGCCCTCCCAGTTATTCTTAGCGATTCCGTCAAGCTGCATTGCCTGCCGCGACTGCACCCAAACGCGTGGGCGGTTTCTGGAATCCGCGCTATTTTTTGTGATCCGCATCAGCAGTATGAAAGAAACAGCAGCAGCCCCATCTGGAAGCACGAGATCGGCGCTGTGATGGCGAAAGCGCGACGCGGGTTGTAGTCGTAGAGTGCCGCCAGAATGCTCGCGACCAGAATCGTCCCGGCGCCCTTCGCGACCAGCAGATAGATGACATCACCATTGTTGAGTTCAATGAGAGCTCGACCAATGGGATTCAGTTCTACGCGGCGCATGTCCGTGCGATACATGATCGTCAGGAAGCTGTCCCACACCGAGACGAACACAATGAACAGCCACATGCACCAGTAGCAGAGTTGTGGCATCTTCAATGAGACGTTGTGCGGCAGTGTTCTGCCGATGCGAATTGCGAGATCAGTCACTTCGAGTCCTCCAGCCAGTAGTATTCCAATCGGCCACCAGCAGCGCGTCTGACGACTTCAGCTCCCACTTCCGCAGTTTGCAGTCTTCAGCCCAGGTGTAGACGCTGTGCGGCCCTGCAAACTGAGCACCCGCAATCCGATCGGAGTGTGCTTCAAACACCATTTCCATTACGCCACTGTGCGTGTTCCACACGCTAATGCCCCAGCGTTTTGCTTCTTCAACTTCATGAGCACACAGCAGACGCTTGCCATCCGGGCTGAACTTCAGCACGGGAGCGACCAGCGGTGCCGTCATGCGACTGGCACTTACCCGTCCCAGCACACAGCGTTCCCATTGCAGTGAAGCGTCTTCCAGATTCGACAACTGAATGCGACGGTCACTACCGAATGTGGCGACCTGTCGTCCATCAGGACTCACGGTGATATCAATCGCTTCACCTGGCCGTGAGATCTGTCGGATCGTCTCGCCGGTCAGCAGGTCGCGCTCGATGACAAAGCTGCCTAAGTCGCAATAGAAGGTTCTGGAGTCAGCGGCGATGGCAGCCACTCGAAACGCACTGGGTAACTCGCATAGCTTCTTGTTCGTGGTGAGATCCCAGGCACTGTAGAAGAAGTCCCAGACCATCAAGACCCGGCCATCGGGCGAGCAAGCCATCTTCCAGATGCGCCCATTGGAGTGAGTCCCGATCACGGTGTGCTTGCCGTCTACACCCGACAGTCGCCGCAGCGTGCCGTCCGCTTCGCCGACAATCATTCCCCCAGGAATCGGACAGGCTCGCACGGGTTTACCGAAAATTGGCAGAGCGTGGGGGTCCAGCGTCTCTCCATCGAGCCGCTGCGTGCTCAGTTGGTAGTGGGTAGCTGCTTCATTGTTACGCGGCGTGCACGCGCAGTAGGCGAGCAGCGTCTGTTGTTGTTCATCAATCACCAGACTGCGGATTGAAACCTCTTCGGGCGTTATCAGGCGGTCCACTTCGTGAGGGACCACGAACGCTCCGACGAACAGCGAGAATCCCGTAAACGCGGCCACTGACAGCAGAACAGAACGGATCAGCGACCACTTCATTGCACCTCGGCGAGAGACCTTTCTGAGCGAACCACGCGGCTGTGAATCGCGACTGGAACTAACGCAAATCATCTCAAAATTCCTCGAAATTGCCGGGTATTTCGCGAGCAGCGAAGCCGGGCAGAGCGAGGTAAGGCAGGTTCTGTGCCAACGGTATTTGCCGATGCGGCGAGCTCGGAAGTGCGACGTTCGCGATGCTAGTCACCACATGTGGTGATTAGCGGAGCGGCGAGTGAATATCCCGTGTGGGAAATCTCGTGCGGTCCACTCGTCGGAACGCCGCTGATCCCGTCCAATGCCGCCGCTTGAGTTCTGATTCAGTCACGCGTCTTTCAGCATGAGCGGACTCACGGATGAAGATTGCGATAGTGGGCACCGGCATCTCCGGGCTGGTGGCGGCGTATCTCTTGAACGGCCAGCATGAGCTGACGCTGTTCGAGGCCAACGATTACATCGGCGGCCACACGCACACGGTGCCGGTGGACGTGCAAGACCGGCAACTGGCCATCGACACGGGCTTCATCGTCTTCAACGACTGGACCTATCCCAACTTCATCAAGCTGCTCGACCAACTGGGCGTCGAGTCGCAGCCCACGTCCATGAGCTTCAGCGTGCGCTGTGATCGCACCGGGCTGGAGTACAACGGCACCTCGCTCAATGGCCTATTCGCACAACGCAGCAATCTGCTGAGCCCCCGCTTCTATCGCATGCTGCTGGACGTTCTGCGCTTCAATCGTGAGTCACTCAGCCTGCTGGAGAGCGCCTCTGAGGATCTGACCGTGGCCGAGTTTCTGCAGCAGCATGGCTATTCGCGGCAGTTCGCGGACCAGTACCTCATACCAATGGGCGCGGCGATCTGGTCGTGTCCGCTCGAAACCTTCGGTCAGTTTCCGATGCGGTTCATTGTGGAGTTCTATCGCAATCATGGATTGCTGAGCGTGCGGCACCGGCCTCAGTGGCGAGTCATCAGCGGCGGTTCCTGGAAGTACGTCGACAAGCTCACGGCCGGGTTTCGCGATCGCATTCGCTTGAGCTCCCCCGTGACTGCCGTGCGACGCGACGACGCTGGCGTTTCGATCGACGTGAATGGTGCGACGATTGCCGAACGCTTCGAGCACGTGATCTTCGCGTGTCACAGCGATCAGGCGCTGCGTATGCTCGGGACCGGAGCCACCAGCACTGAGCGTGAAATCCTCAGCGAGTTCCCTTACCAGCAGAATGAGACCGTGCTGCACACCGACACGTCCGTGTTGCCGCGGCGCCGGCGAGCCTGGGCCAGCTGGAACTATCACGTCCGCAACGATGGCTCTCCGTCGAATGCAACGCTGACCTACAACATGAACATCCTGCAGAGCATCACATCAGACACGACGTACTGCGTGACGCTGAACTCGACGTCGCTGATTGACGAACGCAAGATTCTCGGCCGGTTCAACTATCACCACCCGATCTTCACTGTCCGACGACGGGTGGCTCAACAGAGACATGCCGAGCTGATCAATCGCGATCGCACGTCATTCTGCGGTGCGTACTGGGGCAATGGATTTCACGAAGACGGCGTGAACAGCGCCCTCGCAGTAGCCGCCGGACTCGGAGCAGATCGTCGCTGATTGCTCCCAGAACGAGCATGCTGTAGGGCGGACAATCCTGTCCGCCACGTTGTGTCGGCGAAACCAACCAACAGCATCGCGTGCCCGAGCCGCAAAGCGTTCGCTCGCGGAAGAACGTTTAACCGCCACGCCAACGGCGTGCGCGCCCACGCCGTTGGCGTTGGGGTTAAACATGGGAACGCAATCCCACGTCTCGAACGCATCGGCTGGCGGCTGGCCACTCAGCTGAAATGCAAACAGCCCATCATGACTGATGGGCTGTGGGTATCTGCACTCGATTGGTGGGTCAGCAACGACGGCTATTCGTCGTCGCTTTCGAAGCCACCATCGAAGTCGCCGTCATCATCATCGTCCTCGTCGTCGTCATCATCGAAGTCGTCTTCGAAGTCCTCTTCGAGGTCTTCATCTTCTTCGGCGTCTTCCTCTTCGTCATCGAAGTCTTCGTCTTCGTCTTCGTACTCTTCGCCGTCGAAGTCGTCCTCGTCATCGTCGTCGTCGAACTCCTCGTCGCCGTCGAAGCCTTCAAACTCTTCTTCGTCTTCGACCGGCGCGTTGAACGACATGACCGGGGAGATTGTGACTCCACCAACCGTCTCCAACACGTCCTCAGCCTTCCAGGAGACTAACATAGTTCCATTACTCCACTGTCGATGATTCGAATGCCCTGGCCAGCACAACAGCCAAGGGCTTGTTAATCAGGTCAATCCAAATTCGCCCCTCGGCGAGGCGGGTGGATATTGAAACGCCACGCGGTTTGTCAAGTACCGAATTGACTTGCACAACGACGTTATTTCGGAACGCCCGCGTGAACGTAACTCTGTCAGCCCCAAACAGTTCATCTGACTAGCGTCCTGAGAAGGACCTGCTCGGGGCGAGTCAATCGGCTTCTCAGGGGTTCCGGGTGCAGTGCAAGTACGAATAATCCGCGAAATCCAGCAGTTTTTGCAGCCTGCCAGATGAAAAATTCGCGTGCCCGACCATGATCTGAATCGACGCAACTCAAACGGGCGTCGCATCTTTCAGCAATGGAGTGAGGTACGACACGGTACTGGCCATCGTGCCGAGATTTCCGTAGTCCTCTTCTGGAATTTGCACACGGTACATCTTCCTCAGCTCCATCACGATGTCGAGGAAGTCCATGCTGTCCAGCTCCATTTGCTCGCGGAACGGAACGGCGTCCTTGAGATTGGACAGGTCTTCGTCCGGCGCAATCCGGGAAAGGATGCCGAGAATCACCTGTCTGATCTGTTCCGCGCTCATGAAGTTGTCCTCACCCTGCGAGGCTTACGAAAGCCCCCACACAAAACAACACGACCGAGCAAACTGGGCTCGGTCGTGAACTTAGTCCGGCTGATATTTTTTAACGATCAGCACCGAGTTGATTCCGAGCATCCCGAACGAATTATTGAGGATGCAGTTAACCGCATCCATCTGCCGGGGCTGATTGGCGACCACTTGAGTCAGTGGCACCCGGGAATCAAGCTCATCCAAGTTGATTGTAGCGTGGGCAATACCATCGTCAAACGCGGGGATATTGCCCAAAAGCTCCAGTGCCCCGGCCGCTCCCATCGCGTGTCCGATGAAGCTTTTCGTGTTGTTGATGGCCACTCGCGGGTTATCTTTGAAGATCTCGTGCAGCGCCAGAGACTCTTCAATGTCGCCCTGCTCCGTCGCGGTCGCGTGACTGCTGACGAGGTCGATGTCGTTAGCCGTCATCCCCGCTCGCTTCAGAGCCAGTTGCATGCATTCCGCCTGACGATTGCGGTCCGGCAGCACGAAATCCGTCGCGTCCGAGTTCATCGCGTAGCCGACGATTTCGCCGTAAATCTTCGCACCGCGAGCCAGTGCATCCGGCAGACGTTCCAGCGTGCAGACCGCTCCGCCTTCCGCCACCACGATACCGTTGCGGGTAACGTCAAACGGGCGGCAGGCCTTCGTCGGGTCACTGTGACTGGCCAGCGCGTTCTGACTCTTGAAGCTGGCAAAGATGCCGAATGTGTGAATGCTTTCCGAGACGCCACCCGCCAGAGCGAGATCAACCTCACCCAACCGCAGCATCTGCACGGCCTGAATGAAACCGGCGTTGCCAGCGGCACACGCGGCACCGATCGTCAGGTGCGGACCGGTGATGCCGAGGCTGAGCGTCACTTCGCCAGCCGGGCTGTTCGCCACGGTGCGCGGATTGTGGTGATGCGACCAGACGGAGGTGTCGTAGCCAAACTTGGAGATCTCAAAGATCTCGTTCTCGGTTTCGACGTTGCCGTGCTCGGTGATGCCTAGATAGACGCCGACGCGCGGCTTTTCGACGGTGGCCCAATCCAGTCTGGAATCGGCGACCGCTTCATTCGCGCAGTAGACGGCGATCGAACCTGATCGCGTCCCGCGGCGGACTTCCTTGCGTTTCTGGTACTTGAGGGCATCAAAGTGACAGATGCCGGCCAGCACTTGCCCGATGTAGCGGGTTTCGAAGTTGGAAACGCCGGACTTGCCCGCCAGCAGATTCGCCCGGTACTCGGGCAGCGAATCGCCCACGGGCGCGGTCAGGCCGACGCCGGTAATGACGACCCTCTCGTTGTACTTATCCGCTGGCACCATGTACTTGAGCTCGCCCGATATCGCTGCAGTTTCTCGAAAAAACAGCCCTTTTCTGTGCAAAGAGCGCAGCAGATTAACGGCTCACATACCCCCGAGCAAGGAGCGGCAAAACGGCCGCCTGAGACTGCGTATTCGTCGCGGAAAGCCGTTGCCGTAATGCGGTTAGAGATGACGGCTCGGGAGGGCGAGGCTCCTGCCGAGCCGTGCCACGCTAATTGAGGCGGCTCGGCAGTGGCCTCGCCCTCCCCCACAACACGGGCTACGGGAAACGAAACAACCACGGGGGTCGCCCGTGGTTGCAACGTAGTTATTCAACAGTCGAGTCGATCGACTACTCGTTTTCGGAGTCCGGTGCTGCTTCGCCGCCTTCGGCTGTCATGTTGGCCTTCTGCTCGAGCAGAATAGCCTTGCGGGACAGCTTCACGCGGTTCTGCTCATCGACGGCGATGACCTTCACTTCCAACCGGTCGCCAACCTTGCAAACTTCGTTGACGGACTTCACGAAGCCGTCCGACAGTTCGCTGATGTGGCACAGGCCGTCTTTGCCGGGGGCAATTTCGACGAACGCTCCGAAGTCCTTGATCGCGCTGACCTTGCCTGTGTAGACGCGGCCAACCTTGATCTCTTCGGTCAACGCTTCGACGCGAGCCAGAGCGTCTTCAGCCTTGGCGGCCGAGTCCGCAGCGATGGTCACACCACCGTCCGGAGCCACGTCGATCTGCGAGCCGGTTTCTTCCTGAATGGCACGAATCGTCTTGCCACCAGGACCGATCAGCAGGCCGATCTTTTCGGGATCAATATGCGTTCGCAGCAGGCGGGGAGCATGCAGGGAGATCTCTTTGCGCGGACGCGAGATCGCTTGCAGCATGATCCGCAGCAGCTCGCGGCGAGCCTTCTTGGCCTGCTCGAGAGTTGCGCGGATAATGTCTTCACTGATACCGGCGATCTTGAGATCCAATTGGATACCCGTGATACCCTTGCCCGTACCAGCGACCTTGAAGTCCATATCACCGTGGTGATCTTCGTCGCCCATGATGTCGGTGAGCAGTTGCCACTTATCACCGTCCTTCACGAGGCCGATCGAGATACCAGCCACCGGCTGAGAAATCGGCACACCAGCGTCCATCAACGACAGCGTCGTCGAGCAGACAGACGCCATGGATGAACTACCGTTCGATTCCATGATGTCGGAGATCGCACGGATCGTGTAGGGGAACTTTTCCTCGGTCGGCAGCACCCATTGAATTGACCGTTCAGCCAACATGCCGTGACCGATTTCACGACGGCCAGGAGCTCGGATCGGGCGAACTTCGCCGACGCTGAAGGACGGGAAGTTGTAGTCCAGCATGAACCGCTTGTCGTATTCTTCGACCGGGCCATCGACCTTCTGAACATCGCGAACGGTGCCCAAAGTGATCGTCGCCAGCGATTGAGTTTCGCCGCGAGTAAACAGAGCCGAACCGTGGACGCGAGGCACAACGCCGACGTCGCAGGTGACGGTTCGCAAATCTTCCAGAGGCCGACCGTCGAGACGGATACCCTCTTGCAGCAGGTCGCGGACGATGCGATGCGCGAGGTTCTCAAAGGACGCTGAGAACTGAGCGACGGTCTTGCCATCGGCAGTGGTGTCAGCCCCTTCGGGGAAGAACTCGGCCTTCAGAGCTTGCTTGATCTCGCCCACAGCGGCGTGACGTTCTTGCTTCTTCTTGCCGACCTTCGCTTCACGCACAGATTGGTAGGCTCGTTCTTGCAGAATGGCGTCGAAGGGATTGACCGGAGCGACTGGGATTACCTTGGCTGGCAAACCCAACTTCTGCACCAATTCCAACTGCAAATCGCACAGTTCAATGAT
>CAYLTY010000243.1:0-12737 GCA_964386705.1 uncultured Planctomycetaceae bacterium
AACTCAGTTCGCGACCCGCGAGCGCGATCAACATCGCCGCGAACGCTGTCGCCAGCCAGTGTCCGAGGTAGGGATTGCCTCGCGCCACGAACGGCGCCATCCAGACTCCAGTTCCGGGGAAATAACGGCTCGCAAAGTGTCCTTCGTTGAGCACATGCATCTGATCGAACATTCGAGCCGCAGTCGGATGACTGTCGAAGGACCAGCGCCCCGCGCGAAAAGTCTCTGCCTGAAACTGGTAGCTGAACTCATCATGAAACGCCGGCGGCAACTGCCCCACTGGCGGTCCATCTTCCGTGAATCGCACGTTGCCCACTCGCGAGCAGCAAGCGAACGCCACACCGCCAACGATGCTCACCAGCACCGCTGCACGCAGCGTTCCCGCAGGCCCTTGAGCCGTCGCCGCAGACTCGGCCAGCCAGGCTTTCACCGTCCGAAAAAAGCCCGATCGCAACGAAATGATCGGCTGCCGAATCCACCAGCACATCGGCAATGCGATCAGCCACAGCACATACGGCGAGGAATCGATGTTGATGTCAAACAGCCATTCGTGCCCTTCGCCCAACCGCATCCATTCGCCGTAAACGACGAACCCGATCGCCCCCAGCAATCCTACCAGCCAGCCAATGGTCAGCCACTTGGACGATCCAGCAACAGAGGAACCAGCACTACTCATCAAGCCCCCAGGAGCGATGCAATTCAGCGATGAAGCCATCCGACAGCCAGCAAAATCAGAAGCTGAACTGTATTCGCTCGCAAGCGGCGTGCGATATCGCAGGTCCGACGCCTGCATGCAGACGAACTCGATCAGTTTTGACGCTTGTTTTACGTCCTCGCGGTGACGCAACAGCTTGCGTTGATGCACGGATTCGCGACGTCAAATCGCAGGCAAACCAGAGTTGTCGCTCTTTTCGTCCCGGACTAAACTCCCGCCGCGTCAAGGACTTTCGAGTCCCGCGCGTGGATTACCCGATGGTGTAATCGGCAACACAGCAGATTTTGGTTCTGCTATTCCAGGTTCGAGTCCTGGTCGGGTAACTCAAAAACCTCTAATAGGTTCGCCTTGATGTGCGCCTGCTGAGTGCAGGCGACGCCGACGTGCGAATCTCGTTGCTCTAGCCCTGAGCGGCTGCATTGGCTTTTTTGAACCTCAGTGACGCATCTTGCACGTCATCAGGTGCGACGGAGTTGAGCTCTACGAGAGTATCCTTCACAGGTACTCATCGCGACGTGTACTGAGTGGTTCCCGAAACATGCGGGATGAAGCCTTGAAAGAGGCTTGTCGCCAAAATACCCCCGACAGGAGTCGAACCTGTAACCTTTGGCTTCGGAGGCCAACGCTCTATCCAATTGAGCTACGAGGGCGCGCACGTGGCGGGCGGATTCTAGTCGCAGCGATTTGATTTGCGACGATTACCGGGACGATTTCTGGGACTTGAAGCGGGCTTCATTTGCCTGACTCCAACTCTTTGCCGGTGCCCGAAAGAGGTGTCAAGGAAACACGGTGGAAGCGATAGCGGCAATCGTACGCACCAAGAAACAACGCGGCCTTGTTGGGAGTTTGCCAGTAGTCGTCCATGCTCAGTCGCGAGGGCTCACCTTCCCACGAGATCACTTCGCGGCCATCGACCTGCACCTGCACCGAATTCTTGCGAACCGTACAGATGACTTCTGATGGTCGGCCTTTCTGGAAGAGTGATCGCTCGAACGACGTGATGTTGCTTGCAACGTTCTTGCCGTCAACGTTCTCGATGGCGCTCAGTGTCTTCTTCCCGGATTGATAGTTCAGCAGCACTTTGAAGCGTTGGTCACTCAACACCTGACCGAGAATCAAGCCGTTGGGCTCATCCAGTGGTTCAGCGATGACCGTCAGGCGGTACTCGGCCGGTGGCTGATAGGGCAGTTGCAGTCGCGCTCCGTACTCTTTGGGGGACACCAGCCGCTCGTCGATCAGGCTCCATTGGCCGGAAACCTGATCCCGCTTGATGTCGATCAACTTCAAGAGATCCAGTTCTTCGCCGCCGTCCGGGAAGACGACGGATTTTGGTTGTTCGGAGCTACTCGACTTCAGCGGTTGAGGGTTCACCCGAGGCTCGGAACGAACCTGAAAGTAGCCCCAGATTTCTGATGTCTGCCCGTCCGCCAGTTCCACTTCAGCGCGGTAGCTCACTGGAGCGGGGCGGTCGAACCGGCCCAAGCCGATCGCTGCTGATTCGGGCAACTTGTCGAGTCTCGCGACTTCCAGCCAAGGACCAAGAACGTCGAGTTGCACGCGCACGCGGCAGCTTTTGACGCTGGTACCCGCCGGTAGCGTCAGCTTGAGGCTGACGTCTTCACCGGGCTTCGGAATTGCCGGAACCGGCAGCGCCTTGAAGACCGAGAACAAGTCCGACTTGCGATCAATCTCCTCGGCGGGCGCTTGCCAGCCGAGTCGCTTCTTCTGGGCGTCGTCGAGCCACGATTCACTCAGCCAGCCACGGTACTGCCCCATGCTCATCACCGAGCCGTTACCCGGTTCCGGATGCGGCAGGCCGATTGGATGCCCGACGCCTTCGTGATAGACCACGCAGTCCGAACCGCAGTAGGGCACTCGCCAACCATCCGAACTGACCAGGCCCCAACCGACGCCGCGACGCGCCAGATACGTTGCCCGAGCACCGCCGGACGTGGCGCCGGGGTGATGAATGCCGTTGATGAGCTGTCCTTCGAATTCAAACTTGTCGCCTGCGGGCTTCACCCGAAAGAAGTCATCGAGCGGGCGCCAGTTGATGTCGCTGAGCACCAGCAGAATTGGAAACGCCTTGTGTTCGCCGCGGCCGAACTGCAGCCGCTCGTCGACCTCCTCCAGTGTGCGGAAGAAGGTGAAGTCGCCATCGCCCGCTCGCAGTTGTTCCGTCGAACGGTCAGAGACAACCGGTTCCGGAACCACCTTGGCGACCAGTTGTGACTGGCCCTGAAATTCACGCTGATGGAACAACTCCAGACGTCGGCGGAAAAACTCCAGACGCTCACGCCAGTCGACCAGCGCGACTCGATCCTTCGGCAAGAAGTACACCATCGTGACTTCGATGCGATCGATCGAGTGCTTGCTGTCCCAGGTTTTGAGTTCCGCCTGAGCGGGCAAGGCGACCAAACACCAAGCTGAGATGACGGTTAAAGCAAGGCACATCAGCGACGCGAACTGTCGAGCGATTCTCACGGCGCACATTCCTACGACGTCGACAACAGGAACCGAACCAAGACGACCGCAGAAGATAACGACCGCAGTAAAATAAGCTCGCCACCGCCGAAACGCGCGTTCTGAAGCCCTACGACGCCAGCGGTTACTGCCGCTCGCTCACCAGCACTTCGCCAACGAGGTGCGAGTCTGGGAACGTCGCCATCAGGTAGGTATTGGAGCCGTCCGTAATGGTGACCTTTTGGGCCACTGCTGGGCCGATGCTGGCCCGATCGGCGCCGGGTGTGAGGCTCACGTCATGAGTACCGACGGGCAGTTCCACTCGCAGCACTTGAATCTTGTCCGGCAACAGGCCCCAGCAGCGCGTGTCCGCGTTTTCAGTCGCTTCCCAGGCAACACCGACACCATCCAGCGCCAGCGAGACCAGCGGATTGTCCACTTGAGCGGCTTCCTTGGTCGCGTAGATCGCTCCCTTCTTCACCACACGTCGCACGACAGCACGGGCCATCACTGTGGGGAACACCGCCTGGTACTGGTCCACAGCCATGCGGCCGATATCCGTGATGGTTTCGGTCTCTCCGGATTTCTGGCCATCAACCGCTACCCGAACTGTTGAGATCCTGTTGCGTGAGCAGACAACCACTGGCACCTTTACCGGCGCGATTGTCGGCGGCAATGAATGCTTACCGGTCACGGACAAGATGCGATCTGCAATGAGCAGCGCGGCTGAGGATGCTTCCTCGGCACGTTCTTCCTTGTAGGGGCCGCGCCCAATCAACGTGAAGACATACAGAACACCGTGACCTTGTTCCGAGTGATGACCAGTCGTCACGCGACTCAGATCCTGCTTGCCGAACTTGAAATCGGGTTCCCAATTAACGACCAGTTGAATCGACCGTGCCGCGTCGTCGTAGTCGCGATGCGTGGCTTCCTGCAGAGCACCGTTGAGATAAGCCCCTAACGCCACCCGCTTGTACGCTAACTTCGGGTTCTTAGTCGCGTCGTCTCCGCCTGCCTGAATGATACTCTGCTGCTTTTCCGTGACCTGCAGCGCGTATGCTTTTGCGTCCGATCCGTCGTGCATCAGGTTGGACAGCGACAGGAAGCAGCGGATCAGAATCTTCTCATAGTCTTCGCCGGCGTAGGCCCGCTTCGTGTCATCTGTGACGAGCGAGAAGGTTGACTCGGCAATGTCCTGACCTTCGAGCGCATCAAAGCGGTCGCGAATTTCACGCAAGGATTTTTCAGCATCAGCAGGCTTGCCGGCTGCCAACTGAATCATCGCTCGATCCAGCTTGAGCACGTCGACATCCGCCTTCTTTTTCTGGATGAGCTTGTCGGCGGCCTCGCCCGCCACGGTCATTCGATCGGCGTAGTACGAATCGCGCAACGTGACCAGTTGCTTCGCATGGGACGCACACCCAGCCAACACGCAACCCAGCGACGCAATCAAGCATTGAGCCGCTCGGTGAAAACGCATCGCAGGTTGGCGCGGGTTCTTGGTCATTTCCTCTCGTCCCCACGCACGGCATGGGACGGAACTGCCCTTGTCCTCGTTGGACCGGAAAGAACCGCCTCAGACACACTGCCCAAGGCGGAGTAGGTTACTAGTCGCCGGAGTAGTGCTTGATCCTGCCCAGCACCGACTTGTGGTAACCCTTGCGAACTTTGGCACTGACCTTTTCGTTCTTGCCCGTCTGGATGTCGACGAGTTCCAGAGTCATCAGATAGTCGCGCTGCGAATCGCCATTGCTCTTTGTGGTTAAAGAGGTGAACTTGGCCCAGAGGAGATAGTCGAACGGCGTGCCGTTGCGCTCCATGACATCCGCAAACAGGCGGCGGTTCGACGGCTTGAAGAGATCGTCAGGCCGCAATCGAGCATCCTTCAGACCGGACTCCACATAACGCTGGCTGATGGTTTCGAACATCTTCGATTCAATGATCTTCTGATCGATCAGTTCGAAGATCTGCTGCTTGGAATCGGCGAGTTCTTCAGCACTGGCGTTTTCAATCCCGACGAAACAAATGCGCTTCGGTTCCAGCACGGCGGTTTCGTGGCTGACTTGTCGAATGCCGCTCATCTGCTGGCCGAGCAGTTTGCCGACGGCCTCTTCGATCTGCTGATCAAACACTTCGGCACCGGCTGTATGGCTGCCGACCATGTTCTTGTCATCGTCATCCAGAACGTGCGCGTACTGCTTGCCGCGACAACCGCTCAGGCAAGCCGCTGCCAATGCCGCACCGTGGCAGGTCACCAGTTGGAGAAACCCGCGACGCTTCATGTCGAATCCCTTCGAATAACTGTGGATCACTCCGTGATCCCGGTCAGGCGAGTGGGTGCCTGAGGCCCGCTATCAGCTTCTTGAATAGAAATCGTCCAACGGCTGAATCTCGGGCGAGCAGTAATGCTACGGCGGACTCTGAAATGCGTCGATATCGGTTCCAGAATGAGAAGCTGGCGAGCTTGCAAGAATTGGAAAAGAAGCAGCCAAATCGGCTCGGCTTGAAGTTGCGCCAGCGTGGGATTGTCGGCCTGAAGACTGGAGACACATGCTGCAGTGCAAGCGTCTCGTTTGCGACGCGGGTGAAGACCTCCTTCGGGCTGGGCCGGTCTTCCATGCAAACGAGACGCTTGTGCCGCAGCACTCTCCCAGCCTCGCCTGCACTTCAACAGAAGCGCCTGGCCTGGGGTCTTAGCAAGGGCCAATCACTTCTGCAGATCAAGCAACAGCATGAGCAATGCTTGCTCGAGTTCTCCGCTCTTGAATCCGAAGGGCCCGCGACCTCCTTTGTAGACGACCTTGCCAGCCGGGTCGATCAGGTACATGCGTGCCGGCATGCCGCTGTACGCATTACCGACGGGATCGTCGATCTCATCAACCAGTAATGGCATTGTGTAGCGCAATTTGGCGTAACATTGCCGCGCCACACTCACTCGCTCAGCCTGTGTCTGCGGCTGAGAAACTTTTACGCCCACTCTCGTGTTCGATTCCATCAACCAGCCATCATCCGGGTGAGCTTCCCGAACATAGACGGCCAGAAAAATCGCATCGTCACGGTAACGCTGGTATAGATCGTCCACCACTGGATACATCGACCGAAACGGCCCGCAAGTAAAGTTGCCGAACACTAGAATGATGGGTTTCGATCCCAGTTGCTCGCTCAAGCGCACCGTTCGGGTGCCGTCCTGACTTGTCAGTTGAAAGTCCGGAGCTGTTTCTTCAACTCGCGGGCCTTCCTGCAAGGACCCGATTTCGCTGCGGACGAGGCCCTTTAGCAGCACTTCCGTCGTGGGAGCATCGCCCGGCAGAAAGCCCGGCAAGCCACCAATCATGGCATCGCGGAAGTCATCGGAACTCATGGCGTCTTTACCTTGAGCAGCGCGCTCAAAGAATGCCAAGAGGTCCTCACGAGTAACCCGGCCGTCACCTTCGCGATCGAATTTACGGAACAGCCGATTGATCATGTAAAACTGCTGCACGACCGGATGTCGATCGGACCAGTCCAGATCATCCGCAGTGACCTGACCGTCCTTGTTCCGATCCAGCCGCGCGAACAACTTGGCAGGCCCCTTGAACTTGTCCTCGGTAATGGAACCTGTGGGTTCGATCTCATGCTTCTTCGCCATCCAGGACCACGAGTACCGCGACTGCGAACCTCCGAACCAGCCTTCACCCGGTCCCATCTGTGATCCGCGCGCGATCGCAATCAGCATCCGCACCGCTTCCGGCGGAGCGCCTTCGTAAGACTTTTCGAGCTTGTCGGCCATCGCCTTCAGTTCATCCGGCGATGACTCCTTACCCTTGAACAAGGCTTCCAGCTCAGCCGGCTTCACTGTGACGCGAGGCTGAGGAGCACCCTTGGTTGGTTCGTCGGCGAACGCGCGCGAGGACATCATCAACTCCATCAATACAACCATCACAACGGCAAATCGAAGAAGACGCATTCGAAAGCTCCTGCCATGCCGGATCAATAAACTCAACTCACAGCGGCTAGCGATTTCAAGACGATTCCCGAAACCGGCTGCCATAACCTTTGGTCGCGATGCGGGCGCCAATGTCTTCGTACACCTGCGGGTCCCGCGGCGTCCACGTGGCCAAACCATCCACGTAGCGATTGAACATACAGAACATGGCCGCGATCAACACTGTGTCGTGAATCGCTCTGTCGTCGGCTCCATGTTCTCGCGCTTTGGCAACATCTTCTGCTGTGACTAGTCGACCGTCTTTGCGAACCTTGCCAGCAATCACCAGTAGCGCGCGGAGCTTTTCATCAATGTGGGCAGTGGTGGCATCGGCCAGAATATCGGCAACCAGATGCTGCTCTTCGCCGAGCAGATGTCGCGCGACTGCCGCGTGCGAGTTTGTGCAGAAATAGCATTCATTGCCGGAAGACACATAGGTGGCGATCAGCTCGCGCTCGGCCTTCGTTAGCGAAGATGGTCCGCACATCAGTGCGTTCGCCAACCCGTCCAGATGCTTCTCGGTGTCTCGATAAGCCGCGAGTGGTCCGATGATGCCCGGGAACTCCGGGGGCAATGCAATATGAGCCATCCTGACATCTCCCTTACTCAACGCACTGGCAGGTGTGAGCAGCGATCCGCCAGTTCTTCCCTGTGGACTCAATGTCCCCGCATTTCATGACTTCGAGATCAATCGTGGCGAAGAAGAGCGAGTCTTGAAACCGTAGCAGCCCGCACTCGGGATGACGGGACTGCTACGGTTCAAGACCGTCGCCGCACACGGCAGGACGTTCGTAGGCCTACTTTTCGACTCGCAGTCCCGCCACTTCCGTGATGCGATCGAACGAAGCGCAGGTCGTGACGTACTGGATCAGTTGCGTCGTATCGCGCGGCCCGACTTCCTTCACAGCAACTGCCACATCGGCGTCAGTCAGCACGATCGGAGACACGGACAGTTTGCGGGCCAGGGTGAATTGAGCTCGTTCCGCAGGCGTGAATTCCGACCAGTCGCCATCCAGCGCGAAGACCTTGTCGTCTGACACACCGAGCTTATTCAGGCGTTGCTTGGCGAGACCAGCCGCGTACCAGGCGCGATCTTGTCGAGCAATGATCCAGCTGACTTGAGCCTTCAACAGCGGCTTGAGGTCGCCCGTCGTATCGGCGGACTGCCGGCTTAGAATGCGCGACTTGCCATCTCGCGGGAAGTTGGCCAATAGGCGAACCCATTGTGGCAATGGATCCTTCGACCAATCCTCGGGCAAGAGTTCGCGAGCTGCGGCTTCTTCAACCAGCGGCAATCGCGGGGTGCGTTGAGCCGCCTGAGCTAATGCCTTTTCAACGTCAGCACGCGGTTCCACCGACGGACGAGACACATTTGAAGCACGTGTTGGCTCTCCCTTCTTGGCATCGAACAGGTACGGGGCAACGCTCGTGATCGTCTTGCGATTCTTTTCCGCAGTGTCGGTCAGGTAGCTCTGATGAGCTTCACTGCGAGGCTCATTGCCGGCAGCAGCACCATCGCCTGGGCGGCGATTTCCGAATCCGCCGCCGTTCGACGACTGAGGAATCCCCGCGCCTTCCTTCCAGCGGTTGATTGCATTGTTGCCAGCGGTCGACAGCGTCATCTCCAGAATCTGCAGGTCGGTGTAGTGCTTCTTCAAATCCGCAACGTCCGCGTCGCTGATCAGGTGAGGTTGATAGGTAACCTTCCGCGCGAAACGGAAAGCGGCTTGCTCAGCCGGCTTAAACTCCAGCCAGTTGCCATCGAGCGCCGCAATCTCGTCTTCGCTCAAGCCCGCTCCCAGCAGCTTGGACTCTTGATGTCCCAGGCAGTACTGGCAGTTGTTGGTACGTGCGACAATCCAAAACAGCTCCGTCTTAAAGGCGTAAGTGAGCGTCATCTTGGGATCGTTCTCTCGCGAGAATCCAAATCCGCCGAAGGCTCCCCCACCTGCCGCGCCGCCAGCACCACCGCCTCCCGCGCCGCCTGGTGCTCCTCCGCGTCCGCCACCGCCGCCAGAGTTGCTTCCGCCATTGATATAATGGTAGCGCAGCCGGGACTCATAGTTCATTCCGCGTTCGCCGATACGTTCGCGATCGGCGTCCGTCAGTTCGGGCAACGGAATACGCGGCTCGCGCTTCTTCATGTCTTCCAGAAACTGCTTCATTTCCGGACGAGTCAGCGGCACCGGACGAGGCTCAGTGGCTGGTTCGGCCCCAAACGCGACACCAGATGCAATCGCTGCCAAAAGGAGTGCTGTGTGCTTCATTATCTTCATATTTTATTCCTGCGGCAAAAGTGCCGTATCATGGTCGAGAAATAGTAATCACCGGACTTGTGCCCACGATGTAATCAACGGTGTTGATTTCTTCTCCGGCGTCTCCGGCCACCGCCAATTCAGCGGAGAGATGGAGATTCGTGCCGTCGGAAGATTCCGTGTCCGATATCTTGAACTTCGTGAGCTTCTTTCCGTTAGCCCATTGAAAATCAGTGCAGATAATGGGCGGTGTCCCGCTCTGCAGATCTTTGGGCGTTTTGCCGTCGCGCCAAGCCGTCAGGGCTTGCTCAAGCGACTTCTTTGCCAGGTCTTTGTCGAGCTTCAGCGACCGGGCTCCTTGCGAGCAACCGCAGAGCAACGCAACAGACAACAACGCGACAATCTCCAAACTGCGAATTCTTATCATTTGAAAATAATTCTGCGGCATAGCGGTCTTGTCCCGAAACAAAGCTATGAAAAAACAGTTTACAATTTAGTAATCGCCCACGATGTCCGAGCTCGCACGGGAACCAAGCGCACGCCAGGTTGCCAGTTCGATGCCATCACTGACAAAGCGAACCGAGCCATCGCAAAGCACAATGTGAACTCCGCCGGGATGTCGGCTGTTAGCCGTCGTCATGATGCGTCCGGACGGATACATGCAGGACCGGTCATTTGGCGGAGCCGTGTGCCAGTACATTGTCGAAGAGTGATACGGCTGCAGCCACGGCGCACCTACATTCGAGTAGCCTTGCTTGGTCAGGTCATTGGTATTAACAGCGCGGCAGTCAGCGACTGCGAGATCTGGCGTTGCTGGATAGGTGCCGGGTTGATAGGTATCCGATTCCGGGGTCGATACTCCGGCGCTGCCGTCGCCTTTGTTCTTCTCGGAAAACGCGGCGGTATTGCTCATCCCATCCAGAATGTCGCGGAAACGCAGCACAGGTGCACCGATGTTTGTGGTGCTGGGGGTTTGCACAATAACCCCGTTTGAAGTGGGCATTCCATAATTTGTCCCCCCGACTGTCATTGATGGCAATGAGTAGACAATCTCGTAGCCAGTGTTGCCGTAGTAGTTGTTTCTCGCGCCCAGCGCCAGTGGCAACTGATCGATATCGGAAGGGCAAAGGAATGTTGGTACGGTCGTGGCGAACGGGATTGCATTGGCCGCGTTGTTATAAGCCACATTGAAATTGATTTGATCGTACAGCGTGGCCATGTCCATGTTCGGCAACAGGCGAGCCATCACGGACAGGTTGTTGGTGTTGGCACTGGGTAGTGCTGTGAATGTGCCTTCGTAGTTGGCCAGAGCCAGCCCGATCTGCTTGAGGTTGTTTTTGCATTGCGAACGACGGGCGGATTCGCGGGCCTGCTGGACGGCAGGCAGCAGCAGAGCGACCAGCACCGCAATGATGGCAATCACCACCAGAAGTTCGATCAGAGTAAACCCTCGACGATCAATCAAACTTGATGGACGAGACATAGCAGCCCCCCTTGGAAGATGACGGGAAATAATGAATCAATAAGACTTCTGAGCCCGAACAGGCCCAATCGACAGGTAGATCAAGAGGTCGCTCAACCGCGCCATACGCGGCTCATTTGGCAGTCAAACTGACGCTTGCCAATGCAAAGCGCACAGTACGGCGGAAGCGACCGAGTCGAAGATTTGCACCGCCGGAAAGCAGAGATCTGCGCAGCTGCTCGTCGGTTTCAGACGCTGAGGGACCAACCTGGAAGCGACCCTGTCGAACTGCTTCGCAGCACGAACTGCGTCCGCGCAGCAGCTTTCTGACGGGTACTTTTCAGGCTGATTTTTTCCAACCGGGCGGTGCGAAATCACAGGCGACACAATTCACGCGCAACTAGCAGCGCGGAGGTCGCTCCTGACGAATGCCCGAGCCAGCGCTCACGAGCAGCTCGGCATGAGCGATCCAGTCACTTCCTGTCTGTGGTGATAATCCGGCAACGAGCGCGAGTGCCGTGATTTCATCGGGTACCTGCAACCGCACGATCGGCGATTGCGGAGCCGCAGGAAGCTGACCTTGAGAACACTTCGGACCGTTGCACGGCCGATGCGCCGGAGGAACCTCTTTTCGAGTCTTGTCCCCGGAAGCGGTTTCCACCTGTCCCTGCTGAGTGTGACCAGCAGAGTGATTTGCGAGCCAGTCACCACAGCTTGCCGACGCCGTCTGCTCCAAACCAAGCCACAAGCTGAACAGCGCAATCACGCAGAAAGCGCGCTTCAGCAAGCTCAAGTTGAAGAGGGGAGCCGGGGACATGAAGAGGTCCATCAAATCCAAGCAAAACCACGATTGCGGCAAGATGCTAGCTTGGATGAAACTCAATGTGACACGTGATCGCGGGAGAATCCTAAAGTTCTGATGAGGATTTTTACCACCCTCAAACGAACGATCAACTGCCGGAAGTGGCGACTCAATCGTCGGTCCAGAGCAGTCTCGCTCTGCAACCGGACTCCCCGAACACCAATGCTTTCTGCTGAAACTTTCGGGCCAGATCGCGTGCGTCGGCTTGAGAGATGCCGACGATCAGCAGCCCTGATTCTGGCGGCCAGTCGCCTGACCAGCCAGTTGCTGTTGCAGGCAAAGACTTCAGTCGGGCAGCGTCGATTTCGTGCTGCAGTTGCTCGGCAAGAACACGATTCTCGGGCGGGGGCAGCAACTGTGACTGCGGATTGAAAGCAGTAACTACTGCCCAGCAGCGATGACCCTGGCTGTTCAAAAACGCGTCGAGTTCCGTGTGCTGCTCATCAATACGGACGGCGTAGTAGCGATCCGGAGCTTCGACCCAGTAGGTCGTGCGACGGTAAGCCGCGTCCAGGTGAACTTGATCAGAAACACCACGCATCGACGACGCTCGCTGTCTCGCAAGTCAGGCAGGCGAAAAGAGAAATGGCGTGACAAGGTCCCCTCAAAGCTCCCAGCTCTCCTTGTCACGCCATAAAGTAGCGTCGTGAATTCAGATTGTCGTGACGGGCATCATTGGTCGCGGTCGCTTTCGCGTTGTCGCAGCCGCTGAATCGCGGTCACGCCAGAAACATAGGCCGGGTTTTTCCACAGTCAAACTGGTCTGTTTAAGATCCACACGGAACTTTTAACGCTATACTCCCACGCGTGATTGTCAGGTTATGCCGGTCATACCGGTGATGAGGGTGCTCCGCTCGTGGGCATCTGAGCGGCAATTTGAGATCGTGTTGCCGCGTTTGACTCTCCTCGTCCCATCTCATCGATCTCGCTAGGAACAAACTATGATGTTGCGTCGTGTCATTGGAGGAGTGCTGCTCAGCTTGATGCTGCTGGGAACGATGCCCGCTCTGGCGGCC
>CAYLTY010000244.1:0-12708 GCA_964386705.1 uncultured Planctomycetaceae bacterium
CCGCCCGTCATGTATTCCAGACCGTGATCACCACAGCCTTCGACCACCGCGCTGGCTCCCGAGTTACGCACGCAGAATCGTTCTGCCGCACGGCCTCGGAAGAACGCTTCACCGGCAGTCGCCCCATACAGAGCCACATTACCGATGATGATGTTGTTCTCAGGCACGAACGTGGACGCCTTCGGCGGGTAGATCACTACTCGACCACCTGACAAGCCCTTGCCGACATAGTCGTTGGCATCGCCTTCCAGTTCGATCGTCACGCCGCGAGCCAACCAGGCTCCCAAGCTTTGACCAGCCGAACCCGTCACGCTGATGTGAATGGTGTCAGCGGGCAGGCCGGCGTCTTCCCACTTCTTGGTAACTTCGTGGCTGAGCATCGTGCCGAACGCGCGGTCGATGTTCTGAATCGGCATCTGGATGCGGACGGGCTTGCCTTCGTGAATCGCGGGCAGGGCCTGCTTGATAAGGTCGTTATCGAGCACCTCGTCCAGTCCGTGATTCTGAGAGATCTGGCAGTAGGTTCCGACATTCGGATGCGGCTTGAGGGCGGGCGTTAAAATTGGCGTCAGGTCAATGCCTTTGGCCTTCCAGTGGCTGACAGCCTCATCGGTCTTCAGCATGTCAACTCGCCCAATCAACTCGTTAATCGTGCGGAAGCCGAGCTGAGCCATGATCTCGCGAGTTTCCTCAGCGACCATGAACAGGTAGTTGATGAGGTGCTCAGGCTGACCAGTGAACTTCTTGCGGAGTTCCGGATCTTGAGTCGCCACACCCACCGGGCATGTATTGAGATGGCACTTGCGCATCATGATACAACCCAGGGTGATCAGCGGAGCGGTCGCAAAACCGAACTCCTCAGCACCCAGCATCGCGGCGACGATCACGTCTCGACCGGTCTTGAGCTGGCCGTCGGTCTCCAGACGCACGCGGCTGCGCAGGTCGTTCATCACCAGGACCTGATGAGTCTCGGCGATGCCTAGTTCCCATGGCAGACCGGCGTACTTGATACTCGTCAGTGGCGACGCACCCGTACCGCCTTCCGTACCGGCGATCAGGATTTTGTCCGCATGGCCCTTGGCCACACCAGCCGCAATCGTGCCGACGCCGACCTCAGACACCAGCTTCACGCTGACCTTGGCTCCTGGATTGGAGTTCTTCAGGTCAAAAATGAGCTGCGAAAGATCTTCGATCGAGTAGATGTCATGGTGCGGAGGCGGACTGATCAAACCCACGCCCGGCGTTGAATGCCGAGTGGCGGCGATGATCTTGTCGACCTTATGCCCCGGCAATTCGCCACCTTCACCCGGCTTGGCGCCTTGAGCGATCTTGATCTGCAACTCGTCGGCATTGGTCAAGTAGTAGCTCGTAACGCCGAAACGTCCCGAGGCGACCTGCTTGATCGCCGAGCGTTTGCTGTCGATGCGGCCGGCTTCGTTCAAGTAGGGCTTAAAGCGTTTGTAGTCCTCACCGCCTTCGCCGGTGTTACTCTTGCCACCAAGGCGATTCATTGCGACAGCAATGGCTTCGTGCACTTCGGCCGAAATTGAGCCGTAACTCATCGCGCCGGTACAGAACCGCTTCACGATTTCGCTGGCGGGTTCAACTTCGTCCAACGAAATCGGCGTACCCGTCTTGAATTGCAGTAACCCTCGCAAGAAGCAGGACTTCGTGGAGTGTTCGTTGATGAGCTTGGAGAACCGCTTGTAAGCCTCTTTGTCTCCAGTACGAGCCGCAGCCTGGATTTCGGTGATCGTCATCGGGTTCCAAGAGTGCGCTTCGCCCTCACGACGCCAGTGGAACTGGCCATCGTTCGGCAGCACTGGCAGATGCACGGTCTCACGCGTCGGATAACCGAGTTCGTGGCGGCGCACCCCTTCTTCAGCGAGCACGTCGAAGCCAACACCAGCGATGCGGCTGGCAGTGCCGACGAAGCAGGTATCAACGACGTCGCCATTCAGTCCGACGGCTTCGAAGATCTGCGCGCCCTTGTAAGACTGCAGCGTCGAGATGCCCATCTTGCCCATCACCTTGAGCATGCCCTTGGCGACGGCCTTGCGGAATCCCTCGACGATCTTCTTGTCCGTCCAATCGTTTTCCAGGAAGCCATCCAGGCGAGCCTGACGGATCGCTTCGAAGGCCAGGTATGGATTGATCGCATCCGCGCCGTAACCGGTCAGCAGGCAGAAGTGATGCACTTCGCGAGCTTCACCGGACTCCAGCACGATACCGATGCGGGTACGCAGTTCTTTACGAACCAGCGAGTGATGCACCGCACCGCAGGCCAACAGCGAGCTGATTGGAACTCTATCTGGACCGACTTCGCGATCGCTCAGCACGACCAGGCCGAACCCGGCCTTGATCGCGTCTTCGACTTCTTTGCAGATCCGATCAATCGCCGGACGCAGACCCGCCGCGCCTTCGCTGCGCGGATAGCTGATGTCGATGGTCTGGCTCTTCCAGCCACGATAATCGAGATGCCGAATCGCTCCGAGTTCCTCGTTGGTGAGGATCGGATGCGGCACGGCGAGACGATGACATTGCTGCTCGTTGGTATCCAGCAGGTTGCCCTCTGGGCCGATAAAGCACTCGAGCGCCATGACGACTTCCTCACGGATCGAGTCGATCGGCGGATTCGTCACCTGAGCGAACAACTGCTTGAAGTAGTCATAGGTCAGTCGGGGCTTGTCCGAGAGGCACGCCAGCGCGGCATCGTTGCCCATCGAGCCGAGCGGATCACGTTTCTCACGTACCATCGGAATCAGCATGAACTGCATGGTTTCCGACGTGTAGCCAAACGCCTGAACTCGCTTCAGAAGCGCATCTGGTTCGTAGTAACCCGGAACTTCATGGCGCGGCAGCTCTTCAAGAGTGATCTTCTGGTTCTTGAGCCAGTCCTTATAGGGACGACGGCTCGCCATCTCGCTCTTCACTTCGTCGTCAGGGATCAGACGCCCCTGCTCGAAGTCAACGAGGAAGATACGACCGGGTTGCAGGCGTCCCTTTTCCTTGACCAGCTTGGGATCGATGTCCAGCACGCCAACTTCGCTGGCCATGATGACGCGATCATCGTGCGTCAGATAATACCGGCTGGGACGCAGGCCGTTTCGGTCCAGCACGGCACCGATGTAATGGCCATCGGTAAATGAAATTGAAGCCGGTCCGTCCCACGGTTCTTCGAGAGCGGAATAATACTCATAAAACGCCCGCTTGGATTCCGACATCGTGGTGTGATTTTGCCAGGCTTCCGGCACCATCATCATCACCACTTCCTGTAGCTTGCGGCCGGAGTGATACAGGAACTCCAGCACGTTATCGAAGCTGCCCGAGTCAGAGCAGTCGGGTTCGCAGACGGGGAAGAGCTTGCGGAGTTCGTCGCCCCACACGTCGCTCTTGATGACACCCTGACGGGCATACATCCAGTTCATGTTGCCGCGCACGGTATTAATTTCGCCGTTGTGTGCCATGAAGCGGCAGGGCTGAGCGCGGTCCCATGACGGGAACGTGTTGGTCGAGAATCGAGAGTGCACCATGGCCAGGTGCGACTTGTAATCTGGATCGCGCAAGTCGACGTAAAACGGCAAGAGTTGCTCGGACATGAGCATACCCTTGTAAATCATCACTTTCGTCGACAGCGAGCTGACGTAGAACAAAGCTCTTTGGGAGAATCCGCTTTCCACGCGAATCTTGCGGCTGGCCCACTTGCGAATTAGGAACAACTGGCGTTCAAAGCCTTCCTGATCCAGCCCCTCTGCTGCGCCGATAATCAATTGCTCAAAATGCGGCATGCAGAGTACGGCCGTCGGACCAATGTTGGCACCCTTAGCGTCGACGGGAACTTCGCGCCAACCAATCAGTTTCTGGCCCTGAGCCGCGATGATCTCATTAACGATGGCCCGGCACTTCTCGCGTTGTGCGGCATCGGTCGGCAAGAACACAACGCCTGCACCGTATAGTCCGCGTGCCGGCAGTTTTACCTTGAGTTCTTTGTCGGCAATTCGTTCCAGCAGCTCATAGGGCAGGGCGGTCAGCATGCCCGCGCCGTCGCCGGTGTTCTCTTCACAGCCGCAAGCGCCGCGGTGAGTCATGTGGCGCAGCATGCGATCCGCATCATCGACGATGGATCGGGATCGCTGACCTTTGATATGTGCCACGAAACCCACGCCGCACGCATCATGCTCGAACTGTGGGTCGTACATGCCGTGCTTTTCAGGACGTCGACCTGCCTGAAACAGTTCTTTAAGTTGAGGGTTCAATTCGTGGTTGTTGAGTGTCATTGTAATTATCTCAAGATCCGACTGACGCGAAGTGTATTGGTAATGTGTATTAAACGGGGCGCGACTGCGTGGCTTGATCACCGTCGAGCACGACTGGGTGTCAAGCCGACGCTTTAGGGCGCCGCGCATTCCTCTTCCGATCCGAATGAGCCGCCGCAGGTTCGGGCTTCGGAAGGTCTTCCGGGTTTTCTTTCAGGAGTTTGATAAAGCTTTCTGCTGCGTTGCTGAGGCGTCGATGGCGCTTGTGAATGACGCCCAGCGGACGGATCCAATCGACGTCCGCGAGTTCCAACTGGATGAGTGTGCCAGTCTCTACGCTGCGTGCAACCGTCGGGGCAGGCAGCAGAGCCATCCCGAGGCCGTCCTCAACCGCGCGACGCACGGTTTCAATGTTGTCGAATTCGAAGGCGACCTTCACGTTGATCTTGTACTGCTTGAACCAGCGATCGGTCTCGCGACGCACTTTCAGGTCGGACGTCAGGGCCACAAATGTCTGGCCGTCCAACTCGGTGACTTCCAGTTTCGCAACTCCCGCCTGAGCCCTTAGGGCGAACGGGTGACCGGGCGGAACCACGGCCACAAAACGCTCTTCCTGCCACGGAATGCAGGCAAATTCACCACCTTCACGCGGGAACGATACCAGACCGAGGTCGGCCATATCGCTGCGGACACGGTCGTAAACTTCTTCGGGATGAAGGAAGTCCACGTGCAGTTCGACTTCCGGGAACAGCCGCTGGAAGTGACCGACGTAGCGGTCCAACTGACTCAGTCCGACAGAATAGATCGCTGCAACTCGCAGCCGCCCGGTGACCTTGTTGGCGATGCTCTGCACAGAATCTTCGAGTTCGCGCGACTGGTCCAGTAATTCGCGGCAACCTTCAAAATAACGCTGTCCGGCTGCGGTTAACTCTAATGGGCGCTTCGTGCGATCGATGAGTTCAACGCCGAGGCGTTTTTCCAGTTGAGCGACAGACTGGCTGACGGACGACTGGGAAATACCGTTGGCGTCTGCTGCCTTGGAGAAGCTCCGGCAACTGGCCACATCCAGAAAAAGTTCAACCGTCCGCACGAACATTGCTGTGATCTAAGATAAGCAGGTACTAATGATCGCTCCTGCCCAGTATTGGGGGAAGCGATGCAAATTAAAGTCGGCCAGTCACAGGGTCAAGTTTCAGGGGCTCATTCCGCCTGCAAACCTTTGAGCCCAGCCTGCTCCAGTGGACTATCGGGGCATTTGCTGAGTCGTTTCCGGCAGCGAGGTTCAGGCGTCCTCGGGGTTCACAGCCGAGCTAAGTCGTTGATCAGCATCGAGAAACAACCAACTGACGCCACCTGCGAAGTAGATCGCCCCAAACAGAAAGACGACGCTGGACCAGCTCTGAGTTCTGGCGGCAAAGGCGGTCACGATCGGCGGGCAGATCGCGGCGCCTATGTTACCCAGCATGTTCATCATTCCAAACACGACAGGCACTTGCCGGCCAGCGATGTCGATGGTCTGAGCGAACGCACACGGACCAGCCACGCCCGAGAAGAAGGTACCGCAGGAGATCAGGACGATGGCCGCCTCGGCGGTGTGAGTCCAATACGCTCCGGCAATCAACAGTGAGCACGTAATCAGTGAGACGCTGGCGACAAGCTTGCGCGCGATCGCTCGGCTGTTAGTTCGCTTCAGCAGGTGGTCTGCGAGCCAGCCACCTGAGGTACTGCCCAATAGAATTGTGATCAGAGGCAAGCTGGACAGCAGCCCGGCCTCGCCGAGGCTCACCTGATAGGTCTCGCGCAGAAACTTGGGAAACCAGGTCGCAAAGAAGATGTAGCCAGCGGCCCGGAAAAACTGCTGAGCGTTGATGGCCCATAACGCTCCACAGGTGACGATCCCGGCCCAATTGGTGCGTTCTTGTGGAGTCGAGGTCGCAGGCTCTGTCCGGCCGGCGCGAATGATGATGAGCTCGCCGGGCGTCACACCAGCATGTTGCTCCGGCTGGTTGCGAAACCAGACGACGAAGCTGAACGCCCACAACAAAGCGGGGGCCGAGTAGAAAGCGAGGGTTTGGCGCCACGAGTATCCCTGTTCTGCCAGATACCCGGTCAGAGACGAAGCAATGGCTCCGCCAATCTGCATGCAGGCGGCGATCAGACCGGACACCCAGCCGCGGCGAGTGGTGGGGACCCAGTCGGCCACCGATCGCATGGCGGTGGGCAGCATCCCGGCTTGGGTTGCTCCCAGCAGAGCCTGAACGACCGCCAGAATCACGATCGTGGTGGACAGGCCCATGGCTAGCGTGAGTACTCCGCAGGCACCCATGTAAACGCTGAGCATCGCTCGCGTGCCGAAACGCTGACCCAGCCAGCCAAACGGAATCTGCAGCAACGCGTACGACCAGAAGAACGCCGACATCACGTGGCTGAGCGCCTGAGTCGCGGCGTCTGCGTTCATGTCACTCTGGCGGAACTCGGCGACGAATGTTTCATCCGCCGCGAAGACCGAGATCGCATTGCGGCTCAGATAGGCAATGGCCGCCATGAAGCAAAACAGCCCGACGACAACATACCGGCATTTGGATGGCGTGTGGTCGGGTTCGTTCATGGTGGCTGGTTTTCGCTTCAGGCGTCGTCTGAATTCTGGATATGAAAACCTTGCCAGACGACGCCCGGTTTGTCGCTGTAGCCCTCGCCTTGCAGGTCAATCGACAACAGGTTGCAGGACATCAGCCCGCAGCGTGACTGCCAGTCGCGCGCGAGCTGTTCCGCTTCCCCGACGTCTTGTGCGAGCACGCCCCAGCGAGCCAGATAGACCTGCCAATGTTCCTGGCCGGGGAGGCATCCAGGGGATTGGGGCCAGGTCGCGTCGAGCGGTTGCTCCAACGTGACGATGTAAAAGCTTTCGCCGTCTTGGGCGTCTCCCTGCTGGCGGAACGCATCGAAGTAAGTATCGGGCGCGAAGCCCGCCTGAAGGCCGACGAGTTCGAGTTGCAGACGCTGGGCATCGTCCTGCGGCAACTTGAGCACTGCCGTGTAGAGTCGTTCGAACAAACGCGACAGGCCTGACTGCGTCAGATAGTTCACCTGAGACAGCGGCAGTCTCAGGAGTGTTGTCAGGTGCTCGCGCAGCACCGTGAGGTTGTTCCCGAGTGCCGCCGCGCAGGCACGCAACGCGGTGGTTGCGAAGGTCGCCGTCGGATTGCGTTCGGCTTCAATGTCCAACGATCGCAATGCGTCAACGGGGCGGGCGGTTTCCAGGTGACAGAGGGCGAGGTAGTAGTGCACCCACTGTTCTTCCGAGGTGTGCTTCTCGTACTGCAGCAGGTAGCTGGCGGCGACCTGATAGCGAGACTGATTGATGGCCGTCAGGGCGGCTTGCCAGAAGACGGCGGGATCTTCGCAGCCCTCGCGAATGCTGAGATCCAGCACGCTGAGAGCGTCTTGAGCGCGATCCGTCGCGGCGTAAATCTCGGCCAATCGCATCACCGCGACCGGGCTCGCTCGATCCAGCCGGAATGCGCGAGCGAAGCAGCGTTCCGCGTCGCCTTGCCGATCGTTCGCCCAATAGAACTGTCCGGCGCGAACGAAGTTGTTGGCTCGATCCGCGTCGAGGTCCAGTGATTGCCGGAAGAGTTGTTCGAGGCGACCAAGAGGGACGACGTCATCGGGTTCCAGCGCGGGTTCTTGTTGTTCTGCGGCCTCGCGTGCGCGTTGTCCCAGCGATGCGACGACGTTGATCAGAGTGGCATCGTTCGCGAACGCGGCCAGAAACGGCTGAGCCCACTTCCACGCTCGTATTTCCTCGTGATACTGAGATAGAAAGACGTGGGCCGTATGCACCAGCCTCGCAGCTTCGTCTGCTGTTTCCGCTTCTGAGGCCGAGCGGTTCAGAATCTCGAAGGCGACGATCTGACGTTCTTCTTCGTCTGAACTCTCATGCAGACGATGAAACCAGCTCTCCAGCCAGTTGAGCAGCGGCGATTGCTCAGGCGTCGGCGCGGCTTCCGTTGAGTGAATCAGGTCAATGGTCTCAATCAGCTCACTCGCAGGAGCGTCATGATCATGGTCGTGATCGCTGCAACTGCCATGATCGTGGTCGTGCTGATGACCATGATCGGAAGAGTTTTTCTGAGGTGCGAACGGTCCCGACGTGAAGGGGGCCACAGTCGGTAGTGGTGCCGGGGGTAGCTCGCCCGACTGCAGCGCCTTCAGACGCCGCAGGGTCAACCAGTCTCGCGCTGCCTGAGCACGTTCGGTCAGTTGTTTGGCCAGCCGCGTGGCTTTCTCGGACTCACCGGCCAAGAGGCAGATGGAGACCAGTCGCAACCGCGCTTCGAACCAGGGATCGAGCGATTGTCGTGCTTGCAACAGTTGATCGAGTCGTGTCAGCACTTCGATCGCTTCGGCAAACTCGCCTCTGCACGCGTGTCGCAGAGCATTGCGATGACTGATTTTGACATCCCAATGAGGGAATTCGCCGGGTGGAATCTCGTCGCCTCGGACCGGTTCAACGCCCGCACTTGCGACGAATTCCTGCAGCGCGTCCTGCTTGCCCATCAGCCAGAAGATGACTTCGAGGTTAATCAGCGTGTCGAATTTCGCTTCCAGCGGGGCGTGATAGTTCACATGCAGCAGCCAGCAGCGTTTTGCGGCGTCCAGCGCGGCTTCCAGTTGCCCTTGCACGAGATGCAGATGCATCTGGTCGCGGGCGCCCACCCAGCGGCGATCATCATCGTCGTCATCGCGAGGATTGACCTGCTCCACCGCACGTGCGTGGTGCATGGCCATTTCAAGATCGTCCGAAGCCCGGTACACGTCCGTGGCGTACTCGCGGAAGCAGTTGATGCATTCTAGCTTACCGGTGCGACGACACACCTGAATGCCATCCGCGATGCATTCATGGCAGCCATCCGAGTTGTATCCATCACGGTTAGCGATGTGCTTGGCGAGATTGTCGTAAGCGCAGGACGACATGCGGTGCACGGCGTATTCGTATCGATCTTCCGGCAGATTCGGCTGAATCAGACGCGCCTTCTCTTCGCTTTCCAGCAGTGCGATGGAATCAATCGCGACTTCGATGCCGAGGTTGGGCTCCAGCAACGATTGAGCCGCGTTCATCAACTGATGATTCGCATGCAGATAAGGGATGATCCGCCCTTCCGCTTTGGCGAGTTGCCGCAGTTCGCGAGAGACTCGCGATGCTGAGCGGTAGTGGCCGCGCTCATAAAGTTCGGAGTGCTTCGCGTACAGATCCTGAATCCGCTGATCGACCGAGTTGTCGGGAGAGTCAGACATCCGTGCCTTTCCGTGAGGCGGGTAATGCAATCAGAGCGATTCAAACGAGACGCGGTGAAGATTTTGGTAGCTGTTCTCGTCCTGACCGAGCTGCCAACTGGCGGTAGGCCGCTCACCGCCGGATGGTGAAGGGAGGTCGCTTTGTTTTCAACGCGGTGGGTTGTGTTTCAGACACTGCCTCGCGCGAGCCAGCTCACCAATGCGTTGCAGGCACCGATGGTTTCATCACTTGCGACGGGCGTACGTGGCATACATCAGAACGATCCTGAGAACATCGTTTCGGCCAGTTTGTGCACGCTCGATCCTTCCGTTAGAACCCCGCCCCCGCTCGGGGAGACTGTGGCGCGACAGGACTGAAACGCCCACTCAGTTGCTCTTACGTTTCAGTCGTCGAAGCCAGGAAGTTTCGATCTTGAAGACGCCAGATCCCGCCGTGACACAACCCGCCAGGCTGCCTGCGATTCTGCTGTTTGGAATGCCTGGCGTGGGCAAGGGCACTCAGGGTGTGCTGCTGGGAACGATGAAGGGCGTGTTGCACGTGTCGACTGGCGCGATCTTTCGAGGTCTCGATCCGGCCACGGCGGACGGTCAGGAAGTCGGCAAGTTCATCCATCACGGAGAACTGGTGCCCGACGAATTGTGCATTCGCATCTGGCGGCACTGGCTGGACGAAAAGATTTCGAACGGCACCTATAACCCCGCGCGGCAGGTGCTGTTGCTGGATGGCATCCCGCGCAGCGTTCGCCAATGTGAGATGCTGCAGGACCACATTGAGGTGCTGACCATTGTGCACTTGGAAACCGACGACATCGAACCGATCGTCCAACGCCTGCGGAGTCGCGCCTTGGTTGCTGGCCGAGCCGACGACGCCGATGAAAAGATCATCCGTCGCCGTTTTGAAATCTACCGCCAGACGACTCAGCCGGTGCTGAACTTCTACCCCGCCGAACTCAGCCACAGCGTGAACCCGATGGGCACCGAGATGCAGGTCAAGAAACGCATTCTCGATGTGATCATCCCCACGATTCGAGATGCCGGTTACGGAGTCGTTGCTGATTCGGCGACCTGATCCGGCAACTGCCAGAACGCGGGGACTGGGGCTTCGATACGCAGTTCGTCGTAGCGGATGGGGTGTTTCAACGTAAGCGATCGTGCGTGCAGCGCGATGCGGACGTCTTCTCGTGTATCGGAAGCTGGTTCGTCGGTCTGCCAGGGTTGGGCACCGTATTTGGTGTCTCCCACAACCGGACACCCGCGTGACGAGAACTGAGCTCGGATCTGGTGCATGCGGCCGGTGAGCAATTCAATTTCCACCAGTGTGCCGAACGACTGCTGACCGAGCACGCGGTAGCGCAGACGAGCTTCCTTAGCGTCCGGAGCGGAACCTTGAGCGACCACTTCTGTGCGGGCTTCGTCCGGGATCTTTCGCAGCCAGTCGACGAGCTCGGCAGCTGGCTCGGCCGGTTCGCGTTCCAGCAGAGCCCAGTAGATCTTACTGACTTCGCGCTTCTCAAATTGCTCGGCGACTCGGGCTGCTGCCTTGGAGTTGCGGGTCATGACCAGCACTCCGGATGAGGCACGATCCAGCCGATGCGGGATACCGAGGTAGACGTTGCCGGCTTTGTCATACTTCTGCTTAAGGTATTCCTTCACCAAGCCGACCATCGTGGGCAAGCCGGCCGGAACACCTTCGGTCAACAGGTCAACGGGCTTGTTGACGGCCAGCAACGGGCCGTCTTCGAGCAGCAGCCAGTTTGGGCGGGCGACTTCGACCTGCGGAACATCAATCTCGTGCGACATCAGAGCCGTTCTGGGTTCAAGTGCGGAGCGTCATTCGTGAGCCAACGCTTCATCGAGATTGAACAGCATACTCGCTGCGAGCATGTACGCGGCAGCCTGAGCCGGATCGATCGCCTTCTCGGTGGGCTTGACTTGTGGTTGCCCGACGGCCAGCAGCTTCGCGGCATCGTCAGGTGAGTTCTTATAGTAGTCGACGGCGCGCGACCATTCTCTACTGAGGATGGCCAATTCGTTTGCGCTAGGTTCTCGCGAAAGAACGCGGCGGCTGAGAAACTTTAGCTGGTCGTTCGATGGACGATGCTTGTCGGTTTCGTGCTGCTGGCAGGCTTGTCGAGATAGTTCTTTCGACGCTTCCAGCAGCGTGCCGTCGTTTAACAGCGTGAGCGCGTGCAGCGGCGTGTTGGTGCGACTGGTGCGGACTTCGCAGACTCGACGTTGAGCACTGTCGAACAGAAACGTGGGCGCACTGGAACGCCGCCAGAACGTGTACACGGTGCGGCGGTATTGAGCGGCACCTTCGCTCGGGTCATAGCGATAACGGCCCATGAACAGTTCTTCCCAGACACCCGCCGGTTGGTACGGACGAATCGGCGGGCCGCCAATCGCGGCGTTGAGCAGTCCGCTGGATTGCAGGGCGGCATCGCGCAGCATCCAGCTCGGCAGGCGGAAGCGGGCTGCGCGAGCCAGCAGGCGATTGTCGGGGTCACGTGTCAGCAGTTCTTCTGATGCATTGCTCGATTGTTGATACGTGCGACTGGTCGCGATCAAACGGATGATGTGACGCAGGTCCCAGTTGTGCTCCATTAGCTCGATGGCCAACTCGTCCAGCAACTCGGGATGCGTTGGTCGTTCACCCTGCAAGCCGAAGTCGTCGGGAGTTCGCACCAGTCCCGCGCTGAAGAACATCTGCCAGAGATGATTCACCATCACGCGGGCGGTCAGCGGGTTGTCACGCGAGACCAGCCACTTCGCGAGATCCAGGCGCGTCTTGGTTTGCTCTGCGGGCAAAGCGAGCAGTGCGGGGACTACACCCGGCTGCACTTCAGTGCCGTGCTTGTTCCACACACCGCGGTCGAGTACGTGCGTCTTACGCGGTTCCTTGCGATCACCCAGGACCATCACCTTGAGCGAGCCCGACGCGGATTTCACTTCATTGAGCTGTCGATTCGCGCGGTCGAGGATGGACTTTGCAGCTTGATAGTCGTCGTGATCGTCGAGGAACTGGCTGAGCAGCTTTTGCTTCAGCTTGGGATCCAGCTCAACGCTTCCGCCTTCTGATTTACTCGCCGCCGCAGCCAACTCTTCGAGAGGCATTGGCTCCAGCTTTTTGACGGCGTTGCCCGGCTGATCGGTT
>CAYLTY010000245.1:0-12562 GCA_964386705.1 uncultured Planctomycetaceae bacterium
CACAGAGACAGTCGAGCCCTGTGAGAGTTGAATACATCAGCTTCCGTCTTGTGCGGATCACGAATTGACTTCAAAAGCAGGCCCGTGATCCAGCACGATTCGAGAACTTCGATCAGATGGCTCTGGTTTGTCCTTGGGGCGAATCGATCTGCCATGAAGCGTACCTGCTGAGACCAAATGGTGCTTACGTACGGTTTGCGTGAGCGGCCCCGGTTGACCGCAGTCGGCCTGCAGGGTCGCGGAGTGACAGGATGATACTATAACTTTCTGCGGCTGCGCCACCCCGAACAGTCCGCGAACAGTCAGCCGGAGTCGCTCGCGTTTCAGTTGGTCTTCAGCTTGCCACGGATGAAACACGGATAACGAATAGGTATTCGTTAAATTGATTTTATCTGTATTTGATCTGTGGCAGAAAGATTGATCGCCCCTCACCCCCAGCCCCTCTCCCCGTTACCGGGGCGAGGGGAGCGATGAAGTTCACGCGTGAGTCGAGCGCAGTTATTTATTGTGATCCGTGTTAGTTTCTTTGACGGACAGGATTGTCCGTCCTACTCAAATGCATACAAAAAAAAGACGAGGCACCTGAAATTAGATGCCTCGTCTCGATGACTTATATACCAGTGGCTGACTAATGAAAGTATGTCGGCACACGGAGATCGCCGACCACTTTGATGTCAAGTCGCGGTATCATACTCAGACTAAATTTTACTTCTTGTTGCTCTCTTCGACGGCCACTTGAGCGGCTGCGAGTCGCGCGATTGGGACGCGGAAGGGGGAGCAGCTCACGTAGTTCAGGCCGATACGGTGGCAGAACATGACGGACGAGGGTTCGCCGCCGTGTTCGCCGCAGATACCGATCTTCAGGTCCTTGCGTGTGCTGCGGCCTTTCTCAACGCCCATCTTCATCAGGGTGCCGACGCCAGCCTGGTCGATCGTCTGGAACGGGTCGTTCGGGACGATGTCGTTTTCCTTGTAGTGGTTGATGAATCCACCGTAGTCGTCGCGGCTCATGCCCAGCGTCGTCTGGGTCAGGTCGTTGGTACCGAAGCTGAAGAACTCAGCACCGGTAGCGATCTGATCGGCGACGGCACAGGCTCGTGGCACTTCGATCATCGTGCCGACCATGTACTCAACCTTGATACCCTTCTCCGCGAAGACCTTGTCGGCCTGCTCGCGGATGATCTTTTCCTGGTCCTTGAACTCAGTGATGTAGCCGACGAGCGGAATCATCACTTCAGGGTGCACTTCGGTGCCGGACTTCTGCACGTCGCAAGCGGCTTCGAAGATCGCTCGAGCCTGCATCGCGGTGATCTCGGGATAGACGATACCGAGGCGGCAGCCGCGATGGCCGAGCATCGGGTTGGCTTCGTGGAGTTCGTGAACGCGTTGAGCGATCACTTCTGCCGAGATGCCAATCTTCTTGCCGAGGTCGGCTTGAGCGGCGGCTTCGTGCGGCAGGAATTCGTGCAGTGGCGGATCGAGCAGACGGATGGTCACAGGACGGCCACCCATCTCCTTGAACAGGCCAGCGAAGTCGCTGCGTTGGAACGGCAGCAGTTTCGCGAGGGCCTTCTGGCGAGCTGGCAGGTCTCCCGCGAGGATCATTTCGCGGAACTCATCCACGTGATCGAAGAACATGTGCTCGGTACGGCAGAGGCCGATACCTTCAGCACCGAACGCAACAGCTTCAGCGGCTTGCTTCGGCTCATCGGCGTTCGTGCGGACGTTGATCTTGCGGTACTTGTCGACCCAAGTCATCAGCTTCGCATAGCGCTGATACAGTGGAGAATCTTCAGGCTTCAGAGTCTTCTTGATGAGGACCTGAATGATCTCGGAAGGTTTGGTTTCGACGCGGTCGGCATAGACCTCGCCGGTGAAGCCGTCGATGCTGATCCAGTCGCCTTCCTTGAGGACCTTGCCGTTGACCGTGACGGTGGCGGCTTCGTAGTTGATCGACAGTTCTGACGCACCCACGATGCAGACCTTACCCATCTGGCGGCTGACGAGAGCGGCGTGCGAGCTGGCACCACCGAACGCCGTCAGAATGCCCTTGGCGACCTTCATACCGCGAAGGTCTTCAGGGGTCGTTTCGCGACGCACGAGAATCATCTCAGCCTTTTCGTTGGCCAGGAACTTCTTCTCAGCATCGTCAGCGTGGAAGACAATCTGTCCAAAGGCAGCGCCAGGACCGGCGTTGATACCCTTGGTCAGCAGCTTGCCGTTATTCACGGCAGCCTTCTTGCCAGCGGCGTCGAAGACGGGCTGCAAGAGTTGGTTCAGGTCGTCGGCAGGGATGCGCTTCGAGGACAGAGCGTCCTTCTCGGAGATCTTGCCTTCGTCGACGAGGTCCACGGCGATACGGACAGCGGCGAAGCCGGTACGCTTGGCGTTACGAGTCTGAAGCATCCAGACCTTACCACGCTCGACGGTGAACTCGATGTCCTGCACGTCCTTGTAGTGGCCTTCGAGGATCTTGCCGATGTTATCCAGTTCGGCGAACGCCTTGGGCATGTCCTTGGCCAGAGTCTCTTCAATTCGCAGTGGCGTGCGGATACCAGCCACAACGTCTTCACCCTGAGCGTTGATCAGGTAGTCACCGCAGTAGCCGGGAGTACCGAGAGCACCGTCGCGGGTCAGAGCCACGCCGGTCGCACAGTCATCGCCAAGATTACCGAAGACCATCGCCTGCACGTTAACGGCTGTGCCCCACTCGTGAGGAATGCCATAGGTGCGGCGATAAACCATCGCGCGGTCGTTCATCCAGCTACCGAACACGGCGCCGACACCGCCCCAAATCTGCTCCATTGGGTCGGTCGGGAAATCCTTGCCGGTACGCTTCTTGACGGCGGCCTTGAACTCGGCCACCAGTTCCTTGAGCTGAGCGACGGACAGTTCGTTGTCGAACTTGACGCCGGCCTTCTCCTTCTTGTGCTCCAGAATCTCTTCGAACGGGTCGATGTCGTTCTTGGACTCAGGCTTCATGCCGAGCACGACGTCGCCGTACATCTGGACGAAGCGGCGATAGCTGTCCCAGGCGAAACGCTCGCTGCCGGACGACTTGGCCAGCGCGGCAACCGTCTGATCGTTCAGACCAATGTTGAGGACGGTGTCCATCATACCGGGCATCGAATCGCGAGCACCGGAACGGCAGGAAACCAGCAGCGGGTCGGTCAGTGAACCGAGCTTCTTGCCCATCGTCTTTTCGATCTGGGCAACAGCGGCGGCGACCTGATCCTTCAGCTCTGGTGGGTAAGACAGGTTGTTGGCGTAGAAGTAGGTGCATACTTCGGTGCTGATCGAGAAACCTGCTGGTACAGGGAGTCCGATCTTTGACATTTCCGCCAGGTTGGCGCCCTTACCGCCGAGCAGAGCGCGCATGGAAGCGTCGCCTTCGGCTTTGCCGTCACCGAATGAATACACGTACTTGGTCATTGTCATCCTCTCTGTGGTCACGTTGAGTGACCCCGCTCAGATCAAACTTCCCGAGGCCGGGCTGAGCATTCAAACGAGCCCCGGGTACCGAAAATCGGCTTCTGAAACCGGCCTAAGACACTCGGAAGGCGCCCGTGAAGGACTTCGAGCGAGCATCAGCGGAAGGTTCGGCTGGAGTGCCGAAGTTGCTGACACCAAAAGAGTTAAGCCGTCGCGACCACGTCGGTAAATGCCGTCCTTAGCGCACACGTTAGGCGCACCGCACGCGACTCGCGCAAGGGACGGTATGGAGCCCCCTTGCGACCGTCAAGTCACTGGAATTCAAGCCCCATTCGATCCCCCGCTCCACCCCGCCGGAGGATTTGAACTCAGCATTGGTCTCGCCCTGTCGAATAACTCCGTAGCCTCAGAATTGTGCGCCGGCACTCTGCGATCACTTCATGCTCGCTTTGATGTCGTAGCAGAGCAGTAGGCCCTGATCGCGTATGTAGAGTTTGCCATTGGCGATTACCGGGTGTGCCCAGGCGGGTAGATTGGTCCGTTCGGGTTGTTCAAAGCGGCCGCGCTCGACCAGTCCTGTTCGCGATGGCTCGATGAGCATCAATGCGCCTTGCTCGCTGCGAAGGTAGAGTCGTCCGTCGGCTAAGGCCAATGATCCCTTGGGTGCCTGTCGATCGCGCCACAGAACCTTCCCGGTTTGGAAATCGAGGCAGGTCAGAAAGCCTCCTTCATTGCCGCCGTTGGCACCGTAGAGACATCCGTCAACAACGATCATACCTCCGTGGTGGTTCTGCATGGTGGAAGAGAAATAGACTTCGCTCGCGGTAACCCCGCCGCTGGCGTCTTTGCTCAATTTCACAGCTCCTCCACCGTTACCGTAGGCCGAGGATGCGAAGATCAGACCGTCCTGGAAAATGGGAGTCGAGCAGTTAATACCCATCCCATTAGCAGCGCGATTATACCGCCAGAGGAATTTACCGTCCGATGCCGCTACACCGATGAGTGCTGTGGAAGTTAGCTGCACATATTGCTGTTGCCCTTCAAAGTCGATGGCGATTGCCGAGGAATAAGCAGCTCCCGAACGTCCAATGCCACCAAACCCACCTCGACCGCCGCCAAATCGGCCTCCGCCGAATTGGCCACCCCCAAATTGACCGGGAAAACCGCCAGCGCCGCCTCCACCGAAACCTATCGTTCCAGCGCTCATCTGGCCGCCTTCAAACCCCTGATCCGGTTTCCAGACTTGACCGTTGGAATCAGTAAAAGGAGTGGACTGGCCAGCCTTGATACGAATGGTCGCGGACTCAGGGGCGTCCTTCGATTGCGGTATAATCTCAATCGCCTTGATCGCCGGATTCTCGACTTTCGCTGTGAACACCACGCGCAATTCGCCATCGGTCACTTCCACAGGCACGGATTCGACATAAGCCTTTCTGAGTCCTCCGGCCTTTTTCCAGATATCAAAATCCTTGAATTCCTGCCCCTGGACAGTGAAGGAGAAGACGCGTTGTCCCGCTTCGGTCACGCGCTCGTACGTCTCTGCAAAATAGAGCTTCGCGAGGTATTTTCCGTTGGGGAGTTTTTGGGAGAAGGAGCGCATGCCATAGCGTTCGCTCGTAAATAGTCCCGGGTCCTTGGTGCCTGTTACCGCGTTATTGGCACCAGCCTCACGTCCGCCGGGAGTATTAGTTCGACCAGGACGATTGGCAAGATCGGGACCAGCACCGGCCGGGGTGGCTGGCGCAGCTGGCAAAACACTTTTCCAGAGGGTCTCACCCGTCATCTTATTGAGGGCGACCAGTGTCGCGTCCGCGCCGCCCGGCGTGCAGATCAGCTTGTCGCCATCAATGAGCGGCGATTCTCGAAAACTCCAGGCGGGAATCGCGCCACCGAAGTCTTCGGTCAAACTTCGCTGCCACACGATTTTCCCGTCGCTCACATTCAAGCACGCCACCCGACCTCCCATGCCAATGACATACAACCGATCTCCATCAACCGTCGGAGTACCAGCCGGTCCCTCCTTGGCCTGCGGCACACGCTGTTCCACGGCCGCCCCGATCTGCGTCACCCAGACTTCCTTGCCATCGGATTCGGAGAGTGCCCAGGCAACTTCTTGATTGCCGCGATTGCTCATTCCGAAAATTTTCCCGGCGGCTACAGCCGGGGCGCTGTCCCCACCGCCCAGTCCTTTGGCACTCCACGCGATCGACGGCCCCGCCGACGGCCATTGCTGTAGGAGCCCTTTCTCTTTGGAAATCGCGTTCCGATCAGGACCTTGCCATTGCGGCCAGTCGTCCGCTATCGCGAAGTCGCAACGCGCCATAGTGGCAAGGGCGATCGCCGTCAGGGTGGAAATAAACATTCGGCAACGCGGCGTGTTCGATGGCACGAAGGGATTTCGCATCAGCATGTTTTGATTGCTCCAGTTTGAAGGGCGAGCTTCGCTCGGTTGACCGCCGTGCGACGACTCCTCTTCTGAGAGAGGTGCGCGCGAGATGGATGCTGGAGCGCGCTACCAGTGTGATTTCTGCGAGTATTAGAAAAATATCGCTTGATCTCCGGTGTCGGTTGATCAACACAACCACATCGAAGAAATCAGGCATCCGGGTGCTCTGACAGCCGCGCCTTCGGCATAAGGTCCGCTAGCGTCGCAGGTCAGCCAATGGCGTCCCCGTCAGTGCTCGCCATTCAATGGCCTGGTCGGGGGTCAGCACCTCTAGAATGCGTTCGTTCTTGGATAACGGGGGCTTGGTACCCGCGACCTCAGCGGCAGAATTCTTGGCGGAATCGGGGTGGTGCATCTTTCGCCATTGAACCATCTCTTGCTGCTCAATCGTCTTGACTTGATCGCGCTGCATGGGCGTCAGCTTCAGCTTGGCGGCGACTTCAGGCTCACGAAACGCGGCTGCAACGTCGACTTGCAGATCCAGTTGATACAGCCGACGAAACTGCTCGGGTGTGAGGATGGCCTTCAAATCGGCCTCATTGAGCCGCGACCGTTCGATAGAGCGACGATCCAGTTCGGCGGCGGAAACACGCCCAATATCACGGAAGGTTTCATGCCACAGTTCTTCGACACGAGAGAACAGTTCCCGTGACTGTCGCTGTTGCCCTTCGCTCAACTGCAATTCTTCGACGACTGAGGCTTGGCGCAGCAGTTTGATCTGACCGGCGGCTCGCAGCGCTCGCAGTCCGTTGAGGATCTTTTCCACACGCTGGCTTGCTTCTGCCAAGCTCTCTTGTGCCCCGGGATCGTCGCGGCGCTGCTCGATGAACTCTTGATAATGTGATAACACCGAAGTGAGCAATCGGCGACGCACGGATTCCGCTGCCGGATTGAAGGCCAGTTCTTCTTCACTGACGCGAACCAGTTCATCCACGCTGCGGCGAGCCACCAGAAACTGGGCTTCGGCTTCGTCAGCGCGGAGCCGTTCACGGTGATAAGCACTGTCGATCAAGATGATGGCGGCCAGCGAGACTCCAGACACCACCAGCAACACAACGAGACTGGCGATGACCACCGAAGGATGTCGCCGCGCCCATTTTCGAGCACGGTCAATGAGTGACGGCGGCCGGGCGAGAATCGGCTGATTATCAAGGTAACGCCTGAGGTCCGCGGCCATCTCTCCAGCCGTGCTGTAGCGATCCTCGCGACTCTTGTTAGTGGCTTTCAGAACAATGGTTTCGAGTTCCACAGGGATCGATTTATCCCGTTTGCGCATAGGCTGAGGCTGGAGGTCGAAGATTTGATGGAGCAGTTCGCGAACATCCTGGGCTTCAAAGATGGGCGACAGCGTCAACAGTTCATAGAACGTCGCCCCGAGCGAATAGACGTCAGTGCGATGGTCGACGATCGACCGCCGGCCGGCTGCCTGCTCGGGACTCATGTATCGCAATGTCCCGGGTGTGTCGCCGGTTCGCGTGAGTCCGACTTCGGAATGGAACTGCGCCAAGCCAAAGTCAGTGATGCGGAGTTGGCCACCGAGATCAACCAGCAAGTTGGCGGGCTTGATATCTCGATGCACAATGCCGGATTCATGCGCGTACTGCAGCGCTTCTGCTGCCTGGAGTATGAGCCGAGACGCTGTCCGAAAATAGCGGTCATCCCGTCGGATATGCTGTGTCGAAAGATCCCTGTGGAATTGAGATTCCGTTTCGTGATGACTGTCGAGCGTGGTGTCGGTCTGAGTCACTGCATGCCCCACTCGACGCTCCGCGCCGTCCTCGACGTTACCCCTCACGACGGCTGTCTGCTGACGCAGACCCGTGATCAACGCCGACAGTGATTGACCCTCGACCAACTGCATTGAATAAAAATGCACACCCCGTTCATTGCCCACGGAATATACTGGAACAATATGCGGATGATTGAGCATACCAGCAGCCAAAGCTTCATTTTTGAATCGCAGTATGTGCTTCGGGTCAATCGCCGCCGCAAACGGCAACACCTTCAATGCCACACGCCGCTGCAATGACAACTGCTCGGCTTCATAGACGATGCCCATGCCTCCGCGACCGATTTCTCGCAGCAGCCGGAAGTCGCCCAATTGCCCCAACGCCCGAACCTCACCGGAGTTATTGCTGCTCGTCCGCGCTCCGGTGCCTCCTCCGGATGGCTCTGCGACAGCGGAATTGACCTGCCAGCCCCAATCCAGATTTACTGCGTTTCGGATCGGCGCCGCGACGCTCTCCAACTGATCGCGACTGGCGAAGAACTGTTTCAATTCGGCCTGGAACTCAGAGTTCAAGTTGATGAACTGCTCGCGATCCAACGGCTTACCGGCTTCGATCGAGTCGACATATCGCAGGATCAACTCGGCCAGCCGATCATCCCGGCTGACGGAACTGGAATCGTCGAGTTTCATGATTCAGCCCCATTGTCTTCCGCCATCAACTCGCGCAGCCTGTTCAAGCCGCGGAAGAGCAGTCCGGCCACCGCAGGTCGAGTTCTCCCCATGAGTTCGGCAACTTCGGTGACTGTGAGTCCCTGCAAATGATGAAGCTCAAGAACTCGACGCTGTTCTTCGGCCAACTGATTCAAGGCTCCTGCCAAACGGACCATTTCTTCCTCGCGCACCGCTTGTCCGCTGGGCGAAGTCTGATCTGCGGCGAGCAGGCTTTGGAGACGAGACGAGGATAGCTCCAAAGCGGCATCGAGCGACTGTTCCTTCTGCAGATCCCGTGCGCCCGTGGAAAAACTCCGTCCCACACGGGCCAGCATATTGGCGAGAATCTTCCGTAACCAAGCGAGTCGCTCGGCCTCAGTCTGGCCGCGAAACTGCTCTCGGCATTTGTACGCTTCGAGGACCGTCTGCTGAACGATATCCGATTCGTCCAGCTTACTGCGCAAGCGCGGGTTGATCTGCAGCTGAGTGATCAGCCGCAAATAGTCCCGATACCGTTCCACTTCAAATGTCGAACCTGGCATACGCTCGTCGTCTCCTCACATTTTCTTCCTGCTAACTCAATAGGTGCGCGGAATGCGTGTGTGGAGCGCGCCGCCGACTTTTTTTTCGAATGTCCTATGTGAGCACGTTCCGACCCTGGTGCTCTGCCTCCGCCGTGTCGCAGCGTGGCTCCGCCTGCCCGAATTCGGGCTACCGGGGCGGCGAGAGCCTTAAGAGGCGTTCCGAACCAATCTCACACAATAAACCTCTTGTGGCTGCGCGATCCCGATAGGCCGCAGGCGGGCAGTCGGGACTACCCGCAGTGCCCGTAAGTTAAACTCCGCCACAACGAGTGCGCCGGGACCACTCAGTTCTGTGTGAAGGCATCAATCGCTTATTCCAGACTCGCTTCCTCGTTGCCGCTGCGGGTGCCCAGGGCGCGCCAGAGAGGGACGCTGATCTTGTCGGCGACGGTGCGTACGGCGCCGTCCATCATGAGCACGTTGACACTCTGACCGTGGTAGCTCCGTGACGTGACGGAGGCGTAAGCGGGGGCGGTTGTGGACCTGCCAGCTCGCGTGCTCGTGAGGTCGACGTCCTGGTCCGCGCCGCCGCTGATATACAAAACAAATTTGTTGGGTCCAAATGTCGTCGTGAAGCCGGTCTGGTGAACGTCACCGGAAATCCAGGCTGTGTGGCCGATGAAATCGAAGGGGCCGCCAAACAGAGCCGCCAAGTCGAATGAGGTCACCGGTGGCGGGGCGCCGAGAGTGTTAGGAAGACTACTGTCCCGCCAGTTGGGTTGATGCGCCTTGGTTTCGGCGGCTCCGAGGGTATTACTCATGCCATCCGTGAAATCACGCGGCGCATAAGCCTGATTCGGACCGAAAGCTCCGTCACCGACTGTTCGAGTGACAGGATCAAAGATAAACCAGGTACCGTGATTGAACGAGTAATTGCCGGGATAATGTTCCAGCGTGGTCGTGATGCGCGGACGGTCGTTGATCTCGCTTGGGCAGATATAGACGGGTACTCGCGTCTTGGCCGCCGCCGGGCTGCCAGCGATGCCCGTCGCGATGTTCCAGTCAATCTGATCGGCGATACTCGCACCGTCGATGAACGGCAACAGCCGGGCCTGGGCCGAATAAGGGTCGAGAGTCGTCGTGGCTGACAGTACAGAGACCGGCGGAAACCGCGTCGTGGTTTCCTGGTAATTCTGCAACGCCACTCCAATCTGCTTGAGGTTGCCCCGGCATTGAGCTCGACGTGCGGCTTCGCGAGCCTGTTGCACAGCCGGCAGCAAGAGGGCCACCAGCACGGCGATGATGGCGATGACCACCAGCAGCTCAATCAGCGTGAATCCGCGGCGGCGTGAAGTGTACTCAACAAACATGAAATTCCCTGGCGATCAGGCACTACTGTACCAAGCTCGATTGCAGGCGGAGCATGGGTTCGTGGCTGATGGTGATTGTACCAGTCAGCGGCTGGTTCAGGTCGAGAGTGATCCAGATGCAGAGACTCACCAGGAGGATGAAGCCGATGCCGGTGGCGAGTTCACGTTCGTCCAGAGTTCCGTGCTGCATACCAATTTGGATCATCGCTACGACGGCGGACAAGCAGAGCAGCACCACGATGCTGGCTGGCAGTGAATTCCGGAGCGCCGCCAGCCGGGCCTCATGATTGCTGGTGACGTCGTTGAATGTATTAACGAGTGATACCGCGATTGGCGTGCCCTCATCCACAGAGCGTTTGATGAGGCTCTGCATTTCGTTGTGCATTCGCGCGGTTTCGGCGAGCGTCTGTTGCAACTCTGCCTCCGTGGAATTGGGGCGGCGCGACGCAACCAGATGATCGACGTAGCTGCGCAGCTCAGTTTTCAATTGGCCACGAGTCGGCTCATTCAGCAGGGCGGCGCAAGTCGCGAAATCGCCAATTGCATTAGCATGCTCTACGACCATTTGCCTGCGCTGCTCGAATTTCTCCAGCGACATTGAGAATGTGAACGCCAGTAGTAAACCCACGAGTGCCACGCTGGCATTCGAAAGCTGCGAAACCGCCTCGTTCGCTTCCTTTTTTTCGAGCCGGCGCGTTCGCCAGCAACCGAAGGCCCAGCCGCCGCACATCAGGGCCGCGACGATGACCGCCAGAATTGAAGCATCGATTTGAGTGAGAACACTGTGCATGGGGAACTCAAGGAGAAAGGCTATCACCGTACATCGCTGACGGCTTCAATCTTACCGGCACGGACGGCATCGGCGAGGGCGGCATGGTCTTGCTCGCTTTGATCAGCATATGCGACGGCAAAGTCGGCAATGGCTTCGTCGAAGTTGTCCGCGTTGCCGAGATATCCACTGATCGTCGCAGCGTCACCAGAGCGATTGTGGGAGTTGGCCAAGGCACAACCGCAGTAGCCCGCGTACTCCAGCATGTGCTTTGGTGCATAGATTTCAATCATCGGCTTGGCCTTCATGTCGCGCAACTGCCGGATGTAATGCTCGCGCCCGCGTCGCCCGGTGGTCCATCCGAGGAACAGGTCGCTGGCGGCCTGCATCAATCGCTGCCCCATCACGACTCGCTGGCCGTTGTGTGTATATGGGCCGCTGCCAGCATAGGGTTGCAAAACCGACGGTGTGGCTTGTTTGAGCTGCAGGAACAGCGGGTCACTGTCTTCGGCGAGCATCAGCATCACGCCACACCAGGTGCCCACACTTCCGACGCCCACGACCTTGAGGGCCATGTCCTTCAAGTGAAACTTGTCGAGCAGGAAACGATGGTCGTCGCGCATCGACTCGCGATACAACTGGAAAGCCTCAACGATAATGTCCTCGGCTTCCGACGTGTCCAGTTCCGAACGATGAAAGATGAATGGCGGATCGTCCTTGATACGCGGGTGCCCATCGACTTCTTCCACGAGCTTGGGATAATCGTGGTCGATGACCGTCCGGTTCTGAGCTTTCTTCAACCGGCGTTCACGAAACTCCCGAAGTTCGGGATCGTTCGTTTCTGCGATCAGCTTCAGAACATCCAGTTTCGAATACCACGCTTCCAGAACGGTCATGTTGGCCAGTTCAGCCATGCGCTCGCGGTACGCTCGCACGACAGCGACGGCAGTTTTACGGCTGTCGTCCGCGCTGTGGCGATTGTCGCGACCCGCCAGCACGAAGCTTGTAGCCAGTCGTTTGATATCCCATTCCCACGGCGCCGGCAGCGTTTCATCGAAATCATTAATATCGAAAATGATATTACGTTCGGGTGTCGCAAATGCTCCGAAGTTGAGCAAATGACAGTCGCCGCAGGCTTGCACTCGTATATTCGTCGTCGGCGCCTTTGATAAATCCGCCGCCATAATCGATGCGGCGCCACGAAAGAACGTGAAGGGCGAAACCAGCATACGCCCAAACCGTATCGGAATCAGCTGTTCGAGCCGCCCGACGTTGGAGTCTTTCAGCACTTCCAACGGATCGCGCCGATCTGCTGAGACCTTCCAATCGCCGTGAATTGAACGTGGGACCGAGCCGCGCAAGGCCTTACCGGCCTCCAGTCGATCCACCCGCGAAACATAATTAGCGGCCAGCATGCCGTAGGCTCCACAACAGATGCGACACAATGTTGATTGGCAGACACGATAGCCCGTGACCTCAGTGATTGCGACTCGCATCTTGATGAGACACTGTTTCCGTACTCTGACTGATGACTTGCCCCCAATTTTAGTTCCAGGGTTTATGAGAGTTCGGGTTGGGTAA
>CAYLTY010000246.1:0-12300 GCA_964386705.1 uncultured Planctomycetaceae bacterium
CTCGTAATTACGTCGCGTGACCAACTTCGTGATGGCAACGCAAGCAAGACATCAGCTCCGAAGTCTTATGGCCGGTCTCGATATCATGCACCGTGTCCGCATGACAGTCGCGACACGCGGCCTCAGTGACGGCGCGGCTGCGAGCCTTCATCTGAATTGGTTCATGGAAATCACCAGTGGTAAAGGCATAGGAATGCCAGAATCCATGGTCGATCTTGGTCCAATACTTCCCCACAAAGTTGTGTGGAGTATGGCAGTCGTTGCAAGTTGCGACCGCGTGATGACTGGATCTGTTCCAATCATCCAAGTGGTCTCGCATGATATGGCAGTTCGCGCACGCGTTTGGATCATTCGTGAAGTACGAGCCACCGCGCGCGTAAATTAACGTGTAGCCGCTGATACCGAACGCTAGTCCCAGCAGGACACCCAGGGAGATAGCCGCCAGTCGAATCCGATTGGAACGAGTCATGACAGGCGCACCTCGACGTCGCGGGCAATGCTGGCGGGCAGTATTAATGAGAACTCGGCAATTAGCGGCGGCAGCGTGTAATCCATGCGAGTAGCGTGATCCCTCGGGGTGGTCGGGGTTCAGAATCGAAAGCCATAGCCACCCCCTTCTCGAACATGGATGGCTACGGCTGCTTGAAGCAGGCACTAGCTCTTCTTGAAGTCCAGGCCAGGCTCCTTGTCCCCGTCGCCGATCATCTTGAACTTGAACTGCGAAGGATTGGCGAAGTCGATCTCGGCGAGCATCGTGCCACCGCCATCTTCGGTCTCAAGTGCGAGATTGTTCTGGTCAACGGCAAAGGCGCCCTTCACAGATTGCTTCTCTTTGCCGCGCGAGTACGTCCACACAAAGCTACCGTCCTTCGCCAGGTCAAGCTGAAATGCGGCTCCCTTGCTGGTCGCTTTCCATGTGCCCACGAATTGTTCGGCTTTGAGCACCTTCTCCGGCGGCACAGTCGGCGGTGCAGGTGGGACTGCTGCCGTCTTTGACGCATCAACAGGAGTTGTCATGGCGACCAACTGCGTGAGCAACTTGTCACTCGGCAACAGCGATTGCGCCAGCTTGAACTGCTTGGCCGCATTCTCACCGTAACTGCACGTTTGATAGTGGTAGCCCAGCAAGAACTGAGCGTCCGGTGAGTTCGCATTGGTTTTGGCGAAGCTTTCCAGTTCACGAAGCTGGTTCGTGTATGGTTCAACGCCAGGATACAGGCTCATCATCGTGGTCCAGTCCCAACCGGGACCGGCCGAGAGAACGGCATACGTCGCCGCAGCTGATTCGGGATACTTCTTAAGAGCAAACAGGACCAGCCCACGGAATTCATGCACGACGGTGTCACGCGGCATGGTCTTCAACGTCGTATCGAGCTTAGTCAACGCACTCGTGTAATCGCCGCTGTAGAACAACGTACGTGCTTCTTCAAAAGCAGCCATGCCCTCGTCGGTCGGCTGTGGCTCTGACGATGGGGGAGGTGTCCCAGGATCGGTCGCCGCCGCAGTTGTTGAACTACCGCTATCGCCGTAAGCAACCAGCGGTTCTGAATAGTCGTAACCGGAAGAACCCCCGGCCGAGGAATACGGGTTCGAGTATCCCCAATAACCCCAACCGTAGCCAATGCGATTGACACCCCATGCCGTCAGACCAATTGCGGCTGCGGCGGGATGGTTGTCCCACATGTAGTTCCAACCATCGCCAGGTTGCCAACCACCGTGATACCAATCGCCGTAGTTGTCTAACTTGCCGTCGGTCCAGTTCTGCCAGTCTTCACGATTGTTGTCTCGCCACCCTTGGCGATCATCCTGTCGGTCATTGCGGTGCTGCTGCCAGTCTTCGCGGCCGTTTGACATACGGTCGCTGAGGTTCGAGCGTCGGTCCTCCAGGGTGTTCGGTCGATTGGCCATGCGATCTTGCACGCGTGCACCTTGATTCGGCAGTCGCGAAGCTACCGCGCCACCCGCAATTCCAGCACCCGCAGCTCCGAGTCCGGGCAGTCGATTCGCCGGAAGTTGAGAGATACCAGGTCGATTCGCAATACCTGACCCGGCTCCCGGTCGATTCGTAATCCCTCCCCCCGAACCAATTCCCGGCCCCGCCCCGATACCGGTTCCAGGTCGAGCACTCGGCAAGGTCGAAGGTCGCGCTCCGGCGGAACCTCCGCCAACGCTTGGCCTACCTGGTTGCACCGACGGACGATTGGCGGTGCCTATATTCCCGCTACCAATATTCGGCCGCGAGGAGCTTCCTGCGCCCGGACTAACACTCGGAGTTGATGGTCGTGATACAGGAGTCGAAGGTCGGTTGAACGACGGAGAACTTCCAACCGAAGGTCCCGCTCCGCCGGAGAACCCGCCACTTGGACGAGCACCACCGCTGAAGCCTCCACCGCCGCCAGCGCGTCCGCCTCCGCCCCCACCCCCACCGCGTCCCCCTCCTCCGCCGCGCCCAAACGCGAGGTGGTCCATCGAACCAACCACTAAGGCAACGAGTGCCGCTATCATCGTAATCCCAAGTCGTGTCTTCATCGGAATATCTCCGGAATGTGAATCTGACGTTATGAGTATGCTGGCTCAACGAGCCGTACGGTCCGTGTTTCGTCCATCGTTCCGACTGCAGGGCAGACTCAGCCACGCGCGGACAGAGAGACCGCTATTGAGCTGGAGCGGGCGGACGGCGAACGACTCGTACCGTAGAGTCCGGCAGCATCTCATTGCCGACGACGACAGCCGTTGAGGCGATCTCAAACGAATCACCACTGAGCGGAGTGACGGCACGAGTTGCCGACGCACCACGTCCATCGGGAGTCACACCTTCGACTTTCAGAATCCACGCGTCATCGATCGGCGTCCATGTCGCTTCGGTGAACGCTCCGCTGTGATCGAACGCCCATGAGCGAACGGTGTGTCGCAATGGATCCCACGCGATTCGCTGCGATCCACGCATCTCACCCCGACGCGCCTTCACAACGTAGTCCTGCAGCAAATAATTGCCGTCGTCGGACCACTTGCACGTCGTCTCCACGCGACCATCCGGGCTTTCGTCGACCCAATGACCAACCAGCCATTCCAGCGCCTGCAACTGCTCATGGGCAGTTGCTTCCGTAGTCTCTTCAGGGAAGTCGCGAACACTCGCGACCAGCCATTTGCCGTCGCGTTTCACATGGACCAGCGTGTAAGGACTCCGCGAACCCGGTTCGTCAGGACTCAGCGTCGTCGTGCTGTGGCCATCTTCCACCGCGACATCCGGTCCCAGGCGGCGTAGCGACGTCAGTTCAACGGCAATGCGTGCTTTCGGGTTCTCTTTGAACAGCTCAGTGAAGCGGGCTTCGATGCTGGCTCGCCCCTGCGTAATCTCACCTTCTTCATCAACGACCTCGGCGTTCTCAGTGAATTGAGCCGCGATCGCTTTCGCATCGCCCGCATTGTACGCCTTCTCAAACGCCGCCGCCGAAGCTTTGAGGCCGTCGAGTTCCGTCGCTTCCGCTGGCTTCTTGACCTGCTTCGCTTCCTGTGACTGTGCCGATTGCGGAACCGACATCTGAGAAAGCCCCAATCCGACCGATAAGCCTCCGATGACTGCCATGACAATTGGGATGCGCATGCGAGAATCTCCGTGATGCTTCAGGTTGCCGGATACCGTAAAGACCCCCAGGTTGCCTTGGGCCGCCCGGGTCATCTTTTCGAAAGCACTTATGGGTAGGCGTGAAATCGCGAATGACCGGCGTCCATCTTGAGACATGGCCACTAAGTCAGAGGCACCCGATAGAGCGAGATTCGTGCCGCCCTGATAGACGCCAAAAGAGCAAGTATTTTTACGGTGCCCGCGTCTTGATCTACGGAAGTCCGATTTCAGCGCTCCTCAGCGAGATTTCTGCTTGTTTCCAGGAACACGGACCTTCTTTGGCGTTCTTGCTCAAGAAACAAGTCACAACGCGGGCAGTCGAAGATGTGGTTTAGATCGACTCGTTCAGGACCGACGGACTGATCGAGCGTTATCGCGCATTTCAACCCAGCCCGAGCGCATTCGATCCGCACACTCGCTCCGGTCGACTGACATGAACTGAGTGGCGATGTCGTCGCGGTAGAGCTTGGTGAATCTCAGTCCGCAGTCATTTCGCGAAACATCACCCAAGTCACTTTTTCGGAACAGCGTTCGCAAAGGACTAATTCGGTGTTGAGCCGCGGCAGTACGAGTTGCGGTCCTCAGATGTCCGGTTCACAGAGCACATTACTAGAGAGCTATTATCGTGAAAGTCCAGCGCATTCTCTTTCCGACCGACTTCAGCGACCTCAGTAAATCTGCTGAAAAATCTGCGTGCGACTTAGCCAACCAGTTCGGGGCGGAGTTGCATGTGCTGCACGTCTTGCCTGATCTACTTCTGACTGTGCCGCAGAAGGCAGCCGGACTTCTGATCTCACCCGATATCTTGGCGGACGTGGCCAATAGCGCTAAGGATGAGATTCAGAAGATCCCGCCTCCCGCGTGGGCTTCTGGAAAGAAGGCCGTGCATGCAGTGCTCGTGGGTCCGATATGTGACACCATTGCGAAATACGCCAAGGAGAACGCGATCGACTTGATTGTGATCGGAACCCACGGGCGCACAGGTCTGCGGCATATACTGCTGGGAAGCGTGGCAGAACGAGTTGTCCAACACGCTCCCTGCTCGGTTCTGACAGTGCGCGCCGAGAACCCCATCCAGAGTTCCTCGGACGCTTCATAGCCCGCTCTGAAGAGTGCTTGAAGCAATGACGACAAAGTAAAGCGGCACCTAGTGTAGTGAGTCACGCAGATGGGAAATTATCCAAGGCGGCTTTTGCGCGGCGGACTTTTTCCAAAATGGCTTCGGCGGGCTTGGTCCAGATCAGCGGTTGGGGATCCGCGTTGCAGGCCGCGACGTAGTCCATGATGACCGTGACCAGTTCGTCGACGCTGCGGAATACGCCAGGGCGAATCGCCTCACGCGTGATCTCGGCGAACCAACGCTCGATCAGATTCAGCCACGAACTGCTCGTCGGCGTGAAGTGCATGTGAATGCGAGGATTTTTCGCCAGCCAGGCCTTCACCGTCGCGTGTTTATGCGTCGCATAATTATCAGCGATAATATGAATATCCAAAGACTTGGGAACCAAGGCTTCGATCTGCTTCAGGAACTTCAACCACTCCTGATGACGATGTTTGGGTTGGCACTGAGCGATGATCTTGCCCTGAGCCATCTCGATCGCCGCGAATAATGTCGTCGTCCCATGACGCTTATAATCGTGAGTCATCGTCTTCAGTCGACCGGGGAATAACGGCAGGCTCTTCTGCGTCCGATCGAGAGCTTGAATCTGCGACTTCTCGTCGGTGGAAAACACCACCGCATTCTCGGGCGGGTTCAAATACAGCCCGACGACGTCTACCAACTTCTCTGGAAACTGCGGATCGTTGGAGACCTTGAAGGTCTTCGACAGATGCGGCTTCAAACCGTTGTCTCGCCAGACGCGATTGACCGTCGACTGACTGGTTCCCACGGCCTTCGCCAGGCTGCGAGTCGACCACACCTCGCCCTTGCGCGGCTTCGCCAGAGTAGTCTTGCGGATGATCTCCGCATCCAGCGCCGAGCGTACCGTCGGCTTGCGACCACCACGCGGAGCATCCTGCTTGATACACGCAGCCGATCAATGCTAAGGCTGGCAAATGGATTCGCCGCATTAGGCGGAAGGTGTTGATGCTTAGCTGCGTAGGCATACATCGAACGGCAAACGCCCAGGACATATCGCAGCCCTTTGTCTCTGAGCTTTCGACGAGGGGTATTGTCGTGACCATTGGGCGACACTTCGCGCTGACGCAAGAACAACAGGAATGCTGTCGCAGAAATCTCGTGAGCCTTGTGAGTCAGTGCTTGAGACTCAAGGTAGTCAACGAGATGCTGAGTGACCGCACGATACCGGTTGACGGTGGCCAGCGACGATTGCAGGAGCACTTCGTGGTGCTGAAGAAACCGAGTCCGCAGTTCGCCAACACTCAGGGGAGAGAACGAGAACGTCGTCGGGGCGTTGATTGCGATTTGTCCATTGACGTCCGACGCCAACTTCTCGGCCGTTCCTCGACCACTTCCGACCCGTCGCCGGACCTGCCGATCACCCTCGCGGTAGTACACCCACCATGAACCGTGATGCTCGTAGATCGAGACCTTACCCACTCGGAAGCGTGTGCACCGCCGCGACCGGCGCTTGGTGCGAATCTGCTTTTGCTCTGCCATTGTGCGAACTTTCCAGTGCACAAGATGTGCACCAAACGTGCACCAAGCCAGCAGTTTACAGGCAAAGAAAAAGCCGCAACTAATTGGTAATCAATCAGTTGCGGCAATTGCGGAAAGTAAAAAGCGGAGAGGGAGAGATTCGAACTCTCGATACCGTTGCCGGTATTCCGGTTTTCGAGACCGGCCCATTCAGCCGCTCTGGCACCTCTCCGGAGGGCAGGAGTTTAAGGGGCAGGTCTTCGTTCCGACAAGCCATGTCCGACTGAAAGAGCTTCAGCGGCGGGAAGGTTCGTCGGAACTATCGATTAATCTTGATGCGACAAGTATTCGAGTCCGATCACGCGGCTTTGGACCGCATGGCGTGATTCTGTCCGTCGAACGACAAGACTGTGGCTTTTTCTTCCATGATCGTCTCGATGTGCACCGGGCGGCACCAGAGCTTGGCCAAGTTCGACAGCGTGTCCCGAGCGTAGTCTAGCTTCAGGGGCATGCCCTGGAACTGGTGCATCAAGTATAGCTCGCCGCGGTTGGCATAGTTGCCGTCCACCACGCGAATGATCGGGCGGCTGTGGTTGGTCAAACTGTCGAGCAGTTGTGTTTTGATGGCTTTGAATTCGCGTGACGCGATTTCGTAGTTGTCGTTGGCTTCGTTGTAGGCGAACGAGAACAACTTGTGCTTCTGGCAGAACTCAGGCGTCAGGAACGTGTCCAGGAACGTGACGTCATTGTGGATGCGGCGGACTTCGAAGATTTTCTTGCGGCCCAATCCGAGGTTCTTGTCCCAGTTGGCTTTCTCGCGCATGTCGTCGCAGCGGTCCCATTCGGGGCCGAACTGGCCCTTGTTCCAACGCTCTTCGACGTCCCGGTAAAGCTCAATACCGATCTTATAGGGGTTCAGGCGGTTCGGGCTCATGGCCATCGTGCCGGAATGGTGATCGGCGTAGTCGATCACTTCCGCGTCGGTCAGGCCGTAGCGCGTCATGATGGTGGAGTGCCAGTAGCTGGCCCAGCCCTCGTTCATGATCTTCGTTTGAGCCTGTGGGGCAAAGTAGTAAGCCTCGTCACGGATGATCTGCAGGATGTCGTGCTGCCAGGGTTTCAGCGGCGCGTGTTCGAGGATGAACAGCAGGACGTCTCGTTCGGGGCGTTCCGGGAATGAGCGGCTGGCTTCGCGGTCGCTTTGTTTTTTTCGCTTGTCTTCGGCTTGCTTCGCCAGCACGTCCGGTGGATTGATGAAGGTATCCATATAGTCGTGCTGTGACTGGAATTTGCCGCCGGTTGGTTCTTCATCCTGATCGCCAGTCTCGTCGGATTGCAGCGTGCCGCGTGCGGGAACGTGCTGCTCGTGCCGTTTGATGTGGACGGAATGCGGGTCGATCAAGTCTTCCAGCGACAGGCAGGCATCAATGAATTCTTCGACGGGTTCGTGGCCGTGCCGGTCGATGTAGCGATTCACACGCGCGGCGTGGTTCGCCATCTGGTCCAGCATCTTGCGGTTGGTGGGAGCAAACCAGGCGTTGTTCTTGAAGAAGTCGCAGTGACCGTAGACGTGGGCGATGACCAGTTTTTGGTCGCCGGTCGAATTCGTATCCAGCAGATAGGCGTGACACGGGTCGGTGTTGATCACCATTTCGTAGATCTTCTGCAGACCGTACGAGTGGCCTTTGATCAGTTCGTCGTACTGAGCGCCGAATCTCCAGTGCGGATATCGCACGGGGAAGCCGGTGTACGCGGCGAACATGCTGAGCTCTTCAACGTCGACGAACTCGAAGTTCGTTTCGTAGAAGTCGAGTCCGTATTCGCGGGCATGGGCCTCCATGACCTTCTGGATCTCGGCAATCCCCTGCGGCAACGCCCGATGAATGCTGAGTGCCATGACAATGTCTCCTGGCAAAGTACGGTGCGAATTCGAGCTACCAGAGACTACCCCACAGGCCACGATTCTGAGAACACGACTTCGTGAAAGTTGCCGCCAAAACTGCAGATACGGCATTAATTGGTATCTACGCCGGAAGTGCCATCCGCCGTTTGGGTGATCTCCAGACATCGCATCAGCGGTTCGACGATCCGTTGCGCGAGCACGATAAACTGCAAGGCGTCGCCACCTGCCAGTTCCGGAAGTCCTGCACAGGTGAGGTTCAATGGCGAGAGACCGGCGAAGGCCTGTTGAATTGCGGGGTCATCCGCGAGGCTCGGCAGGGCACTAGCCTGATACGAGGCTGCGAACTGGGTTCGCGCGTGTTTCAGGATTTCTTGAACCCCCGCGTCGTCAAACGCCAGCTTTCGCTGGCACAACTTCTTAGTGTTGATGCACTCTGCGAAGAACGGCAGAGGGAGCCGCTGGGCGAGTTCGTAGATCTCCATCAACCGCGACAGTTCCGCGTAGGCGACGTCGACCGATGGGCTGCCGATACTGATGGCTTGATCTCGGGTAATGAGTACCGCCGGGGCGACCTCACGGTTTAAGGTCACTGCTGCGAGCAACTGATCGTACCAAAGCTCCAGGAGCTTCTTTGTGGACAGGCTGGACCAGGTTGCTCGGCGGATGCCCTGAGTAGTCCAGTCTTTCACATGGCCGGTCAGCGTCCGTCCCGCGAGATCCACTCGCACGAGCAGCGGATCGGCAGCCGGATCGACTCCTGATTTCTTTATTTCCGCAATGACCCATTCGATGCCGTTGTTGATTCTTTCCGCTTCCGCTTGCCCTAACGCACCACCGGGCAACATGCCGGACCGTTCTAAGTGGCGGATGATGCTTTCGGTGGACGCCCCTTTGAGTCGCTGAGTCAGCCAGTGATCGCCGATCGACCAGCGATCGAGGCCCTGCAAAAGCAGCGGTTCGCGATCTTCGAGCTGAACTGCGTCGTCTCTTAGTGAGAGGTTCAAACGCTGCAGGAACAATTTCCAGGGACTGATCAGCGCCAGCCGCAGTTCGTCCGTTGAAACATCGTTCTCGGCTTCGGCGACTTCAAGTGCCGTTTGCGAAAAGGGCGCTGGCAGTTCACGCGGTTTCAGGATGCCTGCGGCGGCTCGACAAAGCGATGCCTGATAACTGAAGAGTTGCGGATGGGATTCATCAAAGTAGCGCGGGCTGAAGGCTTGCAGTGGGTGCTCGATGACCAGCGCGTCTCGTAGATTGCTGTCAGTCCCTGATTGGTTGGTCTCCTGCTTGAGGACATCCAGCAACTCGTCAACGAGCACTGACGGCGGACGCGGTTTCTGGTCGCGAATCCCCTGCCCTTGATAGGTGATGATCAACTGCGATTTCGCGGCCAGAATCGCTTCAAGGAACAGATGTCGGTCTTCATGCCGGGGAGCACGGTCACCCAACTGAGGAGATCGTGCGATGAGGTCAAATCGCACGGGACGTTCGGATCGGGGGAAGGCACCGTCATTGAGGCCCAGCAAGCCGACGACAGCGAACGGCAGGCTGCGCACGGAAGCCAGATCGCAGAAGGTGACGCCGCCAATACGGAACCCGCCGGCGCCGGTCTGCTCGTCGACCTCCCGCTCGATTTCCAGCGAGATCACTCGGAAGGGAAGCTGATGATCAAAGTCGTTCCTGGCGGCGAGTTTGGTGACATGGTCGATTGCGTCGAACAGAATTTGTACGCCGACAGGATCGTCGTCGGTGTCGACGAACTCCTGGACGAGTCGAGTCAGTAGCGGCTGCCAATCTGCTACCGAGTGTGTTTTCTGAATTCGATCGCGCCAGTTTGTGAGGCGGCGAATGAACGCCCAGAACAAGCCTAACGTCGCGCCCTCCAGGCCTGAGGCGCGGTCGAGCGCCGCGACGTCGTCCACGAGCATCTCACCGCCCGGCGGCATCGCATAGCCAAGCAGCAGGCGATCTAGTCCGAACTCCCAAGTGTTCAAGTCCGTGGCTGGAAGCTCTTCCGTTTCCCGGTGTTCGGCGTCCACGCCCCAACGCACACCGCTTTGAATTGCCCACTGCGCCACATCGTCGATGCTGGCGGAGTTCAGCTTGGCCGCCTTGCCAATCACTTCGATATGCAGCAGATCGACCATCTCACTGATGGCAAAACGTCCTTGCAGGACAGCGAGCACTCGAAAGTAAGCTTCGATCGCTGGCCGCGTCTTACGATTGGAACGGCCAGCGATCTGAAACGGAATCTGCAGGTTGTCCGTGAACCCATCTGCTCCAAAGACCGCCTGGATGAACGGTGCGTAGGTTTCGAGATCCGGGCTCATGACGACGACGTCTTCGGGCCGCAATTGCTCATCCGCATCGAACGCAGCGAGCAACTGGCCATGCAACACTTCCACTTCGCGGAGCGGCGTATGGCAACTGTGAATCCGCAAGCTCGAATCGTTTGGCAAACGCGCAATGTCGTAAGGTTCGAAGGGTTCCTTGAGGATCTCCGGCATGTCCTCGTCGGTGTGCAGCTCACGACTCAACGGATCGATCGCGCGATGAACGGAGCATTGCAGACAGTTCAACAACGACGCTGACGTGACGTCGAAAGGCTGCTCTTCCTCAGAGGCGAGTTCCCAATAGTGCCACGGCGGACCATCGCGATCCACCATCAACATCTGCTGTTGACGGGACAATTCGCCGCACGATGCCAGCAGCGGATGCAGCAGATCGACGTGCTCGGTGACACAGAACTGCCGCAGCGAGATTTCTGCCGTGCGCAGTTTTCGCAGCATGGTCCGGCGTCCCTGCATGTCACCCCAGTATTCCAGGGCGGGGACGAGGATAAATACGTTGATGTTGCTGAAACGACCGACCGCTTCGAAGAAATCCAGATGTGACTGCGCCAGACCGCCAGCTACCCAAACATTGACCCGCTCGGAGATTTGAGTTGCATCCAGAGAAAGCTTATCGGCGACGTCGGCGGTCATGGCTTTGACCGACCGATAAGGGACGTCTTCCGTGATCTTCTGCCAGAGCTTTCTTTGCCAGCGTGCTGCTGTCGGCACATCCCCTGCCCTTTCAGGCCAGTCACGCCCAGCCTGCCAGCCATCAATCAGTTCCGGGCGGTCCAGCAGGTAACGATCAAACAGCCGCCCGATGCAGCGAGACAGATCGAGCAGGTTCTGCACGTCCAGCTTGCCGCCATGAGCGAACAGGTAGTTGCGGACGTCCCCGAAATCGGGATCAGAGATGAAGTCGCGCAGACGTCTGGCGATTGCCCAGGTTAGTGAGTCGAGTTCTCGTTCGGGGGCGAGTTCTTGGCCGAGGACTTTTTCCAGAACGACGGCGATCCAAATGCCCAGCGGCAGGAACTCGAACTGAGCCCAGCATCCAGTTTGTGAGGCCAGTCGTCGACTGAGCACGCTGCTCCATCCCTTGCCCGGAACGACGATCGTTTCTTTGGAAAGGACCGACGATTGAGGCCGAGCGATGACGCTTTGAAACTTGCTCCACAAGGTTTCGAAGTCAGTGGACTCGTAGACGTCGATCGGCACGGATTGGCTCGAATTCAGAATTCAGGATCGCGGCGGTTCAACGATGAGTTGTTCCAGTTCCGCGACCATTCTGTGAACTCGATCGAGCGGGTAAAGGCAAAACGAGAATTCGCGGCTCTTCAGCAGGCGATTCGCCGCCAGACGTTGTTCAACGGCAGTGAGTTCATCCTGCAGTGCTGCCCGTTGTATTGTGGTCTGCTGAGCGAGTTGTTTGCGAATCGCTCTGAGTTCCTGATGTCGAGCATAACCGAGCCTGCGACTCACGCTGCGTGTAGCTGCGACACTGGCAGACTCGGTGCGAACGCTCTGTGCCTCGGCCAGGAGTGAGTTTCGCCTTTCGACGAGCGACTCAATTGCCTGCCGATCTGTACCCGTGAGATGGCGCTGCGGGTTCTGTTCCATGTCCCGGATTCTCTGTCGCAGGCGTTCCGCGTCTTGGCCCGTGTCGGGAAATGGTTGCGAGAACGGCAACCACGCGGTTGCTGACAACGTCAAATAGGCTGGTGCCGGGAGCTTGAGCCAGCGCGAGATCAGCCGATCGGTGATCTCGTCATACTTCGCGCCGCCGATGCCATGAATGAAGAGGTCGCCGAGCAGCAATCTTGCGAACAAGGTAGTCGTC
>CAYLTY010000247.1:0-12241 GCA_964386705.1 uncultured Planctomycetaceae bacterium
CTTTGCATTGCGGGATCGCTCTTATGACACATACCCCGCTGCTGGCTGCTGGTGCTGGCGAGATCGTGCCGGTCATCGTGGTGTTGATCACGATTGCCAGTGCGATTGTGAATTTCATCAAAGAGAAGGCTCAAGCCGCGCAACGGGAGCAGCAGGTCAACAATCGCGATGCCAAACGCGACCCTCAACTGCAGTCGGAGATCGAACAGTTTCTGGAGCAGGTTTCAGCCGGAACCTCGCGTGGACGAAATCGATCCGAACCTGTGGAAGTGACCGACGCCGACGTGTTTGAACAGCCATCCAGGAAACGCGAACGGCCCCAGCAACAACGCCAGAAGGAACCTCAAAAGCCCAAGACTTCAGTTGCTGAACGGCATCTGGAATCAAAGGGCGGGGGAAAGATCAGCGACCGGCATGTGCAGAGTCAGGTGCGAGAGCATCACCTGCAATCGCAAGTCGCTCAGTCACACCTGACGACGCATGTCGGCGGTGGGACGGTTGAAGTGTCCGCATCGTCCATAGCCGCGAGTTCATCGTTCGCAGAGCTGTTGTCCAATCCCGACACCGTGCGGAACGCCATGATCCTGAACGAAATCCTGTCGCCACCACTGGCGCGTCGAAAGACGAAGGCCTGACGATGCTGCGTCGGCGGGCAGCGTGCTGCTGAACTCAGGATGGCTCCGTTTCAGACCGGATGTCGAGCGTTGATCAACATTCTCCGAGATCACTTATGACCGCGATAACTCTGGACGTGCCTCACGACGCCGCTCAGGAAGTGCTCGTTCCGGTAGGACCACTCAAGAAGCTGATTGTCAGTCTGCTGATTCGCAAGGGCATGTTTGAGGTCGAAGCGACCATTACGGCGGATCGGCTGATTGAATCTGACCTGCGCGGCATTCACTCGCACGGCAGCCGTTGTCTGAAGAAGTATCTGGAAGCAATTGACGCGGGCGACATCGACCCGCGAGCCATGATGATGACGGCGGTGGAGACGCCGGCGATTGCCGTCATCGAAGGCAGCGGCGGCATGGGGCATGTGGCCTCGACGCGCGCGATGGAACTGGCGATCAAGAAGGCTCGCGCGGTGGGTACCGGTACGGTGATCGTGAAGAAGGGCCAGCATTTCGGCGCGGCTGCATGCTACGTGATGATGGCCATCAAAGAAGGAATGGTCGGGTTCTGCACGACGAGTACCGGCACCGCGACCGTCGCGGCCTATGGCAGCCGTCAACCCGCGAGCGCCAATCATGCGCTGGCCTGGGGCATCCCGACCAAGTCCGGATTCCCGTACGTGCTCGACATGGCCGTGGCGGAAACCTCGTGGGGCAAGATCGAAACGATGGGCATCTACGGCTTGCCCATTCCTCTGGGTTGGGCTTTGGATGAAAACGGCAGCGAAACAACGGACGCAAAGGCCGCGAAGACGCTGCAGCCCGCAGCGGGGGCTCGAGGTTCCGCGCTGGCCTTTGTCTGCGCGGCGTTGACGTCGGGGCTCGTCGGTCGCAAGACGCCGATTCACAAGCCGAAGAATCCGTTCGGACCGGGTTCGGATCATTTCTTCTACGTCATCGACCCGACTCACTTCGGCGCGAAGGATCGCTTCCTCGCCGAGATGGACGCGACTATTAACGACATTCGGGCTCTGGGGCCGGCAGACGGATTCGACCAAGTTCGCGTGGCGGGCGAGCTGGAATGGCAGCGGACTCAGAAGTGGCTCGCCGAAGGAATTCCGCTGCACCGAGAGCATGCTGCGGGCCTGACGGACCTGTGCCGAGCCCACAAGAGCGAGATCCCGGCTGACTGGCCGTTCTAGGTCAGGCCTAAGCCAAACTCGATTTAGATTGACCACATTTTTTCGAGGTTTGTATAAGCTGCATCAGATTCGCTCGCCAGACCGGGCAATCTGTACTTGCGCCGGGAAGGCACACTTATGCGGCAGGATGAATCGCAAACGACCTTGAACCTAGATTGGCTGGCTGAGCCACCCAAGAGCGGTCTCCCCTCCGCCTTCCGCGTGCTGTGCGCGGCTCCTGAGGAACCTTCCTGGATCGCGTTGTCTCTGCAGCTGGACGCGATCGGCTGTCACGACTCCCGCTTGCGGTGGGTTTCAACTTCGTCGGAAGCGATGACCGCGCTCAGACACGAAGTTTTCGACTGCATTCTCATTTGCTACATGCCGGATCGATATCCAGACTGGGACGCGTTCAATCTGCTCCGTGCCGTGCGATCTTCCGGCTGCGACGATCCGATCCTGGTGATCAGTCCGCAAGCGTCCGACGTCCTGACGATCCTGTGCTGTGAAGAGAACGCGGACCTGCTGGTCAGCCCCTCGCTGTGGGATTCACGAGCCCTCGTGGCGTCGCTGCAACGCAGCCTCAAGCTCGTCGAAATGCGTCGCGAGAACCATCGTCTGTCGGTTTCCAACCATCGTCGTCTCATTCGCGAACGTGACGAAGCCGACAATCTGCTGCAGCAGCAGCGCGATATCATCCGCGAACTGGAACTGCTCACCAGCGGCATTCCGGAACCGGATGAGTCCGCATCGTTGCGTGCTCGCGAATCGCTGTTGAGCAACACTGAACTGCGTCGCGAGCGGCCACCGGTCGAGGTTCCGGAAGAGATCAAGAGCTTCTATCAGGAACTGCTTCGCACGTATGTCATTATGGGGTCCGGCAGCCTCGGTAATGAGATCTCGCGACTGGCCGAGATCCTGTCGGAAGTGGGCCTCAGCCCGCGCGAAACGCTCTCGCTGCATCTGGAGCGGGTCGAGCAACTGGTCCGCGGTTTGGGTAATCGCAGCACCCGTCACGTGATGGCCCGGGCCGACCTGCTGGTCCTGGAAGTCATCATGCACATTGGCGAATTCTACCAGCGCCGCGAAGTGTAGTTCGGGTTTCCAACAGCACGACTTGGCCTGATGGTTCGGCAGCTCCGGCGTGCGGACGCTCCCAGCAGGGAAAAATTCGCCATCTAGCTCAGCTCGACCCCGAGGCCTGACGGTATCAGGCGCCGATTGCCAGTCTGCAGAGTTCGCCTCTGCACTAAGTGCTCATCGAAACACGCTCATGCATCAAAAGTCTCCTTTATGAAAGCACTTAAGTGGCGGGAGACCGTCCCGGCCTGGTTTTTCCGAAACGCCTCGAAAAGCTGGCGAGTACGATTTGAACCGCAGCTCGGCAGGTGATTCTGGTAGACCGAAATCGCTTGTCGAAGTCACTGCCACCAGTTCGGCAGATGACGCAACTGCGGACGGGCTAGCGAAGCTGTGCGAGGTTTCATTGAGCCTCGAACAGTGTTAGCTCGGTGGACGGGTCCACAGCGGGCAGTGGACCCGGCACCATCGAGCCTGATTGATCTTGCGCGCTTCAGAGCTTGATGAGTTCCCCGCTCCAGCTAGATTTGCTGCGGGTGGCGATCACGAGAGTGCTTTCGGTTCCGACGGCAGAAACGAGTAAGGCGCCGTCGGGCGTCCAGATCGCGCTGTGGCCGACGGATGTGAAGCTGCCCACGGACGCCCCGTGGTTGGCCATCACAGTCAGCAGACCGTGACGAGTCGCATATGTCGGGAAGCGTTGCGAGTCGATGGCATACCACTCGGCATTCAGGAAGACGCCAGCGGCGTAGATCGTCGCACCAGCATCGGCGTAAGTCTGTGGATGCGAGGCTTGGCCTGTATCCGCGCAAATTGCAATACCGATGGTGTGGTCGTGAGTCGCCATGACGCACGGGACATCGCCCGGACTGAAGATGGGTTGTTCGTTGGAACCCAGATGCATCTTTCGGTACGTGCGCAAGCTGCCGTCAGACTGCAGCAGGATTGCTCCGAGATAGGGTTTCGTTGTGCCGTTGGCGAGTGGTGCGCCCAACACAACGTTGATCTGCCGTTCCCGAGCCAGTTTCGAGAGCTCACTCAGCCGACTATCCGCGGGCGTGATGGCCAGTTCTGCAGCCAGGTCCGGCTCGTAGCCGGTCAGTGACAGCTCAGGAAAGATCAGCACGGAGACCTTGTGCTCAGCCGCTGTGGCAATCGCTTGGGCATGAGTCGCGATGTTGCGCTCGATGTCACCTCGCACGGAAGCCACCTGCGCTGCGGCAATCTTGAAGTTCGACATGGAACTGCTCCGGCCTTGCTGTTTCTGACTTGCCGCGAGTGCATCACTTCTGACAATCGAGCACAACCGCAGGATCACGGTTCTTCGTTGTGATACTCGATGAGGCTGTAGCAAGGGATAGGAGCTAGGCGTTTGCGGCCGTTGAGGAAGCTCAGTTCGATGGCAAAAATGCAGCCGACGACTTCAGCTCCGCTGTTCTGAGCGAGTCGAGCACAGGCCTCAATGGTGCCGCCAGTGGCGAGCAGGTCATCGACCAGCAGCACTCGGTCGCCCTTGCCGACGGCGTCGACGTGCATTTCCAGAGTGTCGGTGCCGTATTCCAGCTCGTAGTGGAATGCATGCGTGTCGAAGGGGAGCTTGCCGGGCTTGCGCACGGGGATGAATCGCGCGTTCAACTCCAGTGCCAGCGGTGCTGCGAAGATAAAGCCGCGAGCCTCAGCGGCCAGCACGGCGTTGACGCCTGCCGAGCGATAGTGATCGGCCATGCGACGGATGCACTCGCGAAACGCTTCGGGAGATGCCAGTAGCGGCGTGATATCTCGAAACAGAATTCCCGGCTTCGGAAAGTTGGGAACGTTGCGAATGTAAGTCGTCAGATCCATGCGGTCCTCGCGAGTTGAACGTGTCGTCAATACGAACGAATCACTGCGAGGCACATTGTGAAACCCTGACGTGCGAATAGCGAACGTCCGGGCTCGTTGCTGGTGCGCGGCTTAGAACTTGATACCGGCGCGGGCCATGAAGCCGTCGCCGATTTCCAGGTGTTGAGCGGAAACACGGTAGGTGATCGTGCGGTTGAAGATGTAGCCGCCTTCGATGAATGTCGAGACGCCGCAGTTTTCGGTTCTCAGACCCAGCGCGACGCGCCAGTCTTCGATCTCGACTTGATCGCGACCCACCGGAGTTGCGGTCGCGATTTGGTAGGACTCCATGTGGAATTCACCGGCGACATACAACCAGGTGGGGACGCCGTTCGGAGTTCCCAGGAAGAAGCTGACCTGAGGATTCGGCACGACCGCGCGGATTTCCCAGCGGTCGTTCGGGTTCCAAACCAAACCGGCCCAAGGCAGGATCTTGTCATTCACGCGGTCCCAGTACACGGCTCCCAACACCCACATCGCCTGAGGTGACGTGCGAATAAAGAGCGCACCGCGGCCATCGAACTGCCACGACTGCGAATCCAGCGAACGATCAAAGTCCGTGGCCAGCGCGGGAGTGAACCCGAACTCAGCGGTGAAGGGGCCCTGGCTTGGTGTGGTCAGCGCGAGGTCCAATCCTGCTCGTTGCGCAGAGCCAGGCAATGGCACCGCGCCAGGACCTTCCGGTCCTTCCCACAACCTCAACCCGTAAATGCCTGCCAGCGAGAAGATCCACTGGTTCGGCAAGGGCATGGTGTTACGCAGTTCAAAATTCACTTCCGTTACCTGGAAGCTCCCATGCTCAACTCCGACTGAATCCGTGGCCTTTTCAGCGTTCAGGTAGCCACCATCCAGCTTGGCGGACCAGCCAAAACGATAGGGCTGAGGTCCGTTAGCTCCCCACATTTGAGTGTCTGGAATCGGCCCGCCCATCCCGCCTTGCAGCGGTGAGGTCATGGGATAGCCCATAATGTCGCCACCGGAGGGCGCCATTGAGGGACCGCTCTGTGGCGGCAGAATCTGCACGGGTTGCTGGCCGCTGGTGACACCGGGTTGCTCAATGTACGGCGGCTGCGTTCCCTGGAATGTCTGGTTCTGAGCTCGCACGACGAACGCTTCAGATGGTTCGTAGCTGGCTGGCTTTACGACCCGTTCAACCTCCAAAATTGCATCTGGCTGGGCGAACGTGCCGCGCACTAAGTCCTCAATAGCTTGCGACTTAGGTTGAGACGCCACAATCACCGGCTTCTGCCAGTTGAGGCCGTCTTCTTCGGCTCGCAGAGCCGTGGATACCGAAAGTCCAAAGAGCGCGATGGCCAAGCAAGCCAAGCGTTTCATGGTTGAGCGTCCTTGCTCGAAGGAAATGAACAAGCTGACGAATGATGCTCGCCAACCTGCACTGAGAGATGGGGTGACTTGAGGGAATTTCAAGGATGGGGCGGCTTTTTGTCACAAATACCAAAGGCGGTCAACGCGAGTTTGGCGGCCGGTGAACGTTCTTCCGTTGCCTCACGGCGTGCGCGGGAGTCCAATCGTGTTCCGCTGGTCCGCCTTCCTCGATTTGAGGCTCACCATGTTTGATGATCTTTTGTTCCCTGATTTCGCCGCACTCTCACGCCGTCAGTTCCTGCAGGGCTCGTCCGGCGTCGTAGGCGCCGCGGCTCTGGCTCAACTGTGTGGGCAGGCTGCCGCTGCCGATTCTGCCAAGGCCCACGTCGCCTTGCCGGGCCTGCCGCACCATACGCCGAAGGCCAAGCGGATTATCTACCTGTTCCAATCCGGTGCTCCGTCGCAGATGGACCTGTTCGACGAGAAGCCGACGATGGAACAGCATCGCGGCGAGGATCTGCCCGCCTCGATCCGCATGGGTCAGCGACTTACGACGATGACTTCCGGGCAATCAAAGTTTCCGGTCGCGCCGTCGATGTTCAAGTTTCAGTCGCACGGCCAGAGCGGCATGCGGCTGAGCGAACTACTCCCCAACATCGCCAAGGTGGCCGACGACATCTGCCTGATCCGGTCGATGCACACCGAAGCCATCAACCACGACCCGGCGATTACGTTCTGTCAGACGGGAGCACAGCTCGCAGGCCGACCCAGCATTGGCTCGTGGGTGAGCTATGGGCTCGGCAGCGAGAATCAGGATCTGCCCGCGTATGTCGTGCTCACGTCGTTCGGCAGTGGGCGTCCCGACGACCAGCCTCTGTACGACCGACTGTGGGGCGCGGGCTTTCTGCCGTCGAAGCATCAGGGCGTCAAGTTCCGCAACAAGGGCGATGCGGTGCTGTACTTGTCTAATCCGCCGGGCGTTGATCGGGACGCGCGTCGCGGCACGCTCGATCGCATCGCCGCCTTGAACCAGCAGCGTTTCGAGCAAGTCGGTGACCCCGAGATTCAGACTCGGATCGCGCAGTACGAAATGGCCTTCCGCATGCAGGCCAGCGTGCCCGAGTTGCTGGATGTCTCCAAGGAACCGCAGCATGTACTCGATATGTATGGTCCCGACGTGAAGCGACCGGGAAGCTATGCGGCGAACTGTTTGCTGGCTCGGCGACTGGCTGAGCGGGATGTCCGCTTCGTGCAGCTCTTCCATATGGGTTGGGATCATCACGGCGGTTTGCCCGGAGCGATTCGCGGTCAGTGCAAAGACACCGATCAGGCCACGGCGGCGCTGATTCAGGATCTGAAGCAGCGTGATCTGCTGAAGGACACGCTGATCGTGTGGGGCGGCGAGTTCGGTCGCACGATCTACTCGCAGGGAGCACTGACCGCCGACAATTATGGCCGCGACCATCACCCGCGCTGCTTCAGCATCTTCCTGACGGGAGCGGGCATCAAAGGCGGGCTGACGTACGGAGAGACCGACGAGTACTGCTACAACATCACGCGAGACCCGGTGCACGTGCATGATCTCAATGCCACGATTCTGCATCTGATGGGCATCGAACACACGCAACTGACCTACCGCTTCCAGGGCCGCGACTTCCGGCTCACGGACGTTGAAGGTGTGCTCGTCAAACCCATCCTGTCGTGATCGAGGGCTGATAACAGATCTTGAAATGCGGAGAGCGCAGAGGTCGCGGAGACTTCACACTGTTCTCCTCACTGTTGACGCGGAACTTTCGACCTTTTCCCTCCCGCCCGTCCGGTCTGCTACGATACTCGCTTCATCACAGCACTCTGCACATCCAAGATTCACTCCATGCAACACAACATTTCCGTCGCTGAGCTGGGCCCGCTGGGCGGACCGATGGCCGACAACATTCAACGCTGCGTGCATTGCGGCTTTTGTCTGCCGGTTTGTCCGACCTATCAGGTGCTGGGCGAAGAGATGGATTCGCCGCGCGGTCGTATCTTTCTGATGAAAGAAGTTCTGGAAGGTCGAGTGCCGCTCGAAGAAGCCCTGCCGTACGTCGATCGCTGCCTCGGCTGCGTCGGTTGCGTGACGGCTTGCCCGTCGGGAGTTCAATACGGCGACCTGATCACGCCCTTTCGCGCCCAGGCGGAAACTCAACGCAAACGCACCTTGTTCGATCGCGTGCTGCGCTGGTTCGTGCTGACGACGCTGCCGTATCCAGATCGCTTTCGCATGGCGGCGCAGTTTGGTGGCGTCGGTCGCCTGTTTCGCGGTCTGCTGCCGGGACGTCTCGGCCTGATGCTCGACCTGCTGCCGAAGTCGCTGCCGAAAGCAGCTCCGTTGCCGGAAGTCTTCCCCGCCGAAGGCAAGCGGCGCGCCCGTGTGGCGTTGCTTTCTGGCTGTGCTCAACAGGTGCTGGCTCCGGACATCAACTGGGCGACATTGCGTGTGTTGGCGAAGAACGGCGTCGAAACCGTCATTCCCTGGAATCAAAGCTGCTGTGGAGCACTCGCTGCTCACACAGGCGCTTTGGATCGAGCCAAGTCATTCGCCAAACAGAATCTGCAGGCGTTTCCTACAGACGTAGACGCCGTGCTGACCAACGCCGCAGGCTGTGGATCAGGCATGCACGAATATGGCTTGTGGTTGAAGGGCGAGCCGGAAGAAGCCACTGCTCACGAGTTCGTGAAGCGTTTGAAGGATGTCAGTGCCTTTCTGTCGGATCTCGGCATCACGGCACCGCCAGCGCTAAAGAAGCCGACGAAAGTTGCGTTCCACGATGCCTGCCACTTGGCACACGCTCAGAAGGTGAAGTCACAGCCGCGCCGCCTGCTGAATTCCGTTCCTCAACTGGAACTGCTGGAGGTCGCCAACGGCGACATCTGCTGTGGATCGGCTGGTACCTACAACATCGAGCAACCTGAAACCGCCGCAACGCTCGGGCAACAGAAAGCCGAAGCCATCGCTGCGACTGGAGCGGTCGCGGTCGCGACGGGCAACATCGGCTGCATGACGCAGATCGAAACTCACCTGGGTCGTCTGAAGCAGCCGATTCGCGTGTGGCACACGATGCAGATTCTCGACCGCTGCTATCGCGGTGAGTCGTTGTGAGAGGCCGCTATGTTGCTGACATCGATCTCGCTGCACGACCTTCGCAACAGCCTGCAGGCTGCGTTAGCGACAGGTAAAGCGGGTGACATCGTCAACGTCCGTCTGCATTGGCAATTGCCCTTGGCCGGTGAGGGCTCGACCGCTGCGAGATCACGTCTACTTGAGACACTATTGAGTACGGTTGATCTGTGCGACGTAGCCTTGAAGCTTGGCCCGACCAGCTGGCGCGTGAGATTGTCTGCTGACGCGCGGCTGGTGCATGCCATGGGTGTTGATGATCGCGGCCGCACATTGATTGTGTCGGTTGCGGACGCAGTTGATTCGCTGGCGCAGCTGACTGTGTTCGGCAATCACGGCGTCATCCGACTCGACCATGCCGAACTGACGACTGATCCCGAACAGGTACGCTCAAACCAGATTTGGGCGGCCGATCTCACCGCTGGCTTTACTCAAGCTGCGCAAGCCTAGTTGCGTCCGTTGATGCCGAGGTCACTTTCGTAGTAGCGCACGAGTGCCTGGTTATCGAGCCGGTTGATTTCGACGTCGAGTGAGTCCAGATCGCGCGGCAATACGAACATCGTCGTCAGCAGTTCGCTGGTGAGATAACGCGTTCCCTGGGATCCTCCCGGAGCAAGCTGGAGTGGTGGTTCAAAGGGGCGACGACGAGCCAGAGCGAACCCCCAATCACCAAATGACGGGACGGCGGTATGGTACGGACGCACTGCGAAGCCGGCCGCTTCCATTGTGCGGATGATGCACCAGTAGGAACGCCGAGCGACCAGCGGCGTCGTGCATTGAATGCTCACCACAACATCGTCAGAGACGCGTTGCAGCAGCAGGCGGAAGAAACGCGTCGTGTAGAGCTTTCCTAAGGCGAACGTGTTGGGATCCGGAAAGTCGATGATCACTGCATCGAACCGCGAGCCGGTGAAAGATTCCAGCCAGATCATCGCGTCGTCGTTCACCACGCGCACTCGCGAATCGTCGAGCGCGTGCTGGTTCAGTTCAGCCAGCGGGGGAAACTCGCGCGACAGATTCGTCATTGCAGGATCGATGTCGACCAGCGTCACAGAGTGCACCGTCGGGTACTTCAGAACTTCGCGCAGCGCGAGTCCATCGCCGCCACCCAGAATCAGAACATTGCTGGCCCGCGGTGCTACCGCCATAGCTGGATGCACCAGCGCTTCGTGATACCGGTATTCGTCGAACGAATTGAACTGCAGGTTGCCGTTCAGATAGAGCTGAAATGAACGATCGTCCCGCGTAACGACGATGCGCTGATAGGGGCTGGTCGTCGAATACACGATCGGGTTATTGAAGAGCCGATCTTCAGCCAGCGAAGTCAGCCGGTCGGCTTTGATGAGTCCTGCCGTCAGCAGCACGATGACGATGACCGCGCGAATTCGCAGACCGCGCACGGAGCCTTGCAGAATCGGCCTCAAGAGCTGCGTACCCCACAAGCCGACAGCGGCGTTGAGCAATCCAAACACCAGCGACGTACGCACGAGCCCCAGTCGCGGGACCAGAAAGATCGGAAACATGAGCGACGCGACCAGCGCTCCGATGTAGTCGAACGTCAGCACGCGCGAGACCAGATCTCCAAAGTCGAGATGGTCCTTCAGAATGCGCATCAGCAGTGGCAGTTCCAGCCCCACCAGCACGCCGATGCCGAAGACGATTCCGTACAAGATCGGCTGAAACCAGCTCAATTGCGCGAAGCTCAGGAAGAGCAGGGGAGCACTCGTCCCGCCCAGCAGCGCCACGCCCAGTTCCACTTCGATGAACTTGCGGGCCAGGTTGCTGCGGATGAAAGATGACAGCCAGGCGCCCACGCCGAGTGCCGACAGGTACACGCCGATGATGAACGAGAACTGAGTGACCGAATCACCCAGCACGTAGCTCGCGAGCGTTCCAGCCAGCAGTTCGTAGATCAGGCCGCACGTCGCGATGATCAGCACATTGAGATACAGCAACGCGACCGGCGCGCGATTCAGCGAGTCACGTGCTGGTCGGTCAGCCATGAATCGACGCCGCAATGATGATCGACACACCGATGATGATCGAACCGACCATGATGCCTAACGCGACGTTCTGATCCTCTTCAATCTCTTTCCAGAACGGCAGTGGCATCAGTTTGGACATGAGCGCGATGGCACCCGCCAGAATGATCAGGCCGATCACTGAGAAGCACACCACGGCCACGATGCTGTGCCACAGTGAGCCCGTGCGAATCATGACTTCCGGTGCCGCTGCGTCAGCCAGCAAGAAAGTGCTCATCAACTCCAGAGTCATCACACTGCTCCTACTTGCCGAAGCTCCAACCGGAAGACGAATGAAACCAGCTGCGTCCCGAACTGTAATGGGTGCGGGCCCCAGATGATCCTGATTCGTCGTCATCCATTTCCAGCGCCGGCATGTGCCAGCCGGAGGCAAAGGCTGCTCCCAGCAGAATGCACGTAGAGATGCCCAGCCCGTTGTAGAACTTCATCAGCATGAATATGGCCTCATGAAAAAGCCTGTTCGCCATCCGTACGTCGCCAGCGAGCAGTTTTTCAGATTGCCACCAATCCCGCGAGTCGGAACGGGGTCAATTCAGGTGAAGAGGCGAATCGTGGCGTCGAGCGGAATTAGCGATTAGCCAACGCGCGCTGGCGATTCAGGCGATAGACCACCACGTGCTCGGGAGCTTTGATCTCGACGACTTTTTCGAATCCGGCGGCGGGTTTGTCGAGCAGGCGATTCACAGAATCATCCAGTCGCGGACTCGTGGCTGACGACAGCGCGAAGTAGATCGGCTGGTCGGCGGGCTCATGCTTCGCGACGTATGCCAGCACGGTCTCCAGCTTGTTCGGCGTGAGGTAGCGGCGGGTCATGCCCGAGTAGTAACTGGCCGTCGCTCCGAATTCGTACATGACCCCAGGTTTCAGTTTTTGCTCCTTAAGCGACTCACCAGCCAGCTTGAGGCCGATGCCGAACGGGTACTCTTCGGACTGCACCCAGCGGGGGTGCCGCGAGGAACCCTC
>CAYLTY010000248.1:0-12118 GCA_964386705.1 uncultured Planctomycetaceae bacterium
AACCGCCGCTCGCGAACGTCGATATCCAGCGGATCGTTGAAGATGTCGATGGTGTCAAAGCCCATCTCTTTCGTCTTGCGGATGCCCCAGCCGGTGTCTCGCCCGGCCTGCGCCCAGGCCGAATTGATCAATCCCAGTTTCATTACCGCCCTCGGAGAAGATGGTCTGCTGTTTGGTCGCGACAGTGTGGCGACTGTGGCACAAGCATGCACAGCCTTCAACGCACTTGCGATGACGAGGCAGAACCGCGACCTTGGGCGCCGCTGGCCTGCGGATTGGAATCGTCAGTGGATTTCACCAATAAGTGCCAGTTGATGCTGTGCTTAGAACCTAACGGGACCTCATGAGCCTCAACACTCCTCTGATTCACCTCGCCTGTCTCATCGAAGCGACTGCTCGCAAGGCCGGGAACGTCCACCCCGGCGCCGGCTTTGAGCACGTGGCATATGAAGACTTCGTGCGGTCCGCCGAAGCTGTTGCTCCTATTCTGGCGGAAACTGATCCCGAGAACGTCGGCAGTACAATTCTGGAGGCTGTCGAATCCACCCGGCGCGTTTGCGAGTACAACACGAATCTCGGCATCATTCTGCTACTGGCCCCGCTGGCTGCCGTGCCAGTGAAGGAGTCCATCAAGAACGGTCTGCGGTTCGTGCTGCGCGATCTGGGCGAACGTGACTCACACCTGGTCTATGAGGCGATCCAGGCCGCGAACCCGCGCGGATTGGGAACCGTCGAAGAAGGTGACGTTAACGAGCCCCCGCCAGCGTTGCCGCTGGTGGCGTTGATGCGGCTGGCGAAGAACCGAGACAGCATCGCCGCGCAGTATGCGAACGGCTTTCATCTCGTCTTGAATGTTGGGCTGCCCGTGCTGATGACTTACCGCAACTTCAACGCACGTTGGGAAACCGCCACGATTCACACGCAACTGGCGCTGATGGCTCGGCAGCCAGACACGGACATCGCGCGGAAGTGCGGCCGCGAAGAATCCAAAGAGTCTGCGCGACGAGCACAGGCTGTTCTAGACGCTGGTTGGCCGACAACGCCCGAGTCGCAGCAGCTCTTCACCGAATTCGATCAATGGTTGCGGGCGAATGGCTCGTTGCGCAATCCGGGGACGACGGCAGATCTTGTGACCGCGTGCATTTTCGTGGCACTGCGGGACCGACTGGTGACGGAGCCCAAGCTGGCTGACTTGCGTCGGTTTGCGGACGAAATTCAAACAGGGCAGGGGAAGCCGCTTGGCTGGGACGCGAACCATGTCCGTTAATCTGCAGCTCGGTAACTTCCATCTCATTCAGAGCGATTCAAGAATCGTACACAAGCGGGGCCCGGGCCAGTAGAAGAAGCGCCAGTCAAGCACTGCATCGGAGAGAGGGAGCGAGTATGGCACAGAAAACTTACGACCTCGTCGTGATCGGCGGCGGCCCGGCTGGAACCAGCGGTGCTTTGGCAGCATCGGCGTTCGGTAAGAAGGTCGCGCTCGTCGAGGTCGAGAAGCATGTGGGCGGTGCGGGGCTCAATACCGGCACAGTTCCGAGCAAAGCTCTGCGGGAAAGCGCGCTGGTGATCTCCGGGTGGCGAGCTCGCAAACTGCTCGGTGTCGATGTGACGTTAAAGACTGAGGCCACGATTGCTGACTTCACGCGGCACGAAGTTGATTGTCGCACCACGATTCGCGACCAACTGGCGGCGAGGTTACAGCAAAGGCAGGTCGACCGAGTTCAGGGGCATGCTACGTTCGTCGATCCACACACAGTCAGCGTCATCGACATCGCTGGGAACAAGACGCTGTTGACCGGTGAAGCCATCCTGATCGCTACGGGTTCTTCGCCCGTCCGGCCACCCGAGTTTCCGTTTGAGCACCCGCGCGTGCATGACTCGAATGAGATCCTGGACATCGTCGAGTTGCCGAAGACGTTGGCGGTTGTGGGCGCGGGTGTCATCGGGTCGGAGTATGCCTGTACGTTTGCGGCTCTTGGCGTTGAGGTCGACTTGATCGATGGACGCGACACGCTGCTGCCATTTCTGGATGACGATATTTCCAAGGTGATCTATCAGGCGATGGAAGCGGCGGGCGTTCGGTTCCACTGGAAAGAACGAGTGCTGTCGTGCGTGACTCCACCAGCAGGCGGTGTGGAATTGAGCCTGTCGTCCGGCAAGCAACTGTTCGTTACCGACGTGCTGGTGGCCGGCGGTCGCTACAGCAATACGGACAAGCTGAACCTCGAAGTGACAGGCGTCGTGGTGGGAACGCGCGGGCTAATTCCCGTGAATGAGTCCTTTCAGAGCTGCGTGCCACACATCTACGCCGCGGGTGACGTGATCGGTGCTCCCGCTCTGGCAGCGACGGGGATGGAACAGGCCCGTATCGCCGTGTGTCATGCCTTCTCTTTGTATAAGAAGACACTCTCGCCGGTGTTACCGACGGGCATCTACACCATTCCTGAAGCGGCGATGGTTGGCCAGACCGAAGATGCCGTCCGCGAATCGGGCGTGCCGTACATCGTCGGAGTGGCGTCGTACTGTCAGAACCATCGCGGGCAGCTCATTGGTGATGAGAACGGTTTCTTGAAGCTCATCTTCCGCAAGGACGACTGGCAAGTGCTGGGCGTCCACGACGTCGGCGAGCAGGCCACCGAACTGGTGCATATCGGCATGATGGCCATGCTGTGCGGTGCGAATGGAGACGTCTTCAACCGCGCTTGCTTTAACTATCCGACGCTCGGTGATCTCTACAAGCATGCTACTTACGACGCCATGATGCGGTTCCGCATGGAAGCGAAGCAATCTTCCTAGTTCCTGTGCGATGGGCAGGCTGCCAGCGCTTTGCTGGGCTGCCTCTGACATCGCGCTTTCACCGTCAAACACTGGGTTCAAACCATGACGAAGGTACTTGTCCTTTACTATTCGATGTACGGTCACATTGAGACGATGAGTCAGGCCATTGCCGAAGGCGCCCGCAGCGTCGGCGGAGTTGAGGTGATCATCAAACGAGTGCCCGAACTGATGAGCGATGAGAAGCTCGCCAAGGTGGGCGGCAAGACCAATCAGGCTGCTCCTGTCGCTGATCCGAAAGAACTCGGTGACTACGACGCGATCATCTTTGGCAGTCCGACTCGCTTCGGAAACATGACGGCGCAGATGCGCAACTTCCTCGACCAGACCGGCGGCTTGTGGGTGAAGGGTGCCCTGGTCGGCAAAGTGGCGGGCGTCTTCACCAGCACCGGAACGGGTGGCGGCAACGAGAGCACGATCATCTCGTTCGCGACGACTCTGATTCATCACGGCATGATCTTCGTCGGCTTGCCGTATTCTTGTCCCGAACTGGCTGACATCAGCGAACTCAAGGGCGGTTCACCTTGGGGCGCGGCGACCATCGCCGGCGCTGATGGATCTCGCCAGCCGAGCGAGAAAGAGCTCGCCCAGGCTCGATTCCAAGGCAAGCACGTCGCGCAGATCGCTGCCAAACTGAAAGGTTAACGGACCATCGAGCTGGGATGAGGTGTAGGCCGGACAATCCTGTCCGACCTACAGACCTGCATCTCAGGCACTTTTGGTTTCCGCTCGCTCAACAGCCTCAAAGAAGGCACCCAGCGGCGCATTCACCACCATGCGGGCGATGCTGTCCAGCGGCGTCGCATCGCGGTTCACGATCACCAGTCGAGCCCCGCCATCGCGGGCGATGCGCGGCAAACCGGCAGCGGGATGAACGACGAGGGATGATCCCAACGCCAGAAACAACTGGCAGGCCTGAGACCACTCGACGGCGGCTTCAACGACGTCTTCCGGCAGCGCCTGACCGAAGGAAACGGTGGCGTGCTTCAGCTTGCCGCCGCACTGCGGGCAGTCGGGAACCTGGTTGAGTTCCACAAACTGCTGCACCCATTTGTCGGCTACGTTTCGCCACGAGCAATTCAGGCAGGCAATCTGGCGAGCCGTGCCATGCAGTTCCAGAACCTGCTGGCTGCCGGCCAGTTGATGCAGGCCGTCGATATTTTGAGTGATCACTCCTCGCAGACGTTTGGTCTGCTCCCAGCGTGACAACGTGAGATGAGTGATATTGGGGCTGGCCGCGATGAAGTCGCGATGAGCTTCCGCCTTCTGACGCCAGTATTCGTGGCGGGCACTGGCACTGGCGACGAACTCGTCGAAGTAGACCGTTCGATTCTTTGCCCACACACCTCCCGGCGAGCGAAAGTCCGGAATGCCACTTTCCGTGCTGATTCCCGCTCCCGTGAAGGCAACGGTTGATGTGGCTTCATTGTGCCATTCGACGAACTGAGCCGCGGCTGCGTCGAGTTGATCCGCATTGAATCGGAGAGGCATCGGTGATCTCCCTGTTTCTCGACTCCGACACTCAATCTGGCGAAGAGTTCAGTCCACCAAAAAGAAAACGGCACTGATCTTCACTGTTTGTAGCAGCGAAGATCAGTGCCGTTCAAAGTTCCTGAATGGGCGAAGCGGCGTTACGCCGACTTCGGCTGGCGGAAGGCGTCAACCTCCTGCTGCATTTGGGTCAATGCCGCACGAGCCTGATCTGCCGTTTGCTTGGCCTGGGCGACCTTGTCGGCGACCGGCTTCATGGCCGCTTGCTTGGCTGCGACGACTTCGTTGGCTTTGGCCACCAGAGTCTTGGCTTCAACGAGCTTCGGTTCGACTGCAGCCACTGCTACCGTCGCCACTTCCAGTTCTTTGGCATAGTTCGCCAGCTGCGTCTTGCCGTCCGCCACGACCTTGGTGTTGTTATCCAGAGAGGTCTTCAACTGAGCGGCAGCCGCAGCCAGATCCTTATCGTTCGGCATCAACGCGGCGGCAGCAGCGGCCTTATCGCCGGCATCCTTCAGAGCGGGCAGAGCTGCTTCAGTGTCGGTGACGGTCTTCATCAGAGCATCACGCTGAGCGGTGATGGTCGCTAGCTTCTGCTTGGCTTCGTTCACTGCGGCCGTTGCTGTTGTTTCGACCTGTTGAGCTTTCGTGACTTCTGCTTGAGCGGCCGCCATGTCCTGCTGCATCTTGCCGAGCTCACCGTTGACCTGCTCGAAAGCTGCAACGACCTGATTGACTTCAGCTTCCTTGATGCGGAAGGCAGCCAGCTTGGCCGCGAACGCGATCTCGGCGGTCCAGCGGTTCACATCGCCTTGTGTTGCTGCCAAGGCGGCATTCGCCTGATCGAGAGCCGTCTTCGCCGCGGCAACTTTCTGCTGCTCAGCGGTTTGAGCTGCGGTCAGTGCCTCGACCTGCTTCTTGGTGGCGTCGATTCCGACTTTGTAATCAGCGATCAGCTTCTCGTTAGCGGCGGTTGCTTCTTGAGCTGCCTTCAGGCGAGCGGCTTCATCCGTCGCCACCTTCGTGTTGGTGGTCAGGGTGGTTTCGCGAGCGGTTGTGATCGCCTTCAGTTGATTGAGTACTGCTACCAGTTCGGCATCGCCGGGAGCCTTGGTGCTAGAGTCCGCCGCCTTCGCGACAGCTTCCTTCAGACCGGGGACTACGGGTGTCAGAGCCGCGACAACTTTGTTCGCCGCGTCGAGTTTGCCCATCGCGTCCGTGGCGGTCGCTTTGGCCTCGGTCAACTTCGTCGCAGCCGCTTGTTCTTGTTGAGTGAGTTCGACCACCTTCTTCTGATTAGCGTCGAGGTTGGCCATCACTTGCTTCAGGGCGGCATCAGCGGCGACATAGCCATCGTTCGCCTGCTTCTGCACCCCTTGCACACGGCCCAACTCAGTATTTGCCAGAGCCAGCCTGCTTTCGAGTGTCGGAGGGTTGGTCGAGAGCTCGCCCACGCGAGCACCATCGGCCGCGTTCCAGACTCGCACCAGACCCGTGTAGTCGCCTGCGATGACTCGCTTGGTTTCGTCGCAGAACGTGACTTGCAGAGCGAGATCGTTGAAGGCTTCAAAACTGCGAACTGCTGCTCCGTCCTGATTCCAGAGTTTGGTGGTGCGGTCACGACCCGTGCTGACGATCTGATCGTCGCGAGTGAACGCAATCGATGACGCTCCAGGACCGTGAGCACCCCAGCTCTTGAGTTGGTTACCGTTCTCCAGTTCCCAAGTACGGATCGTGGTGTCTTCGCTGCAGGAGGCGAGGACGTTGGAGTCTTTGCGCCAGGCAAACCCGGTGATGGCGGCGGTGTGACCTCGCATGGCGAGATACTCACGACCGGTCTCGGCTTCCCACACGAACACGCCGCCGTTGCGGTCGCCAGTTGCGAAGAGAACGCCGTCAGGGCTGAAGCTCACTGCGGTCACCCAGTCCGTGTGCTTCTTCATTTCAAACAGCTTCTCGCCAGTCGAGGTCGAGTAGACCCGCACCATGCGAGAAGGCCCGCCGAGCACGATGTATTTCTGATCGGCGCTGATGTCCGCACCGAGGACTTCGTCGGTCTCTTCACCAACTTCAATGACTCGGTCGCCGGTCTTGATGTTCCAGACGACGACCTTGCCGAGATCAGCGCCCTTGCCGCCACCCGCCAGCAGCAGTTGGCCGCTGCGGCTGAACTTCAAGGTGCGAGCAACGCCTTCCGGGAAGGGCAGCACGCCAGCCAACTGCAGGGTTTGAGTATTGTAGAGCAGCACTTGTCGCTGCCCCGACACGGCCACCAGTGGAGACCAGGGATTCGTTCCCAGCGCGGTCACAGCGGTAGTAGTTGGAGTAACGACGGGCGGTTGCAACGCGAGTCGTTGCGGCATCGGTGCGGGGCCTTCAGGCCGGCCGTTGGGAGCGAATGATAGAGACAACTCCATCTTCGCTTTCTTCTTGATGACTGCGGTACTGGCTTTGGTTTCCAGCGCGCCGCCATCAATCCATTTCTTGATTACCGCCAGCATCTCGGGCGGCAGCTTGTCGGAATTCGGAGGCATGTAGGGCTGAGCTTGATGGCTCACGACGGCGTACAACCGGCTGCCATCGCCATCGCCGCCGTCAATCACCTGTCCCGAACTTCCACCCTGCATGGCGGACGTGAAGTTCGTCAGATCGAGGCCGCCACTCTTCTTGTCCGAGTTATGGCAAGCGAAACACTTAGCTCGGAAGATCGGCTGCACGTGATCGGCGTAGGTGACTTTGTTGTCATCTTGACCCTGAACCGCCGATGCTGACGCCACAGCGGATAACAGGACCGCAAGGAAAGCTTTATTACGCATGTGATGCACTCGAAAGACGAGGTTAGTTAGCAGAAGTGGGGTGGGCACGAGCGTTGTGATTTGGTCTTAATGCTTCAGCAGATCGAACTTACAAGGTGCCACTGGAGAGCCAGTGGCACCTTGATTTCAATGTTCTCGCCGTCTTAGTGGTTGAAGACGAACTCGCGGGAGTTCAGCATCGCCCAGAAGACGTCATCCAAAACTTGCTTCTTGTCTTGCTCGGCGGCCAGCACTTGTTCGAGTGCTGCCCGTTCTTTCTCGGTGGGTTTGCGCGAAAGACAACGAATGTAGAGCTCTTCCAGAATCTCCTGAGGCTGCTTGCCTTCCTGCATGCGACGCCCTATCAGGTTGCCCTGTGCAATTTTGGAGTTACTAGTGTCACCGTTCAGCAGATGCAGAGCTTGCGACAGGTTCGGTTCCATCTTCACTTCGCACGAGCAAACGGTCTCGCGCGTCGCTCGGCCGAAGGTCGTCAGGAAGTAAGTTGAGGTGTTGCCGTTGGCAATCTGCACAGCTCGTGCACCCAGCGGCAGGCCCTGGAACTTGTTCTTGGTGTCGGTTACTTGAGTGATCGCGTCGAGCAGGATTTCCGCGCGGACTCGACGCAGCGTGCCGTGCGAGAAGTTGCGCGTATCCATCTCGTTGGTTTCATTCATCGCCGTCGTGTGCTGGTAGACGCGAGACGTGCAGATGTCTCGAACCAGACGCTTGAAGTCGTACTTGTACTCGGTGAAGCGGCGACCCAGTTCGTCCAGCAGTTCCTTGTTGGATGGCGGGTTTGAAATGCGGACGTCGTCCACAGGCTCAATGATGCCTTTCCCCAGGAAGTGCGACCACACCACATTCGCCAGGTTCGTGGCGAAGTACGGGTTCTGAGGTGAAGCCAACCAATCGGCCATGACCACTCGGCGGTCCTTGCCAGCGACGTCAGGTTGCTCGCCGCCGAGGAACTTCGGCTGCATGACTCGCTTATCAACGAGGTGCCGAACTTCACCGCCGCCACTGTTGAAGATCACCAGCTCACGCGGATCTTCCGCGCGCTTGCGGCCGATTTGCGCGAAGAACGCGGCGAAGCTGTAGTAGTCGTCCACCGTCCAACGATCGAACGGATGGTTGTGGCATTGAGCACATTGAATTCGCATGCCCATGAAGACCTGGGCCACGTTTTCGGAAACCTTCAGAGTGTCCTGCTCGCCCTGGTAGTAGTTGGTCGCAGCGTTCTGGAACGTGCCACCGCTCGAACCGAGTAGCTCACGCACCATCTGGTCGGTCGGGACGTTGTCAGCGATGCGCTCCTGCAGCCAGTTGTAGTAACGCAGCATCGACTTGTAGCTGATCTGATTGGTCGTCCGAACTTGCAGCAGTTCGGCCCACTTCATCACCCAGAGTTCAACGAACTCCTTGCGGTTGATGAGGTCGTCAACCAGCTTCTCGCGTTTCTTCGGATCTTGATCCGCCATGAACTTGTTGTATTCCTCGATGGTCGGCACGACGCCGCAAATGTCGAGTGACGCGCGACGCAGGAATTCTTCGTCCGAGCAAACTCCGGAAGGCACAATGCGCAGCTTCTTGAGTTTGTTGTAGACCAAGGTGTCGACGAAGTTCAGTTCCGGAGTCTTCGGGTCGGCGTACTGGATACCCTTGGGCAGAGTGATGAAGTGCCGACCGACAGTGTGGGTTTCAAAGCGAGCCATCACAAAGGCTTCGCCGCGATTCGCCGCAGTGGCAACACCGTCCTGAGACACCGTCACCGAGTTGTCATTGTTCGACAAGAACACCGCGAGGTTCGTGACGTCGCGATCTGTGCCGTCGGAGTATTTGGCGCGGACGGTCAGCTTCTGAGTCGTGCCCTGGCCATCGAGAACGCCTCCCGGCGGGAAGAGTTCGACTTGCACGCACTTGGGCACTTCGCCCTGATCGTTCGGAGCGCCGCCCTTGAGCCAGCGCATCATGGTGTCGTAATACTCAGTGCCTTCGTCGAAGCGGTTGCCGCCAGTGTGCGGGACTTCGCCAATCGACTTGGTGATCAGCAGACTGTCTTGAGGAATCGCCAGATTAATGCGGCGTCCGGGCAGTTCACGCGTGAGGCGGAAGTGGTCGCCTTCGGGATCGAAGCCGAACAGAGACAGGCGGAAGCCGTCCTTGCCGCGAGCGGCACCGTGGCAACTGCCGGTATTGCAATTGGACCGCATGAAGATCGGCATGATGTCCAGGCGGAAGCTGATCGGACGGTCGGCCGACGCGGTTTCCACTTTGACGGGAACCGACTTCGACAAACCACCGAAATCGATCTTCAGCTCGCACTGACCATCCGCCACTGGAGTCAGCATGTTGCCGTCCAGCTTGGTCAATGCAGGGTTCGTCAGTGTGCGAGTTGCTTCGGCGGTCACATCCTTCGTCAGGCCCGTCGCATAGGTGGCCTGCACGACGAATGACTGGCGATCGCGCGACGTCTTGATGTTGATATCCGGAGGATAGACCTCCAGCGATGTAGGTGCGTCCTGAGCGCGAGCAGTGCTCGACGCCACCGTGAGCGCCGCAATCGCTGCAGTCCAAAGTTTCAGACGAAGCATATTTAAGTCCTTGAAGCGGATTTGTTTTCAGTGTCTTACGAAGTCGCATCAGGTCGGCCGCATTCCAGCGCGTGACGGCCGATCGGCTACTTGCCTTCTTGCTTCGCTTTATCGAGTCGTAACTGCTCCAGCCGTGTGAGGCGTCGAGCAGGAGGAGCTGCTGCCGGTGCTGCTGGTGCGGGAGCCGCTTGAGCGGTCGGCATCGGAGCAGCAGGCTTCGGTGCTTCAACCTTCGGAGGCAGCGGCGCGTCAACTCGCAGTTCCGTGCCACCGACGTTGTGCACGACCATTTCGCCGTTCATCGGAATCGTGATCTGCGCGAAGACTGTTCCGTGACGGCCGACCGGCGTGTCCTTCTCGGTCTTCACTTTGAAGACCACTTCTTTGGCTTCCTTGTTGAAGGTCACTGCTTCCGCGACGGCCTTGTTCGGCAGGCCGAACACGCGAGCCGTTGCATCGCCTTCGAACGGTTTCTTCTGATCCAGCTTGCAAACGATCTCAGTTTCCTGACCCTGCTCGCAGGCAGTGCGATTCAGAGCGAACAGGACGAAGTGCTCGGAGATCTCAATCGGTACCAGTTGAGATGCCGAATAGGCAACGCCACCGACATCCGCTTGTCCCAGCACGAAGATCTTCCATTGTCCGACTGCTGCGTTGCCCGCAGCATTGATCGTATAAATGCCTTCTGTCTGACCTTCAGGAATCGTGATAGAAGGCGGAGCACCAACTCCTGGAGGAGCGAACGGGAAGGTCACGGTTACCGGAGCTTTGAAGTCTGGCTTACGTTCGACCACGACCTTCAGCGAGAGCGAGCCGTCCTTAGCCAGCGGAACCTTCGGCGGCACGACATCTACTTTGAAGGGCAGTTCGTCAACGACGGCGATCGGCAGGCGATTCACCGTCTTGCCGACATACAGCGACTGGCCGGGTTCGGCGACGACGAAGTCGGCGAAGTTGCTGAAGCCGCCACTGATCTTCTGGTTGGGGTCTTCGTGACGAGCGAGGAAGTCAAACAATCCGCCGTTCAGCGGAGCGTCGGCAGCGACTTCGAAGACCACCGGCATTTGCGACATGTTGGCTGGCATCGGGTCTGCGTGCATCTTCATGCCTTGCGGCAGAGCGGATGGTTCCAGCACCAGCGGTCCGCCAAAGTTGGTTCGACCCGCGTTGATGATGGCTCCGAAACGATTGTTCTTGGCCACGTAGATCTGCTGGCGATATTGGCCGTAACGCTCCTGACGCGGAATGTTGAGAGCCAGCGACGCGACAACCGGCTGGAACTCGACGCGATAGACAAAGTCCGGTCCGCCGCGCTTCAGGTGGTCGGTGACGGAGAGGTAGTAATCGCCGTCAGCCGGAACGCTGAAGCGGAAGTAGCTGTCCGGGCCGCGAGCGTCGTCGTTCGAGACAATGCCACCGCCTTGAGCGTTGTAGACCACCATGACTGGGTCGATTGCCGAACGGATGCGACGACCGTAGCACTCGACTTCGTAGACTTGCCCCTTAGTCGCGGTGAACTTGAAGAAGTCGATATCACCCTTCTCCTGCAGAATGCCGTTGAAGGCGTTCGGCAGAGCGGCTGGCGATGCTTGTTGAATCGCGTTGTTGGGTTCCGCTTCCAGGGAGTTGTCCGAGGTGCTCAGGCGGAAGACGTTGGACGATGGGGCCCATGCGTTGTCAGTGCCTGCGAGGACACCGTAGTCGGGATCAACTTGAGCCGGCAGGGCGAACTTCTGAGCGAAGTCGCCAGCGGCGTCGCCGATGAACTTCACTTCTACTTCAGAGCCGATCTTGCCGCCGGCCGGGTAGACCGCGGTCGGACGGGGAAACGTGCCGACGTGCAGGCGGTAGTTGCAGGCGCCGTTGCCGCCGTAAGCGCTCTCACGAACTTCGATGATGTATTTGCCATCTTCCGGTGCGACGGCCGAGGTGACGGCGTCCTGAATCACCAGTGGTGAATCGTCAGCCGCCGCCAGTTCGAAACGCTTCGCATCCAGAATGGCGACGTAGGGGTCAAACAGCGTCGTTCCCAGTCGCATGGCTTCGACTTCGACGGCGATCCGCTGCCCCTTCTTGGCTTCGACGACGTAGTAGTCAACGTCTTCGCTCTGCACGATGCCGTTCACCGTCACGTTCAGAGGAATGGCTTGCGGCACCGCAAATTCGCTGTTGGGTTCTTTTTCCTCCGCGACGGGCAGGTAGCCGACCCAGAACGTGCGATAGTCCGAGATGCCGCTCTTGGTTCGTACCTGAGCGACATGCTCGCCGATCCGGGCTTCAGGGCCGACGGCAACGGTCGCTTTGAAAGCGTTCGCATTGACCGGTTCCAGCTTCGTGACTTTGAAGCCCGGCGTGTAGAAGAGGCTCACTCCCGGCTCGCTTTCACGATCTGCTCGGCGATCT
>CAYLTY010000249.1:0-12105 GCA_964386705.1 uncultured Planctomycetaceae bacterium
GTCGATGAACAGAATCACGCGTCCTTCGTCTTCGGTCACTTCGCGCTAGACGGCTTTTAATCGTTCTTCGAACTCGCCGCGAAACTTCGCGCCAGCGATGAGCGCACCCATATCGAGCGCGATGACTCGCTTCTCTTTGAGGTTCTGCGGCACGTCGCCCATCACGATGCGCTGAGCAAGGCCTTCGACGATGGCTGTCTTGCCGACGCCCGGCTCGCCAATCAGCACAGGGTTGTTCTTACGACGTCGCGACAGCACCTGAATAACGCGCCGAATCTCCGCATCACGACCAATGACGGGATCGATCTTGCCCTGGCGGGCGAGTTCGACGAGGTCTTTGCCGTACTTCTGCAGCGACTGGTACTTATCCTCGGGCGACTGGTCCGTAACGGTCTGTCCGCCACGAATCGTCTTCAAGGCATTGAGGATGTCATGCTCCCCGACGCCGTTGACTCCCAACAGCTTCTTCGCATCGCCGTCAACGCCGACGAGGCCCAGCAGCAGGTGCTCGGTCGAAACGAACGAGTCCTTCATGCGGTCAGCCTGCTTCTGAGCAGCGTCGAAGACCTGCATCACCTGCGGACTGGCCCCGACCTGAAAGTCAGGTCGTGACACCTTCGGCAGTCGATTCAATTCAATATCGACGGTAGAGCGCAGTTGATTCGCATTGGCCCCGATCTTCTGCACAAGCGGGCGTACCAAGCCTTGCTCCTCGTCCAGCATGGCGGCGAGCAAGTGCAGCGGCAGCAATTGAGAGTTCCCGCGATCCTCAGCCAGTTGCTGGGCGCGCTGAACCGCTTCTTGAGCCTTGACGGTGAGTTTGTCGAAACGAAAAGCCATAACGAGCTCTCCTCAGCATGAGTCCTCTGCCAGAATTGCATGGGCGTCTCGCAGGCTCTGCCAGCCTTAGACGCTGCCGATGTGGCAGGTGAATGCTTACTGAGGCAAACCTCGGGCCAAACTGAGAGCAAAATGTTCCACAGTCCACAAGCAAGTAGCCTCGGCACACCCGTTTAACGGTTGAGCCGAGGCTACGGCAGGACGATCGATCAGCCCAGATCAATGGGCCGGCCAGGACCGCGTCCGAGTCGGTTGAGAATCCTTCTCGACCCGTCTGCGGGTGCTGCGACTTACATCACTTAAGGCCAAGTCGAGAAGGATCCTCGACCTTGGAGGCTACTTAGAGCCTGCTGACGGGTCCTTGACGATGTCTGAGGCTACCCCTTGCCGACCTTATCCCCGCTGATGGTCGGGATGGAATCCCAACCTACGACTACTCGGCCAGTGTCCTACGGCCGTGCTCCATCCGGCAGATATAGCTCGTTAACTTTGTTGGATGCGATTTCGGGCGGCGTTCCCGAGTCCCAGCGACGCGGTTCGGTCTTCTCTGGGGCGTAGAGCGCCTCCATCGGTTCCCAAACGTCGTCCACCTTGTCCGTGAACAAATCGCCGATCAGCAGGTCGGTGAGATGCCCTTTGAGATGCGGGTTCTGTTTCACGAACTGGCCGAAGCTGAAGCCGTCGTAGTACTCGCACACCAGCCGACGCATGCGGTCGACGCCCTCGTTGAAGTTCTGCCCCCACTTGCCCAGTTGGGCCTCCGAAGTGTCACCTTTGCGAATGCCTTCGACGATCGCATCGGCCGCCAGTTCGCCCGACCGCAAGGCCAGCAGCACGCCGGACGAATACAGCGGGTCGAGGAAGCCAAAGGCATCGCCCACCAGTACCCAGCCATTCCCCGCGCAGGCCTTTGAGCGGTACGAATAGTCCTTCGTCGCAAAGTAGCCGGTGATGCGTTTGGCGTTCCCGATTCGCTCCTTAACAGCCGGGCACTTCTCGACCTCTTCGTGATAAGTCTCCTCATGCGAGCCCCGGTTCTTGAAGAGGTAGTCGAATGGAGCCACCACCCCCAGGCTGATGCGGTTGTTGTACAGCGGGATGTACCAGAACCAGCCCTCTTTATTGGGCGTCTGAATAACAATCGTCGCGCCTTCGTCCTTGCCGACGTCACGGTAGGCGCCCTCCCAATAAGTCCAGATAGCCCCCTTATTAAGGATCGGATCCCACTCGCGCAGCTTGAAGCGGTTCTGCAGCATGGTGGTCTGACCGCTGGCATCCACGACGACCTTGGCGCGGACTTCACGCTTCGTCCCATCAGCCTCCTGAATCTTCACGCCGACCGCGACGTTACTCTCAATGATGACTTCCAGCACGCGAACTTGCTCATGCACGTTGACGCCATGCTCGCGCGCGTTGTTCAGCATCATCTGATCGAACTCGCTGCGGACCACCTGCCAAGTCTGCGAACACTCATGCGGTTTGTTGTCGTGAAAGTAGAACGGAGCGGACAGCTTGCCGTTCGCGTTCACGAACTGCACGCTGTACTTCTTGATGAACGGGCTGGCGCGGAGCTTATCCAGCATGTTGAGCCGTCGTAGCACCCAGTACGTCTCTGGAATCAGCGATTCGCCAATGTGGAACCGCGGGAACTTCTCGCGCTCGAACAGTTGAACTTTCAGTCCGCTCTGAGCGATCAAGGTTGAGGTCGTGGCGCCCGCCGGACCGCCACCGATCACCACGACATCAGATTCGCTGTTTATCGCCGATGTTTCAGTTGTCATGCAGCACACATCCTTAAAAGTGGACAACTAGATCGAATTTCAATTTGGACGACCGTAGCTTCTGGCAGCAAGTCGTGTCCATAGGTCTGGAAGTCGCGTTCATAAGCTCTCAGAAAGCGTTGCCGATTTCTAGGCGCGGCTCCGCCGTCATCGAATCCGCAGGAGCCAGCCGGAATTAACCGCGCATTTCGCGGCAGAGGTCGGCCAGCGGGATTGCCAGCCATTTAGGCCGCTCTTGCAGTTCGTGCGCCGTCTCGTGAACCAGACGCTCGCGGACGAAGATGCTCAGCAGTTGCGACGTCTTGGCAAGCGTCGGTGGCAGCAGGCGATCAGCGCCGGGAAAAGCCACGTAAGCCTTGAGGAATGTGGCGCTGACGGCATGAATCCAGAACTCAGACCACGGCGTCAGAGTGGCTCGATCCGTGCCACGCACATTGCCAATGACCTGCCCGCGCCCGGTGCTGAGACCGTACAGAGCGGAATTCGCCGCGTAACGGAACGAGCGGAGCAAGCCAGCCACATCTCGGAGGGGGGCGCGCTTCAGACGACGCTCCCCGATCGACTGCGTCGGGATGCCCTCGAAGTCGATGATGACGAAGTCCTTGCCCGTGAAGAGCAGTTGATTCAGATGGAAGTCGCCATGCACCCGGATGCGTCTGCCACCGAAGGGTTCACTCAGTAGCACTCGCAAAGACTCGAAGAACCGTCCCGGCTGTCGAACGAACTCCTTCGCCAGATCCCGCTCACCAGCGGGCAACTTGGGAATCGCGTCTTCCAGCGCGTCGATGAGTTCCATCGCCTGTCGCCGCATCGATTGATACAGCGAACGCTGATGCTGCATCGAATACTGCTCGGGGGCGAAATCAGGCAGTTCGCAGGTCGCGAGTTTGACGTGCAGTTCAGCGAGACGTTCGCCCATGCGCGCGGCTTGATGCAGATACTCGTCCACCCATGTGAGCGATTCACCCGGCCAAGGCGGCGTCTCGTCCAACAGCATATCCTTCGGAATTTCAGGAGCGGCGAGGTTTTCAGCCGCCATGTGCTCGAAGAAATCGCCGACCCTGTCGAGCGTGTACTGCCACGCGTCCGACTCGTGAGCGATGGTCTGATGCAGGACCGCCAGTGCAATCGGATCGGCGTTACGACGCCGATACTCCAGACAGCCTAGTAGTCGCGCCACGAGCGGAGCTTCCGTGCGCGGCCCCGTCTCTTCATTTGTTGACGGATCCGAAACTTTCACGGCCGGACCGCCTGGAGTGACGAAGGCGCGATCCATCTCCACTTCGGGATGCTGTCCCTCTTCAACGCGGCGGAAGAACTTCAGGATCCAGCGATCACCGAATGTGACCGACTGATTGTTCTGCTCGGAACGAGTCACCGCAATTGGACACGATGCAATGTAGTCGGCCGGGAACTCATCCTTGGTGAACCTGCTGCCGACGAGTTCGCCAAGACGGCCCCGAACGTTCTTCATCCGCACAATCGCCTCAATTGCTGAGCGGCAAAGTTCAGGCTCTGAGACTGCGTTGTAGAGTACGCCGGGAGTGGCGCCTTCCACTCGCGCAATCAGACGAATCGGTCGGCCGGTCGGCCATTGCGCGTACTCATCAGCAGTCGCAAACGCCAGAGGCAACAGAATCGTTTCCGATTCGCGATCACCGCGTTCCACCGCCACCAGCACGATCCACTGCGCCTTGCTGTCCTGCTCAATGCGGAACTCATCCACAATGCGAATGCTGCGGCAAGACATCGGTCGCGAACCCTCACATTCGAAGTACGTTCGCAGCAGTTCCTGCAGGCGTGGCGCATTCGTGCGTTTGAAGAGTTCTTCCCAGGATTCAGCGACCTCCACTTGCGGTGTGATAGCGCACTGAGTCGCGAGTTGTTGCCCTAAGTCGAACCAATAGAACGCATGAGGTCCAAGCGACAGCATGTAGGGTGTCTTACCGATCTCCGGGAACGGCGTCCCGCCGAAGATCTCGACAGGGTGCAGCCCTGCGAACTCACTGAGATCCAGTTCCACGAACTGCACGAAGCGTGACAAGTTGGCGACGACCAGCACGACGTCGGTCTCATGCTTGCGAGTGAACGCCAGGATCTTGCGATTGTGTGGGTCGAGGAACTGAATATCTCCCCGACTGAACGCGGCATGATTCTTACGGAAGCTGATCAATCGCTTGTGCCACCAGAGCAGCGAACTGGGGTTTCCCTGTTGAGCTTCGACATTGATCGCTTCGTAGTGGTACTCCGGGTCAATAATAATCGGCAGATACAGCCGCTGCGGATTCGCCCGCGAGAAACCCGCGTTGCGATCGGCACTCCATTGCATGGGCGTACGCACACCGTTGCGGTCTCCGAGATAGATGTTGTCGCCCATCCCGATCTCATCGCCGTAGTACATGACCGGCGTACCGGGCAAAGAGAACAACAGCCCATTCAACAATTCAATGCGGCGCCGATTGTTTCCCATCAACGGTGCAAGTCGACGGCGAATGCCGAGATTGATACGCGCGCGGCGTTCAGATGCGTAGGCGCGGTACATGTAGTCCCGCTCTTCGTCCGTCACCATCTCCAGCGTCAACTCATCATGGTTGCGCAGGAACACCGCCCACTGACAGGACTCAGGAATTGCTGGCGTCTGTTGCACGATATCAACCAGCGGGAACCGGTCCTCGGTGTGCATTGCCATATAGAGGCGGGGCATCACCGGGAAGTTGAACGCCATATGGCATTCGTCCCCGTCCCCGAAGTAAGCCACGGCGTCTTCCGGCCATTGATTGGCCTCGGCCAGTAGCATGCCATCCGGAAAACGCTTATCCATGTGTTTGCGGAGCGCTTTCAAGAACGCGTGCGTTTCCGGCAGATTCTCGCAGTTCGTCCCTTCCCGCTCATAGAGATAAGGGATTGCGTCCAGGCGGAGCCCATCAATGCCCATCTCGAACCAGTAATCCACCAGTGGAAACAGCGCGTCCCAAACGGCGCGATTGTCGTAGTTCAGATCGGGTTGATGTGAGTAAAAGCGGTGCCAATAGTACGCCTGAGCGACGTTGTCATAACTCCAGTTCGATGACTCGAAGTCCTTAAAGATGATGCGTGCGTCGAGGTACTTCTCCGGGGTATCACTCCAGACGTAAAAGTCGCGTTCCACGCTGCCTTTGGGAGCGCGCCTCGCTCGCTGAAACCAACTATGCTGGTCGGACGTATGATTGATGACTAGCTCGGTGATAACTCTCAGGTTCCGCTGATGCGCCGCAGCCAGGAATTCCCGGAAGCTTTCCATCGTCCCATAGTCGGGATGGATCTGTGAGTAATCGGCGATGTCATAACCGTCATCGCGCAGCGGCGATGGATAGAACGGTAATAGCCACAGTGCCGTGACTCCCAAGTCCTGCAGGTAGTCCAGTTTCTGCGTGAGACCTCGAAAATCACCTGTGCCATCGCCCACGCTGTCGTGATACGCACGCACGTGAAGTTCGTAAATAATAGCGTCTTTATACCAATCCCTGCGGTTGCGCATGGGACGCTCCTGAATCGCCAGCGACCGGTTTGGTGGGCCGTTGGCTAGTCAACGCGATCCGCGATGCGGTGGGGCATCGCCTGCCATGATTTCTTGCAGCCCAAACGCAGGGCAGAACCCTAATCGGTCTGGCCCCCCTCGATGAACGCTGAATGGTCGATCGGCGGCGAATACCACAGACCAACCGGGAAGCGGGCGAGCAGGCTGGCTACAGACAACTCTTTCTGGACGGGCAGCATTTCGCCCGTGAACACATTGCAGAGTTCGGTGTGTTCAAACGCGTCTGGAAGTACAACGCGTGTGTCTGCCCAAACGGACGCTCCGCAAGGCGGAGTCGCTGCGCCATTCAGATTTGCTGTCCGCAATGGCACAACGGCCACTGCAACTTCGTTCTCCAGAATCCGAGCGAACGCGCAGATGTGATCTCGCGCGGAACCTGCCACTTGCAAAGGCACATAGGCTCCGCTTGAGAACAATCGCGAACGAACACGACGGAACTGCAACGTCTGGGTTGTGAGAAAGAACTTAATCCGGCCATCACTGGCATGTTCAATCAGATCCGTCACCAGATACTGATGGCTGGCATCATCCAGCAGTTGATTTTCCACTTCGTCAAGCAGTCGCTGACGCAGAGCAAAATCAACTGGCTGCCGATTGTCGGGATCCACCAAAGTAAAATCCCACAATTCGGTACCTTGATAGATATCCGGTACGCCGGGAGCCGTCAGTTTGAGCAGTGTTTGTGAGAGCGAATTCCAGATTCCACAATTCGCAATCTCTCTCGCGAAAGGTTCGAAATCGGTGCGGAAAGCAGATGTTGGCTGCTCTTGTAGAATCGCTTCGATGAACTGCGACATAGCCCGCTCATAGGCCTCATGCGGCGCAATCCAACTAGTCCGCGCCTTACCCTCACGCATCGCCTTCAACATGTATTGCTGAATTCGCGTCACATACGCCGTCAGCGCCGGGCCGGTCGGAGTCTCAGCGGGCCACGTACCGATCAACGTCTGGTACAAAAGGTATTCATCACTACGACTCGGCGCGAGCTCGCCATCGACCTTGATCTTTTTGCGCTTGTTCCAGCGGGCCCACAAAAGGACGTGCTCTTTCCAGGACCCTGGCAATTCCGACAGAACGTTGATACGCGCCCGAGTATCTTCGCCGCGCTTGGTGTCGTGAGTGGACGTGGCCGAGAGTGCGAAGGGCTGGAGTTGCTGGCGGCGCGCATTGAAACGATGAAACTCATCAACGCTGACGCCAAAGTGCCGCGGGTCGCCCCCGACTTCGTTTAGCGAAACCAGACGGTGATAGTTGTAATCAGCCGTATCCTCGACGGATTTCGCCATCAGTGGTCCCGTAAACTGTTGCAGGCGCCCGATGAATCGCAGCGTTTGCTCCTTCACTTCCGGAGAAGCATCAGGAAACGCTCGCAGCAGCAGAACGTCGCGTACAAAATCAAAAACTGCATGGCTGACGGCCGGGGTGCGACGTTTCGCTTGTGCGACCGCGCGCTCGATGTATTTACGATCGCGTTCGGAAACGCCGCTGGCCGTGATGTAGGTGCGATAAACGGGGAAACACGCAACCACTTCGCGGAGGGCCTGAATCAAGCCATGCAGTGTGTAATCTCGGGAGCGTCGATGGCGCTCCGACAACCTGTCCAACTGGTGTCCCAGAACATGCAATTCGCCGGCCAATGACACCTTCATAATGAGTCGCTTGGCCTCATAAACCAGTTCATCAAAGCTTTCTGGCTGCCGGCAAAAGCGGGCATAGATCGAACTGAAAGCCTTCTCGTGCTCGGTTTGCACAAACAAGCCGTTGAGCTGATTCAGAAAGTCGTAGCCCGTCGTCCCGGCAACTGGCCATTCAGAAGGCAGAGTCTCATCGCCCTCCAGAATCTTCTCGACGACAACATACAACGGTGGCCTGACGCTCTCGCCATCCGGCAATGCAATGAAGTCTTCCAGCGTGGCGTCATCTCCCTGAGTTCCGCCGCGATTGCCCTGACGATCACGAAACAGGCCATGATGCGCCAGCACCTCCTCGATGCGAGCTCGGATCGCTTCCCATTCCGGCATCGCAACCGTTGAGTCTTCTTCCGTCAGCCAGTCATCGAATGCCTGCTGGCACAGCTGCAGGAAACGGGAATGCTGCAACTGCCATAGGTAACCCGACGGATCGAACAGGCCGTCTGCATGATCAATGCGGAAGCCATCAACCAAGCCACCTTCCAGCAGCTTCAGCACATACTCGTGAGTCCGCGAGAAAACCGTAGGCAGTTCCATGCACACCGCCGCCAGTTCATTGACGTCAAAGAACCGGCGGTAGTTGATCTCGTCTGCGGCGACTTGCCAGTAGCACAAGCGAAAGGCCTGATCCTGCAATAGTTCATCCAACAGGTCAAAGCTCGAGGGGTCTCCTCGCTGTCCGTTGAAGAGCGCAACATTCTGCTGAATGAAGACCGCAATGGATTCATCCTCTTCACACAATCGCTTCAAACGTCGCTTGACCACTTCCTTCTCGCGATGCCGCTCGGCGATACGTTCCGGATCCTTTTCTTCACGTTTCGGCAAATGGCTCAAGGCAGTTAAAATGCTGCCATACTCCAGGATCGAATGATGATCGGGTTCGAAACGCTCCCGCAGCTCGTCGATACGATGCTGCAGCACCTTCGCGTAGGTACTCGGTGCAATCGGGAAGGTTCGCTCGTAGTACGCCAGCAGGAACGCACCATTCTGAAAGCGCAGTTCGAACTGCTGCTCTTCGAGCACCGCTCCAAACTGATCCCCGAGCACCGGCAGCAAAACTTTATTCTTAATATCCGGCTTCAGCGGTTGCCAATCGATATCAAAGAATTGCGCATAAAGAGAACTCGGACCGTTCTCCAAGACGTCCTGCCACCAGGCATTCTCGTCAGTACCAACTCCCATATGGTTGGGCACAAGGTCCAGAATGTGACCCATTCCCTGTGCTCTCAATCCCTCAACAAACGCAACATGCTCTTCGTCGGTACCGACTTCCGGATTGAGCTGCGAGTGATCAACCACGTCATAACCGTGCGTGCTACCGCGACGGGCACGCAGGTACGGGGACGCGTAGAGATCCGAGATCCCCAACTGCTTCCAATAATCAGCCAGGCGCGTGGCATCGCGAAAACCAAACCTCTGCTGAAATTGGCAGCGATACGTGGCCACGGGGCGCCGTTGACGCGTTGATAACTCGAAGGCGCGGTGGAGAACTTCCTCCACAACAGTATCAAGGTGAATGCCTGGTCGAGTTGTCATGGTGTTCGATTCAGCAAGTGCAGACATGACGAAAATCTCCGTCGTTGGATGGATGAGAAACCAACGTCAGGCGCGTTGTTGATGCCAGCTCTTCCGGGATTCACCGGTAGTGAAAACCAGCACCTCATACGCCCGCAGTGCGCGAATGGCGTGAGAGCTTTCGCCAGCGCGCTGCGAAACATCGGGCCGCGAACCTCCGTACCGGCGGGACATCGAGCTAATCAGAGGAAACAGCTCGACACCAGGTAACGATTCCGAAGCCTCGGGAATCAAGGCTGGCCGGACACTGAAATTGAACACGGCCCGCAACCATTCGTTGGTGAGGCGACAACTACGAGTGAGTTCCAGAACACCCTCTCGCGGCGAGTCGGCTGGATCGGAGTCATCTCCCTGCTTGTAGAGGCGATCTTCGCGCACTTCTTTCGGCAGCGGAGCCAATTGGTCGGGTGAGTACCAGCGAGCATCGATCAGCAAATGATCGTGCAGAGGTTTCAAGAGCCTCCGTGCTCGAATCAGGTCTTGATACCAATAACGCAGTTCAGACTGCCATGACTCCTTCGACCAGTCCCAACTTAGTACTGCGGACTGCATAGTTGCTTCCGCCTGCGGGTCAGGAATGGAGTCCGGCCAGTTGAAGTCCGCAAACTCAGCGCGTCGGCCTTTGCGAACGGCTTCAATCAGTTGCTCGTCGGCAAACGAACAGAAGAACGGAAACGGCGCCCGTTCTCCGTACTCTTCACCCATGAAGAGCAGCGGCACATTTCCCGACAGCAGCATGAGTGCTGCCGCGAGCCGTAGCTGATCTGGGTTGAGCTGTTGTCCGAGTCGATCCCCGATCGCCCGATTACCGACTTGATCGTGATTCTGAATGCTCACCACAAAGCGATCACCCGAGTGACCGCCCGTCGGCGCTCCATGTCGACGCTTGCGACAAGGACTGTGGCAGCCGTCGTAGACAAATGCCTGACGGATCGCTTTCACCAACTGCTGAGGGCATCCGAAATCCGCGTAGTAGCCATGATTTTCGCCGGTCAGCAGAGCGTGCACGGAGTGGTGGAAGTCGTCACTCCATTGAGCCACCAATCCGTAGCCGCCGCAATCGGGCTGATCGATAAGCCTGACGTCGTTGAGATCGCTTTCGGCGACAATGTGGATATGACGCCGAGCGGATTCAACCTCTTCGTTCGCGACCTGTTGAATCTCGGAAAGAATATGAATCGCATTAAAATCGTAGATGCCATGCACGGCGTCCAGACGCAGCCCGTCCAGATGAAATTCGTGTAACCAGTACCTGACCGCATCGAGCACGTAGCTGCGCACGTGGTCTGATTCAGGTCCGTCATAGTTCCAGGCCGGTCCCCACGGAGTTCGATATTTTTCGGTGAAGTAGGGACCGAACTGACTGAAGTAGTTGCCTTCCGGGCCGAGGTGGTTGAAGACCACGTCCAGCAGGACTGAAATCCCTTTCGCATGGCATGTGTCGACGAACCGCTGCAGGTCAACCGGTGAACCGTAGGTATTTTGTACGGCGCAGGGGAAAACACCGTCATAACCCCAGTTGCGTGAACCGGAGAATTGCGAAACCGGCATCAACTCAAGGCAGTTGATACCCAATTCCTTGAGGTCATCGAGTCGGGTTATCGCCGCAGCGAAAGTGCCTTCAGGAGTGAGCGTCCCGATATGCAGTTCATAGAGGACTAGTTCTCGGAAAGGCGATCCGCGCCATTCATTGTCAGTCCAAGTGAATTCACCTGAACAGCAGACCGCAGAAGGTCCGAACACGCCTTTCGGCTGCCAGCGCGATGCCGGATCGGGCAACTCTCGATCTTGATTGAGGCGGTAGAAGTATTGCTGACCTTGCTTAACTTCGCCCATCTGGCACTGGAACCAGCCATACGGATGTGCCGTCATGGGAACGATTTCCCGGCGCGCATGGTCAATCAACACGAGTTCCGCGTTCTGAGCGCGCGGAGCCCACACACTCCACGTGCCTCCGCTGTCTACTTTTTGGAAGCCGTGTTGAAATGGCGAAGTTGGAAACATGCAGCCTCTCTCGGAAGTTGCCCGCGATCCTTTGCAGCAGCCGCGCGCAGTGCGGCTCTGCGCATTCACATTCCTGTAGATGTTCGGGAGAGACCACTTTGCAGAGACCGTGCCAGCAAGCATGGGTCGCGGCAACCCACAGCGCAGAATGCCTAAATCACCTGCGCATCGTGAAATTGCGGCACGCCTAGCCGCAGCGCGAGTAAGAATTGCTCAGGCCTGGTCGTAGAATTGCACCGGCGGCAAAACTTTATTCATTCCCGTCAATTGATGGGTTGTCTCCTGACGGCGCAATTTCATTCAACGCAACCGACGCCGTGAGGTTTTTTTCGACACTCAACCCCAAGGCACGCAGCTTCGACCGAAATGTCGGGCGACTGACTCCGATCAGTGTCGCCGCGTTCGCTTGATGCCCGTTGGTCTGGGCGAGAGCCCGCGACAAAATTTGCTTGTCAAACCTCTCGATTGATCGCCGATAAACGTCTGCCTCATGACGCGCGATTGCCGTCTCCACGAACGCACCCAGTTCCTGCCTATCATTTGGCCTCACTGCAGGCACGCTGACGGAATCAGCTTCAGGCAGTGACACCTGATGCAGATCAGGAGGTAGAAACTGAGGCATCAACACCGAGCCGGC
>CAYLTY010000250.1:0-12096 GCA_964386705.1 uncultured Planctomycetaceae bacterium
ACTTCGGGACGATCGTGTCCGTCCTCTCGGCGAGAAAGGTTCGGCACCCCCGTCTCGTCTCAATCCAATTGGATGGTGAAAGTGTCTGAACCGAGTTCCCCACAAGAATCCCAGATGATTGCTACCGCAGAAGCTCCTCAGAGCACGGCCGTTGCTGCCGACATTGATGCCAAGATCCTGGAACAAACCACCCTGGTTGCTCGCATTGCTGACGATTTCAAAGGCAAAGACACGCTGTTGCTCGACATGCGCTCGCTGACACCGCTGGTCGACTATTTTGTAGTCACTACGGCCGGCAGTAACCGCCAGATGATCGGTATCGCCGAGGAAGCGCGGCGGGTGATGAAACTGCGCGGCGTCAAGCTGTATGGCAACGAAGGCGAAGATGCCGGTTCGCACTGGCTGCTCTACGATTTCGGCGATTTCGTGCTGCACGTTTTCACGCCCGAAGGCCGCGACCTGTATCGGCTGGAAGATCTCTGGGCCGACGCTCCGCGCGTGCACTGGCAAGAACCGGGGCGCCCGGTTCAGTCCTCAGATGACCACGCAGCCGTTCCGTCAATGCCTGAAGACGACGAAGACGAGTCTTTCACGCTCGAAAGCTAGTGCGGTCGGATCTCACGGAACCTTTCGCAATCAATCGGCTATTGGTGTAGAGCGGACAATCCTGTCCGCGGCAACGCTGGCGGACAGGATTGTCCGCCCTACAACTTGTTGGCAGCAACTTCACATCGGTATCGAATCAAACTTCGCGGCACTGGTTGCCGCGGCTCATTCGTGTATGGATCCTTGAAGCATGAGCGTTCTGACTGAGATTCGAAATCGGTTCCGGCCTGCTTTGGCCGGGCTGACTGCAGACGTCGATGCCGCGTTGGGAATGATCAAGCCGGCCCAAGATGCCAAGTTCGGTGACTTCCAGGCCAACTTCGCGATGTCCTTGGCTAAGGCTGCGGGCAAACCACCGCGCGAGGTCGCTCAGCAGGTCGCGGATCAGGTACAGCTCGATGATCTCTGTGAGCCGCTGGAAATCGCTGGTCCGGGCTTCATCAACTTGCGACTGAAGCAATCCTGGTTGGAGCAGGCCGCAACAAGCCTGCTGTCTGACGATCGTCTGGGGCATCAAAAACTGCCGGCGCGAAAGTATGTCATCGACTACTCGTCGCCGAATGTCGCCAAGCCGATGCACGTCGGTCATCTGCGGAGCTCGGTGATCGGCAACGCTCTGGACCGCATGCTGCGTTTTGCCGGTCATGAGGTGGTCTCAGATAATCACATCGGCGACTGGGGCACCCAGTTCGGCATGATCATTTTCGGCTACAAGAATTTTGTAGATCCGGCAGCGTATCAGGCTCAACCGGTTGCCGAACTGGCGCGGCTCTATCGGCTGGTGAATCAGCTCTGCGACTATCACGAGGCGCTGGAAGAAGCTCCTAAGCTGGAAACTCGACTGGCTCAGCAGGCGGCGAAGATTCAGCAGACTGAAACGGCCGGCGGCGATCCAAAGCAGTTGAAGCAACAGCTCAAGAAGCTGCAGCAAGAGCACACGGAACTCAAAGAGTCCCTGTCGAGCGCCCAGAAGAAAATCGAAGCGGTCAAGACGGGCCCCGCGTTGAGCCAACTGGCCACGCAGTTTCCGGACATCGTCACGGCGTCGCGGGAAGAGACTGCGAAGCTGCACGCGGGTGATGCAGAGAATCAGCGCCTGTGGGACGAGTTCATGCCGAAGTGCCTCGACGCTCTGCAAGGCGTCTATGAGAAGCTCGGTATCAAGTTTGACAAAACCTTGGGTGAGAGTTTTTACAACCCGTTCCTGGCGGACGTTGTTGAGAGCCTGAAGTCCAAAGGCATGGCTCGCGACAGCGAAGGCGCAGCGTGCGTGTTCATTGAAGGCAACGAAGCGCCCTTCATGGTGCAGAAGAAGAACGGAGCCTTCACCTACGCCACGACAGACCTCGCGACCGTGCGGTATCGAGTTGAACAGTTCGGCACGCAGGCGATGCTCTACGTCGTCGACAAGCGGCAGGCCGAGCATTTTCAGTTGCTGTTTGAGACGGCTCGGCGCTGGGGATTTAGTGGCGTTGAATTCCATCACGTCAGCTTTGGTACGGTCCTCGGCAACGATGGCAAGCCGTTCAAGACGCGAGCGGGTGATACAGTCGGCCTTGAAAGCCTGCTCGACGAAGCCGTCGCCCGTGCGCTCAAGATTGTGTCCGAAAACAACCCGAGTCTTGATGAGACGACTCGTCAGACCGTGGCCGACGCCGTCGGCATTGGCGGCATCAAGTATGCGGACCTGCATCACAACCGGGAGAGCGATTACAAGTTCGACTGGGACAAGATGCTCGCCACCAGCGGCGACACTGCGACCTACATCCAATATGCCAATGCGCGCATGCACGGCATCTTCCGCAAGGGAAATATTGACCGCGCCACGCTGGCGGCTGGACCGCAGAAGATTGTGCTCACCAACGCCGCCGAACGCGCGTTGCTGTTGCAGTTGCTCTCGTTCGAAGACGCCTTGAACGCCGCCATCGCAGAGCTGCGACCGAGCATTCTGACGCAGTTCCTGTTTGAGACCGCTAACCGCGCCACGGCGTTCTATCAAGACAGTCCGCTGCTCAAAGAACCCGACGCAGAAATTCGTCAAAGTCGATTCCTGCTTTGCGATTTAGCCTCGCGAGCGATCACACTAGGGCTCTCGTTGCTGGGCATCGCGGCGCCGCAGCAGATGTAGCACGGATGCTTCGCGTTCTGATCACTCTTCGCACGAGCTTCATCCATGCCCACTTCACCACCGCCGCTGGAAGATCCGACGGCACTCGCGAAGTTCGGGCGGCTGGAGGTCGTCGCCAAGCTGCTGGTTGAAGGCTACATCATCGGGCAGCACAAGAGCCCCTATAAAGGCTCGAGCATCGAGTTCGTCGAGCACCGGCAGTACTACGCGGGCGATGAGATTCGCCACATCGACTGGCGGGCCTACGGCAAGACCGGCAAGTACTACATCAAGGAGTACGAAGACGAGACCAACCTGCGGTGCTATCTCGTCGTCGACTGCTCGGGCAGCATGGCCTATGCGGGGAAGACGCTGTCCAAGTTCGACTTCGCCCGTCAACTGGCCGCGACGCTCGGTTACCTGATGCTGTCGCAGCGCGATGCCGTTGGCATGATCGCGTTTGATACGCAAGTCCGTGATCGCTTCGAGCCAGCGACGAGTCCTCGCAACTTTCAGTTGCTGGCCAGCAAGCTCGAGAACTGTAAGCCCGGCGGCGAAACGAGTCTGGCTCAAGTCATGGAGCAGGCGATGTCGACGATCAAGCGCCGCAGCCTGGTTATCGTGCTGAGTGACTGCTTCGATCAGGTTGAGTCGCTGCTCGCCGCGTTGAAACGCATCCGTCACGCTCGGCATGAGGTGATGCTGATGCAGATCGTCGCACCGGAAGAGGAAGAGTTTCCGTTCCACAATCCGACTCAGTTCCGCAGCTTCGAACGATCGAACCATCGCTTGCTGGTTGATCCGCACCGGTTACGAAAGCTCTATCTGAAGCAGTACAAAGAGTTCTGCGAGGAACTCGCCCGCCGCTGCGGCGGACTCGGCATCGATCACCTGAAGCTCCGCACGTCTGAGCCTTATCAGAAAGCGCTCGGAGCGTTCCTCGACGCACGCACGCGCGGCAAATAGCGACTTCGGCGAGCGGGGGACGTGAGTCCCCCGAGCTTCTCGGATTCACCTTGAGCGTAGATCAATGAACTCGGGGGATTGACATCCCCCGCTCGCCATCAATGACGGGCGCGATTCCGGCGTGCTCCCTTTCATCGCCGTGCGAACACATTAGAAAACGTCGATGGATTTGCGCTGCGGGAAGCTCACCGCTTCCGTTGATCACGCCTTCGAGGGACTTCTCATGTTGCTGCGACATTGTGCGCGTCGATTTGCTGCGTCGAAGTTGGGTATTGCGACTTCCTTGAGCCTCAGCCTGTTGGCGAACGCTGCCTTCGCTGCCGAGAAAGTGTTGCCCGGCACGCAGCCGCTGACCGCCAAGCAACCGCTCGACGAAGTGATGGTGGCTGGCATCGACAAGTTTGCGTTGCGTGAGATCGCCGCCTCGCCCGCTCGACGTGATCAGTTGTGGAAGCTCGATGGAATCAACGCCGCGGATTGGGACAAGACGATGGCACCTCGGCGAGCCAAGCTCGCTGAGTACATTGGAGCCGTTGATCCCCGTGTGACGGCCACTGAGCCTGGTCGCCATGTCATTGAGTTTCTGAGCGGCGTCCAACGCAGTCACCAAGTTGGTTCGTTCGATGGTGTGACGGTGCATGCGGTGCGGTGGAATGTCCTGGAGGGCGTGACTGGCGAAGGGCTGCTGTTGAACCCGGCTGGTGGAGAAATCAAGGGACATGTGATTGCACTACCCGATGCCGACTGGACTCCGGAAATGTTCTGCGGCATGGGTGAGGGAGTTCACGCGCAGGCTCGGCTTCCGAGACGTCTGGCCGCCGAAGGCTTTGGTGTCTTGGTTCCAATGCTGATCAGCCGGAGCGACGAACTCTCAGGCAGTCCCTATGTGCGTTACACCAATCAAACGCACCGCGAGTTCATCTACCGCCAGGCATTCGAAATGGGGCGGCATGTCATCGGCTATGAAGTTCAGAAGGTGCTGGCCGCTGTCGATATTCTCGCCCAAGGCAATCAACGCGCGGGATTGAACATCCCCGTGGGCGTGGTCGGAGTCGGCGAAGGCGGACTCATCGCCCTGTATTCATCCGCACTGGATCCGCGGATTAGCTCGACGCTCGTCAGCGGCTACTTCCGCCAACGCGAAGGTGTTTGGGCGGAACCGATCTATCGCAACGTGTGGGGACTACTGACGGAATTCGGAGACGCTGAACTAGCAGGGCTGATCGCGCCGCGAGCACTCACCATCGAAGCTTCGGGAGTGACAGAGATCGCCGGACCTCCGGCAGTTCGACAGGGGCGAGGAGCAGGTGCAGCGCCCGGCAAGATCGAAACAGCGACGCTGGCTTCCGTGCGACTCGAGTTCGATCGCGCCAAACGTTTCTTTGATGCAGCCAAGGCGGGCGAGCGACTCGCACTGGTGGCCAGTGCCGAGGGAGACGGACCGGCAGGAACACCGCGTACGCTCGCTATGTTTGGTAAGGGATTGGGTGTGACTGCCGATTTCCAACGCGGTACGGGAGCCGTTGACAGCGGCACTCCACGGCTGGCGGGACTGGAAGCTCCAAACGAGCCCAGGGCGCGCGAAAAACGCCAGCTCAACGAGTTGCAGACTCACGTGCAGAACCTGCTGCGGCTCAGCAACAAGGTCCGCGACAAGCAGTGGTCGAAGGCAGATCGTTCCACGCCCGAGAAATGGGCAGCGACTGTCGAACCCGTTCGCGATTGGGTCTACGACGAACTGATCGGTCGGCTGCCGGAGTCGACGATGCCGCTCAATCCTCGGACCCGATTGATTGAGTCTGCCGATTGGCTCAAAGGCCATGAAGGCGCCTTCGACACCTACGAAGTTGTGCTGGACGTCTACGAAGACGTCATCGCGTCCGGCATGTTGCTGCTGCCGAAGGATCTCAAGCCGAATGAAAAGCGGCCGGTTGTTGTCTGTCAGCACGGACTCGAAGGCACGCCGATGGATACCATCAGCGGACCCGGTTCGTCCGGCTATCCGCCCTACAAAGCCTTTAGCGCGGAACTCTGCAAACGCGGCTTCATCGTCTACGCCCCGCAGAATCCGTATCGCGGCAAAGATCTGTTCCGCACGTTGCAGCGGAAGTCGAACGTGATGAAGCGTTCGCTCTTCAGCTACATCATCCCGCAGCACGACCGCACGCTGGAATGGCTCGCTTCGCTGCCGTTCGTCGACAAGGACCGGCTTGCGTTCTACGGACTGTCCTACGGCGGCAAGACAGCCGTGCGAGTTCCCCCCATGTTGCCTCCGCGTAACGACAAGCCCGGTTACTGCCTGTCAATCTGCTCGGCGGACTACAACGAATGGGTGAAGAAGAACACCAGCAACGAAGACGGCTACAGCTATGTCTTCACCGGCGAGTACGAAATCTTCGAGTGGAACATGGGTCACGTCGCCAACTACGCCGAACTGAGCTACCTGATGACGCCGCGGCCGTTCATGGTCGAGCGCGGCCACGATGACGGCGTTGCTCCCGATGAGTGGGTCGCCTGGGAGTTCGCCAAGGTGAAGCGGCATTACGACAAGATCGGCCTCGGCGACAATGCTGAGATTGAGTTCTTCATCGGTCCCCACACCATCAATGGCCAGGGCACCTACCGCTTCCTGCACAAGCACTTGAAGTGGCCAGAGAAGAAATAAGCTGCGGTGCAGGAGTTTGGATGCTTGCACATAATCACGGCATAAAAGCGCTGACGCATCAGTGATGCGTCAGCGCTTCGCCAGCTAGGAATCATGTGAGTTCTGCGTTCACTTAATTAGTATCGGAAGATTAATTCCGCTGTAAGACGGTTGTTGAGCAGGTCGTGCCGAGGCGAGACTGGCAACTCCCACGCGGCGCCGAACTCAATGTTCTGCGTCAACTTGGCTTTGCCGCCCACTGCGACAGTGACCATGTCGTTGCCTGTTACGCCGCTGGTTCCCAAATTAATCAGACCGTCGCCTTCTCCCAATGCGGGAGGCAAGCCGCGGTCGCCGCTGCTGACCCAGTGGTACCAGTTGGCTTCAATCAACGGATACAGCCAGCCGTCGATTTCGTAGTCGAGATGCGTACTCCAGTAGAGTGAGCTGCTGTTGGCGTCGCCGTCCACGGGTACGTTGTAGCCGACCGTGTTGAGCCAATGCGTATGCTGGCAGTACTCCTTCGCCGTCGAGCCAAACACCGTGAAGATGCCATCACCGTGGCTTTGGAAGACCTCGGACGACCCGGATTGAATCTCATACATCAGTCCGCCGGTGAGTAGAAACTGCTCATCGACGTCACGGATGAATGCGTATTTCAAGCCCGCTGCCAGATCGAGTGTCCCGTTGCGTTGCGGACCATTCTTTGGGCTGATGACTGCATAGCCATCCTTGTCGGCGATTAGCGTCAAACGTTCGGTCAATGCGAGCCGGAGTTGCAAGCCATAAGCTTGAAAATCGCCTCCGCCGAATGGGTGATCTGGATCGATCTTGTTCTGAACGAACAGGAACCGAGCTTCTGTCAGAGATCGAGCATCCTTCGATAAGACCGGATTAGTGATCGGACCAATGAAGTTGTCAAAGCAATGGTCGCTCTGAAAAAGCGGTCGCTGACCGTCACCCAAGACTTGCGTCAAAACATCGTCCGCGCCGCCGTCGGTGAATGAACTCACCAACGACGTCTCAGCAGAGACGTCGCCGTCGGCAGGTGGGGCGGGAGGATTCCCTAACTCAGCGGCGCGACAAACCGAGGCCGTGCCTAGCAGTGCCAGCACGCCCCAAACAATTCTGAACCTCGTCATAGCGTTCCTCGCGATCCAGAGCCCAAATTACTGGCTTCTGGAGCTCCATAGAGATGAAACACGGGATTGCGATGGGGGCTTCAACTTTGGAGGCCTGCGACGCCTTGCCGTTTACCGGCTCCTGCACCTCCGTTTTCACGGCGCCGCGAGGCACACGCAGTATCGGGTGGCGTTGTCTGATCAACGGAGCGAGTGACAACCCTCAGCTAAAGATTCTCAACGCAGAGACGGCAGAGGTAGGCTCATCTCCCTAACCGGCAAGGTCAGGATCGATTCCAAGAAGCATGCTCCCTTCTCCAAGTCGAATGCGTTCAGCTCGTTCGGCAACGCGAGATCGAGGTCGAACTGCTCTTAGGAGGTGGAATGGGTAGCGAACTTGGGAACGGACCATGTCTGACGCTCGGCGTCGCTGAGGATACCGCGGAAGATGCACTCCATGATCGTGCGGTATTGTTCGTCGAGCGACTGCGTGCGCCCAACAAAATGGTTGGTGAACATCGTGCCGTACACCAGGTTGCCCAGCGTGTCGAGAATGCGCTCGACGGGAAAGTCGTTGCGAAGCCGACCGCTGGCGATGAGTCCTGCATACAGCTCGCGCCATTGGCCGCGGTTGGCGTTGCGGTGCTCGAAGTATGTGGCCAGCTTGCGATCCTTGAAGATGGCCCGTTCTTGAACCAGCAGTTCGACGTACTGCGGATGTTCCTCGAAGAACACGAGATACGCACGGATCGCGCGGCTGATCTTCTCAAATGGTTCGTCGACCGGGTCTGAGGCTTCCCGAATCGCCCGCTGCATCAGCGTCATGCCCCAATCGACGCAGGCAAAGAACAACTCCTGTTTACCGGGGAAGTACAGGTAGAGCGTGCCCTTGGCGATGCCCAGAGCACTGGCCAGGCAGTCCATTTCGCAGTCGTCGTAGCCGTGCTCGGCGAACAGCGTCGCCGCGGTTTCCACGATCGTTTGCGATCGCTCGGATCGCCGCTGCGATCTTTTCGTCGTTGTCTGTGTCAGTTCCGCCATTACTCAAATGTCCTGAGGGTCTCGTACCTGCAGTGGACGTCCGTGCGAATGCCGAATCGGAATTGTAGTTAGGGATTGATTCAAATGGGCCACAGTCTATTATGAAACATGACTGACTGGTCAGTCATGTTTATTCTGGGGCAGTTGGACGCGAAATGGAAGCGCCGTTTTGGCCCATCTGAGGAAGATCGTCTGATCACGCACATGGCAGCGTTATGAAACCATATCAAACACTTCGATCGGGGTTGCTCTGGGGGCTGATGCTCAGCCTGACGCTGCTCACCGCCAGTGGATGCAAGAAGCCCGCGCCGCCTCCACCACCCGCGAAGCCAGCGGAAGTGTTCTATGTGACGCCGGGTCAGGAAACCGTCACGCAGCACGAAGAGTTCACCGGGCGGACCTGGTCGCCTGAAACTGTAGAACTGCGAGCGCGCGTCAGCGGATACTTGAAAGCCGTGAATTTCGTGGACGGCGCCGATGTGCAGGAAGGCGACGTGCTCTTCGAGATCGAAGACGACACCTTCCGCGCGACGTTACGGCAAGCGCAGACGCAAGTGGCTCAGATGCAGGCTCAACTGGATCGGCTCCAAAGCCAGCTGGACCGCGGTAAGAAGCTGAAGACAACGGGAGCCATCACTCCGCAAGACTACGACAACATCGTGTTCCAGACGGCGGAAGCCGAAGCCACGAAAGCGGCGGCTGAGGCTACAGTAAAGCTGGCGGAACTGAATCTGGGTTTCACGAAAGTGGTGGCACCGATCTCCGGCCGCATCAGCCGACGACTCGTCGACCCCGGCAACATCGTGAAAGCCGATGACAGCGCTCTGGCGACGATCGTGTCGCTGAATCCGATCTATGCGTACTTCGATTTCGACGAACGCACCATCCTGAAGATGCGCCGCATGGTGGAGCAGGGTGTGCTGAAGTCTGCTCCCGATACGAATCGCTCGATCTCCGTGGCCTTGGCGGGCGAAGACGATTTTTCGCTGAGTGGCCGTATTAACTGGGTCGACAACCAGATTGATCCGGGCGCGGGCACGTTGCGGGCGCGAGTGAAGATTAACAACGAGAACCTGCTGCTCTCGCCCGGGATGTTTGTGCGTTTGAAAGTTCCGGTCGGGCCCGAACAGCGTTCGCTGCTGATCCCTGAAGAAGCGTTGAGTTCCGATCAGGGACAGCGCTACGTGTATGTGGTGAACGCCGACAGTGAGATCGAATATCGCCGCGTCGATGTCGGCTGGCTGACGAACGGACGACGCGTGATTCATTCCGGCTTGGAACTGGCCGACAAAGTGGTTGTGACCGGCCTGCAGCGCGTGCGGCCGAAGAGCAAGGTGGAAGCGAAACCGCAGGCTCCGGCCGACAGTGGTACTCAGACCGCCGGTACTGATTCAAAGAAGCCAGACGCACCCGTGCGGTAGAGCTTATGAGATGGGCCGAGCGTAGATGCATTCGGTCTGCGATGCACCGCCCGATTTTCCGTGATAGGAATTGTGTACTGTGATTTCCCGGTTCTTTATCGATCGACCGATCTTTGCATCGGTCATCTCGATTCTGATTACGCTGGCCGGCGGAATTGCAGTCTTCACGTTGCCGATCGCTCAATATCCGCCGGTGGCTCCGCCGACGGTGCAGGTGGACTGCAACTATCCCGGCGCGAGTGCCCAAGTGGTTGCTCAGACCGTGGCCGCGCCCATTGAGCAGCAGGTCAACGGCGTGGAAGACATGCTCTACATGTCTTCGCAGAGCACGAACGATGGCTCATACACTCTGACCGTGACGTTCAAGCCGGGCGTGGATCTGAACCTCGCGCAGGTGCTGGTGCAGAACCGAGTGAGCTTGGCGATCTCGCAACTGCCGGACGTGGTGCGGCAGACGGGCGTGACTACGAAGAAGCGATCACCGGACATTCTCCTGACGGTGAGCTTGAACTCGCCGGACGGTCGTTATGACCAGCTGTATCTCAGCAATTACGCCGTGCTGCGGATCAAGGATGAGCTAGCACGGTTACCCGGCATCAGTGAAGTGCTGGTCTTCGGTCAACGCGACTACAGCCTGCGTATCTGGGTGGACCCTCAGCGATTGGCGGCGCGAGATCTCGCGGTCAGTGACGTCATCGCGGCGATTCGCGAGCAGAACATGCAACCGGCGATTGGTCAGGTAGGCCAGCCTCCGGCGAGTGACGGCCAATTGCTGCAGATCCCGCTGACGATTCGTGGACGCCTCGTCGAGCCGGAAGAGTTCGACAACATCATGATTCGCACGACGGCAGATGGGCGGGCGATTCGGATCAAGGACATCGGCCATGCCGAGATGAACGCTCGCAGCCAGGACATCGCCAATCGCTTCGACCAGAAGCCGACGGTGGGCCTCGCGATCTTTCAATTGCCGGACGCGAACGCGCTCGAGACCGCTGACATGGTCAAGGCCATGATGCAGCAGCTGTCGAAAGACTTCCCGCAGGGCGTCGAACATGAGATCGGTTACGACACTACGCCGTTCATTCGCGAATCCATTCAAGAAGTCTTCAAGGCGCTACGGGACGCGATCATCCTCGTGGCGCTGGTGGTGCTCTTGTTCCTGCAGGGCTGGCGTGCGGCCATTATTCCGCTGGTCGCCGTACCCGTGGCCATCGTCGGCACGTTCGCCGCGATGTCTGTGGTGGGCTTCAGTCTCAACAACCTGACGCTGTTCGGATTGGTGTTGGCAATCGGAATTGTCGTCGACGATGCCATCGTCGTGGTTGAAGCCGTCGAGCACTACATCGAAAAAGGTCTATCGCCGCGCGAGGCTGCCTTGCGCGCGATGGAAGACGTCTCGGGACCGGTCATCGCGGTGGGACTGGTGCTCACGGCTGTGTTCGTGCCGTGTGCGTTTATCTCTGGTATTGTCGGTCATTTCTTCCGGCAGTTCGCACTGACGATCGCAGTGTCGACAGTGCTGTCCACCATCAACTCGTTGACGCTCAGTCCGGCGTTGGCGGCTCTGCTGCTGAGACCTCGCAACGCAAAACGCGATCCACTGACGTGGCTGATCGATACATTTCTCGGCTGGTTGTTTCGGCTGTTCAACTTCGGCTTTCGCATTTCGACAACAGTCTACACGCGGATCGTCGGTGGGTTCTTGCGAGTGCCCTTGCTGGTGCTGGCCGTGTATGGCGGCCTGCTGGTGCTGACCGGCTGGAGCTACAACCAACTGCCGACGGGCTTCATTCCCAGTCAAGACAAAGGCTATCTGATTGCCAGTGTGCAGTTGCCGGACTCGGCGTCAGCGGCTCGGACACGAGCCACGATCTCCAAGCTGGAGAAGATCGCGCTCGAAACGCCGGGCGTGAAGAATGTGAACTCGGTCGCGGGTAACTCGTTCGTGCTGAGTGCCTACGGTTCCAACTTCGGGTCGATGTTCATCATTCTCAAGAACTTTGATCAGCGCGCGACGCCCGACTTGCATAGCGACAAGATCGTGGCGACGTTGCGCAAGCGCTACTCGGCGGAAGTTCCGGAAGCGCAGATCTTCGTCTTTCCACCGCCGGCCGTGTCCGGCTTGGGACGCGCGGGCGGCTTCAAGTTCATGGTCGAGAACCGCGGCGAAATGGAGTTGAAGCTGTTGCA